>DATDCV010000377.1:0-3686 GCA_036524155.1 Verrucomicrobiia bacterium
GAACGATTTCCGTTGCGAGGTTCGCGTCGGGCAGCCCCAGGGCTTCGAGCTTCTGCGCCAGCGCTTTGCCCATTAGCGCCGCGCCGGTTAGTTTTCCCCCCAAAGAATCGTGCAGGTCCTGGCCGATTCTTTGCCGTTCACGCTCGCCGATCTCCAGTACTTCCTTCTGCAGTCGAGTGCGCTCGGTGATGTCGTTGATGATGGAGAAGATCAGGCGCCGGCCGCGAACTTTGACGCCGGAAGAGTGGCCTTCCACCGTGCGGGTTTCGCGATTGGCGAGCCGGTGCAGCAGGACCCACGACTTGCGAAGGTTCGTAAAGGCGCGCACCGAGTCGTTGCCGACCGTCTCGGCGGGCAAGTGATGGAGCTCGTCAATTTTCATGCGACGAAGCCGGCGGCGCGAATAGCCATAGAAGGCCGCCGCTGCCGGGTTCGCATCCACTATGGCGCCGGTTGCCGGGTCGAGCAGCAGCATGACGGAGTCGTGGCGCTCGAACATCGAACGGAACCTGGCTTCGCTCTCCACGAGCGCCCCTTCAACGTTCAGCCGATGCACGGCTTCGGCGATCAGCAGTGCGGCGGCTTCGATGAAGGAGACGGTTTCAGCCGAGAACTTGTTCGGTTCCTCATCGGCGAAGTGGATCGAACCGATTAGCCGGTCGCGATAGCGCATGGGGGTGTGCACCAGACTCTCGTAGCCGGCTTTAACGCACGCGATGTGGCCGGCCTCGCGCGGCGTCGCGCCGAGATGATCCTCGCACAGCCCGGTATGGTTGCAGAGGAGCGAGCCGCCGGCGCTGAGACAGTCGCCATCCGCGGGACGTGCCTGGCGCATCAGAACCCGCAGGCAAGCGCAGCCCCCGGCAAGGGTTGAGAGCCTGTTTTCGTGGCGGAGAAACCCCGGCGTGAACCCCGTCTGGGCTACGAAAGGCAACCGTCCATCCGGGTACTGGAGCCGGACCCCCACACATTGACAGCCGCACCAGTCCTTGAGGAATTTTACGACCGACTCCAAATAGTCCCGGCGGCTAAGGCCGCCGGCGAAGAGGGTCAGCAAGGTGGCTACCCCTTGCAGGCGCCTGTCCGCCCGCTTCATGCTCGTCACATCATGGCTGATGCCGAACACACCGGTTGTCTTGCCGGCCGCGTCCCGCAAAAGGCCTTTGGTGGAAATATACGTTCGCCGTTCGCCGCTGGCGACCGTGATGGTTTCTTCAAAAGACGACGTTTTGCCGCTCCCAAGCACGGAGCGGTCCCCGTCCTGCCGCGCCTTGGCATCGTCGGGGAGAAACAGTTGCCGGTCATCCTTGCCGATAACTTCATCCGGGGTACGCCCGAGGGTGCGCGCGGCCGCCGTGTTGACCAGCAAATAGCGGCCGTTGGTGTCCTTGGCGTAGATCTCGTCGGAGGCCGTCTCCAGAATTCTTTGTACCAATTCTCTGTAATTGCCGAGCGTCTCCCGTGCGCGGCTGCTCTCAACGGCGAAACGAATCGCGCGGGCGATTTCCCGGCCATCCGCGCTGCCCTTCACCAGGTAGTCTTCAATTCCATGGCGAGCGGCTTCCAGCACCAGGCGCTCGTCGTCATTCCCGGTTAAGACGATGATGGGGAGGCGGGGAGTGGCGGCACGTGCGCGCAGGAAGGTTTCCGGGCCGCGGCTGTCGGGCAGGTTCAAGTCCAGCAGAAGCACGTCGAATTCCCCTTCCTCGAGGTGCTGAGCGGCTTCAGCCCACGTTCGCGCCTGCTTAATGGCAAACTGCTGCAGGGGGACTCCGCGAAGGGCCAAGGTCAGCAACTCCGCATCGGAGGCTGTGTCTTCCACCAGTAGAACTTTTACCACGGCCGTGCCCATACTGCAGGTGGCCAAAGACTTTCCTCGTTGAGACGATAGCTCCTACCGCCGGGACCCTGTTCCCAAGCCCGCAGGCAGCAGACGCGCGTCCAACGGCGCTTCTCGCTTTTCCCTCCCGCCACCCGATGCTCTTGAAGGGCGGACGTGCGCTCGCGCTTTGATGCCAGCAGGTTAGCCGACCGCCTGTTTAAGTCAATCCAATTGTAGGCAAGGGACGTCCTGGCCGCAGATGCGAGCGACAGATCGCGACGGTCTCAGCGGCCCTTGGCCTCCTTCATGAAGGCATTGACGGTGCCAGGCTTGAGCTTGGCCTCCTTGGCGATATCCATGACCTTCACCACCTGGCCCCAGGGAGCGGCTTTGTCGGCGGCGATCGCGAGGCGCAGGTCAGGGTTCCTGGCGACCTCGGCCAGGACCTTCTCCTTTAGCCGCTCGAGCGTGAGGGGTGTTTGATCGGGTCCGTATCTGAGGAGTCCGTGTTGGTCGATACTGACCAGCGCGGGCGCCTGCTCATTGGCGCCGGTTTTCTGCGCCTGAGTGGACTCGGGCAGAGCGAGTTTCATGGCGGGTTGTGCTTTGAAGGTGGTGGTCACCATGAGAAAGATCAGCATCACGATCAAGATGTCGATCAGCGCGACAATGATGACGGCGGGAGGCCGGCGCCGCTGGCGGATATAGAAGCGCATGGTTTACTTGTGGGTGACCTCTTCCCGGTATTGGCGGCGGATAAACTCGTCGCAGATGGTCTCCATTTCGACGGCGATGTTTTCGACCTTCTTGCTGTAGTAGCTCCAGAAAATGAGGGAGGGGATGGCAATCAGCAGGCCGATGAGCGTGGCCCACAGGATGGTTGAGATGCCGTGGGCGAGCCTGGCGGCATCGGGAACGCCCGAATTGCCGATGTCGGCAAAGGTGGAAATCATGCCCACGATGGTGCCGACGAGGCCCAGGAGGGGCGCGATGCCGACGATGATTTCGAGAACCACCAACCCGCGTTCCAGCCTGGTCACTTCGCGGCGCGCGCGCGTCTGGAGCGCGTCGACATTTTCGGCCTTTGGCCAGTCGAGGTGGTCCACCGCCAGGAGCAGCAAGGCGCTCATAGGGGAAGCGTGTTGCTGGCAGACGCGCCGTAGCATGGGCACATCGGCGGTGGATTGGCAGGATTGGACGGCGGCCTCAACCTCGGGCGGCAACACGCGGCGCCACCGCAAGGCGAAGGCCCGTTCAATCACAAATGTCAGGCCGACGATTGACGTCAGTATGAGCAAGGCATAAACGACAAGTTCCATTTGGTTCCTTATTTTGTCAGCCGGCGCGGCGCACGATTAGTAAAAGAAAGTGAATCGGACGTCGAGGACGCCGCTGGCGATTTCGTGGCGCATGTCGCTCGGCCAAGGGGCGTAAGGCGCGGGGTCCTGGACGGCTTTAACACAGACGTAGCCCAGGACTTCCGCCCCGGTCGTGTTTTCGGTGATCTTCACGCCGGTGATCGAGCCATCGTAATGCAGGCTGAATTTGACCACCACCTTGCCGCGGTTGTCCGAAGCATAGCCCCGCTCGTCTAATAAATCCCACCAGCGTTGTGAGATGGCGGCGACCAGGGTCGACTCGTAGGCTCCAAAGAGAGTGGCTTTCACATCGAAGGCAGCCTCGGGCAGCCGGCGCCTGACTCCGCCGTCCTGTTTCATCTTAACGCCCGGAATCAACCTGTCAGGCTGGCGCGCCCTGGCCTCTTGCAGCGTCCGTGGGCGGGGCTTCGGAGCCTCGCCGGCGTCGATCTTTGGCTCCGGGTCCGGCTTGGCGAGGGTGAGATCGCCCGGGGTCACGGTCGGTT
>DATDCV010000378.1:0-9460 GCA_036524155.1 Verrucomicrobiia bacterium
ATCGAGTATGTGGACTCGGAGGCGCCAGCGACCGGCACGGCGCGATTTTACCGGATGAAATAATGCCTGGTTGGGACCAGGCAAACAATCGGCGCGCCGTGGGCGCACAAACCGTGTGGCGCCCATGACGTGCGATATCGCGGCGAACCGATGAAGCTCATCTGGCAAGGGGCAGCGGGGATGTATGGCGGTTTTCCTGGGAGCGGGCGGCGTGAAGAACGGCGTCAGAAAAGGACAAAAGGGTAGAATGGCCGCTGCCGGATCGGCATGTCCTACATGTGGAGTGCGCGGCCCTACCTTCCCCCGTTGATCCCGAACCTTGACTCGTCGTGCGCGCGCACTATCATGCGCGGACCTTTCGAGAGAAACTGGAATTTGAAACTAAAATTATGAGTACCATTTACGATATCAAAGCGCGCGAAATCCTCGATTCCCGGGGCAACCCGACGGTCGAAGTTGATGTTCTCCTGGCGGGAGGCGCGGTGGGGCGCGCGGCGGTACCGTCGGGGGCAAGCACGGGCGAGCATGAGGCGATCGAACTGCGCGACGGCGACAAGAAGCGGTTCCTGGGCAAAGGCGTCAGCAAGGCCGTAAAGAACGTAAGGGAGAAGATTCTGCCGGCAGTGCAGGGGATCGATGCGCTCGAGCAGTTGACCGTAGACCGGATCATGCTGGATCTGGATGGAACCGAAACCAAATCCAAACTCGGCGCCAACGCGATCCTGGCGGTATCGCTGGGGACCGCGAAAGCGGCGGCCGAGGCACTGGGCATGCCGCTGTTCAAGTACCTCGGCGGGCCGAACGCCAAAGTGCTGCCGGTGCCGATGGCCAACGTGATCAACGGCGGCGCGCATTCGGATGCGCCGATCGATTTCCAGGAGTTTATGATCATGCCGCACGGATTGCCCACCTTCAGCGAAGGCCTGCGCGCGCTGACGGAGATCTTTCACGCGCTGAAGAGCGTTCTCAAGAAGCGTGGTCTGAGCACCGCGGTGGGCGACGAAGGCGGCTTCGCGCCGAAACTCGACAGCGTCGAGGATGCCGTGGAATCGATCCTCCAGGCGACGAAAGACGCGGGCTACAAAGCCGGCAAGCAGATCTTCCTCGCACTGGATGTCGCCGCATCCGAGTTCTACAACGGCAACGGCACTTACACCTTCAAGAAAAGCACCGGCAAGACGGTCAGCGGCGACGAGCTGATTGATTTTTACGTGAAACTTTGCGGCAAATACCCCATCGTCAGCATCGAAGACGGCTGTGCCGAGGGCGATTGGAAGAACTGGAAAACGCTCACCGATAAGCTCGGGGGCAAGGTCCAGTTGGTCGGCGACGACGTGTTTGTCACGAACGTTAAGTTCCTCCAGAAAGGCATCGACACGGGGACAGCGAATTCGATTCTGGTGAAAGTGAACCAGATCGGGTCGCTGACCGAGACCCTGGACGCGGTAAGGCTCGCGCAGACGAACCGGTACACCGCGGTCATCAGCCATCGTTCGGGGGAGACTGAGGATGCGACGATTGCGGACATCGCGGTGGCGACGAACTGCGGCCAGATCAAGACCGGCTCGCTCAGCCGCTCCGACCGGCTGGCAAAGTACAACCAGTTGCTGCGGATCGAGCAGGTTCTGGGCAAGAACGCGGTCTATGCCGGGACGACGGCTTTGCCGAAAGCCAGGTAAGCCCAGGACCATTCGGGAATGGGGACGCGCTCGAACGCGTCCCTGTTGTCGCGTAAGCAGATTCCTGGAAAGGACTGATCAGCGTGCAAAACTTCTCTTACAAGAACCCGACCGAGATCGTGTTCGGTCGTGGCATGATCGCCGAGATCGGCAGTCGCGTGCCGAAAGAGGGGCCGGTGCTGCTGCTGTATGGCGGCGGGTCGATCCGCCGCAACGGCGTTTACGACCAGGTGAAGGCGGCGCTCAAGGACCACCGGCTGATCGAATTCGGCGGCATCGAGCCGAACCCGGCGTACGAAACCTGTCTTCGGGCAGTAGATTTGGTGAAGCGGGAGCAGGTCCGCTTCCTGTTGGCAGTCGGGGGCGGTTCCGTGTTGGACGCCGCCAAGTTCATCGCCGCGGCCGCCTGTTTCAGCGGCCCGGATCCCTGGGAGATTTTGTGCACGCACGGTCAGAATGTCGGGGGCGCACTGCCGGTCGGCACGGTTTTGACGCTCCCGGCGACGGGGTCGGAGTCTAATGGCAATGCGGTCATTTCGCGCCGCGCGACGCAGGAAAAGCGCGCCTTCTTTTCACAGTGCGTATTCCCGGTGTTTTCCGTGCTGGATCCCGAAACGACCTTTTCGCTGCCCCGCAAGCAGGTGCGCAACGGTATTGCCGATGCCTTCGTGCACGTGATGGAACAATACCTGACCTACCCGGTGGCCGCGCCGTTGCAGGATCGCTTTGCGGAGTCCGTCGTTCAAACGCTCCTCGAGGTGGCGTCCGTGACTCTTGCCGAGCCGAATAATTACGACGCCCGGGCGTCGTTTATGTGGAGCGCGACCCTGGCGCTCAACACCCTGCTCGGTTGCGGTGTGCCTCAGGACTGGTCAACGCACATGATCGGCCACGAACTGACCGCGTTCTATGGCCTGGACCATGCCGAGACATTGGCGATCGTGCTGCCGGGCGTGTGGCAGCACGAACTGGCGCGCAAGCAGGCCAAGCTTGAACAGCTCGGGCGCAGGATCTGGAACGTCCAGTCCGCGCCGGAAGCCATCGCGCGCACCGAGGCTTTTTTCCACTCGCTCGGCATGCCCACACGCCTGGGCGATTACCGGATCTCTCCGGCTGAAGCGGCGGAAAAAGTCCGTGCCCGACTGGCCGGCCGCGGTGGCGCGTTGGGGGAGCACGGAGACATCGACGCCGAGGCGGCCGCCGAGATCCTGCGCCAGCGGGCCTGACCGCTGCCACGAGGCAGAGGCGGAAAGGCTAATGCGTAAAACGCAACGCGTAATGCCTGAAACGCACGTGTAGGGGAGGAAGGGGAAAAATCGGCAGGCGGAAAACAGAAAGCAGGGATCCCAGTCGGGGGCTGTATCTGAATGGATCCTCGAAAGCCCTTAATCACTTCATAACGAATCTTCCCGCGACGGTTGCGACGAGGTCTTGCTCCGGCTGCGCTCTGATCCGGCGACACCAAAAAAGTCGTTGACACCGTCCCCTTTGCTTGAGATGATTTATCAAGAAGGCGGCAAGCCCAGGAGTGTCCGCTTCAGTTTCTCCCTCCGTCGCCTTTCGGTGAGGCCAACGTGAAAACAGGCCAGATGGACGTTGCACCTTTTTGGACGCGGTCGAAAGTCTGCGAACCGGTCTTCCATACCCACGCACTTCCTATGAAAACCTCAGCTCTTGCAGTTCTGGTCACTACTCTGGGCGTGTGCCTCAGCCAAGCCCAGCCGACGAACGATATGTTCGTCAATCGCACCCTGATATCCGGAACCACTATAGTTGTTACCGGCAGCAACGATGGTGCAACAGTTGAGCCCGGTGAGCCCGATCATGCCCTCTCCTTCGGAGGCGCCTCCATCTGGTGGACCTGGACTGCCCCTGCCAATTGCCGCGCCATCATCAGCACCGCCGGGAGCACCTTCAACACGCTTCTGGGCGTTTATACCGGTTCGTCCGTCTCGGCTTTGACCGAGGTGGCGAGCAACGATGATGACCCCGGCCAGTTTAGCGGGTCCAGCAAAGTAACGTTTGATGCCATTGCCAATCAAACCTACCAAATCGCCGTGGACGGCTCTCTCGGCTCTCTGGGAGATGTGCAACTCGCGCTTACAGCGGGAATCCCGCCTCCGAACGATATGTTCGCCAATTCCACACCGATCACGGGCACTAATATTGTCCTGACCGGCAGCAATGTCCTCGCCACGAGCGAGCCGGGTGAGCCCGACCATGCCTTCGCCTCTGGCGCCGCCTCCGTCTGGTGGACGTGGACTGCGCCTGACAATTACGCGGTTACCATCAGCACGGCCGGGAGCAGCTTCAACACGGTTCTGGGCGTTTACACCGGCTCGTCCGTATCGGCCTTGACCGCAGTGGCAGGCAATGACGATGCCGCCGGTGTGAGCACCAGCAAGGTGGTATTTGGTGCTACCGCCAATCACACCTATCACGTCGCTGTAGACGGCTATGGCGGAGATTGGGGCACGGTGCAGCTTGAGCTTACGGTCGGGCCGCCGCCCCCGAACGATAGGTTCTCCAGCAGTACTTTGATCACCGGCACCGACGTTGTCTTGACCGGCAGCAACGTGGGCGCAACCAAGGAGCCCGGCGAGCCCGATCACTCCATCTACGCTGGCGGCGCCTCCGTCTGGTGGACCTGGACGGCACCCGGCAATCATTCCGTGATCCTCAGCACCGCCGGGAGCAGCTTCAATACCCAGTTGGCGGTTTACACCGGTTCCTCAGTGTCCTCCTTGACATTGGTCGCCAACAATGAAGATACCCCAGGTGGGATGACCAGCAAGCTCGCCTTTATTGCCGTCGCTAACCAAACCTACCATATCGTCGTGGATGGCTATGGCGGAGCTTCGGGCGATGTGCGGCTTGCGCTCACGGCCCAACCGCCTTTCGCCAATGATATGTTCGTCAATCGCACCCGGATCAGCGGCACCAGTGTCGTCGTTATTGGCAGCAATGCCGGCGCAACTAAGGAACCGGGTGAACCCAACCACGGCAACAGTCCGGGCGGCGCCTCCGTTTGGTGGACCTGGACGCCGCTCCGCAGTCACGCCGTCACCCTCAGCACCTCCGGGAGCAGCTTTCTTACTCTCTTGGCCGTTTACACCGGCTCCTCAGTCTCGGCACTGACGGTGGTAACCAGCAGTGCCGAACTCGGCGGCAAAGTGGCTTTTTCTGCCATCGCCAATCAAACCTATCACATCGCTGTCGATGGCTATAACGGAGCTTGGGGCGCGGTGCAACTTCAGCTCGATGCCGGACCTTGGGTGCGCACTGAAACCGCGGTCGAGGCCTGGGTCCGGCGTTACGACGGGCCGGGCGGCTTTAATGACGAGGCCAGCGCAGTGGCGGTGGACAGCAGCGACAACGTGATCGTCGCGGGAACTTCGTCCAGCAGCACAACGTTGTGGGACTACACCACCATCAAGTATTCGAGCGCGGGAGTGCCGCTCTGGACCAGGCGCCACAACGGACCGGGCAACTCCAATGACGAAGCGCAGGCCATGGCGCTGGATCACAACAACAACGTGATCGTGACGGGAATGGACGTGGGCGATGGCACCGCATACGATTTCGCCACCGTCAAATACTCGAGCGATGGGGTCCTGCTCTGGACCGCACGTTACAGCGGGCCTCCAACTAGCGCCCGAAAATATGACGTCGCCTGGGGCGTGGCGGTGGATAGCAGCAACAACGTGATCGTGACGGGGTATTCCGATGGTGCCGCCGCCAGCGCGATTTCGAGCGAGTATCTGACGATTAAGTATTCGAGTGCCGGCGAGCCGCTCTGGACCAACCGCTATAATGGGCCCGGGTCTCCGAGCTGGGGCATGGCCACAGCGGTGGCGGTGGATCGTGGCGACAACGTGATCGTGACGGGAACTTCCTCTCGCAGCGACGGAATTGGCGTGGATTGTGCCACGATCAAATATTCGGGCGCGGGCCAGCCCCTCTGGACGAATCGCTACCCTGGGGGACCTTTTGCCTTGGCGATGGACAGCAACGACGAGGTAATCGTGGGGGGCGGGACTACGACAATCAAGTATTCGAGCGCCGGCGAGCCACTATGGACTAATTTCACCATTTCGGGCGTGGCCCTCGCGCTGGACGCCAGCAACAACGTGGTTGTGACGGGCGGTTCGCTCGCGACGGTTAAGTATTCGAGTGCGGGCGAGCCCCTTTGGACCAACCTCTGCAACCCTAACCCGGGGCAACCAGGCAGGGTTTCCCGGGCAGTGGCAATTGACCACAACAACGACGTGCTCGTCACCGGCTATTCCTCTGGCGCCCAAAACGCCGATTATGTGACCATCAAGTACTCCAGCGCTGGGCAGCCGCTGTGGACCAACCGCTACAACGGTCCGGCGAATGGTGGTGACGACCCCACAGCGGTGGCGATCGATAGCCGCAACAACGTCATCGTGACGGGCGGCTCCTACGGGGTCGGCTCCTCCGGCCAGATGGGCTCCGATTTTCTGACCGTAAAGTATGTCTGCGTCCCGTCCGTTCCGCCGCCGTTCTTGACCGGCTTGCAGTTGGCGAACGGCAATTTCCAGCTCCAGGTGGAGGATGTGTTGCAGCCCGGCACACTCGTGATCGAGGCGTCCGCAGACCTGGGCGGGTGGGCGCCGGTCTTCACCAACGCCACACCCACTAACCCATTCTTGTATACGGTGCCAAACGCCGGCAGCCCTACACGACGCTACTACCGCGCATTCCAGTTACCCTGAACGAAGGCTGGCTTGCCCGCGGCGATGCAAGGAACTCAAACTCTTTGTGGCGGCAGCAAACCAGGGTCACGGCGTGAACTCCGGCAGCTTGACGATGGCGCCGCCTTGGAGCGCCGATTGGTGCGCACAGTGTCCCGCGCACGTCGAGTTGGCCGATCCTGGCCGGTTATTGCCGCTCCGTGGGGTGTGGGTTCTTGCCGACTGAACACCCGCCTGGGGCCATGGTTCGGGAAGATCCGTGGCGGACCGGCCCCAGCGCTGGCTGTTGGTGCGCGCGTGCGGCCTTGACCGGCGCCTGCCGGCCCGGGATGGGGGCATTACCCACCTTGATAATTAATGTAAGCAGGACTACTTGCTTACCTCGCAGATCACGTTCTTCCCCGCGCCCGGTGGGCGCTCGCGGGGAAGCACACCAACAAAAATCATGTTTGAGGGAAATATGAAGAAACAGCAATCCAGACCTATAGCCATTAACAGGAGGACCTTCGTCAAAAGCATCGGGATCGCGGGCGGAGCGATGTTGTTGCGCGGCACGGGCGGGACCTATCAGGCGAACGCGCAAGTGCCGGGCGGCAGTCTCGATCCGACCACCATCACGAAGTACGCCAGTCCACTGTTCCGGTTGCCCGTGATGCCGCGGAAGGATGTCATCACCGCCGCCAGGGGCCCGGTCGATTTCTACGAGGTCGCGATCCGCCAGGTGCGGCAACAAATGCTGCCGGCGGGTTTGCCTCCGACCACGGTGTGGGCATACGGAAGCCCCGGTGCCGCGGGGTCGTTCCACACCCCCGCCTTCAGTGTCGAGGCGCGGTGGGGCCGGCCGGTTCGGGTGAAGTGGATCAACGACCTGGTCGACACGGCTGGGAAGTACCTGCCTCCGTTGCTGCCGACGGACCAGACGCTGCACTGGGCGGACCCGGGCCACCAGGAGGGTGGGGATGGCTCACCCTACACCGGGCCCGTGCCGGATGTGACCCATCTTCACGGAGCGCACGTGGACGAGGAAAGCGACGGCTACCCGGAAATGTGGTTCCTGCCCAACGCTAATAACATTCCGGCCGGCTATTCGAAGGTTGGCCCCTGGTACCAGTACTTCGCGGACAAATTCTACCAGAAGCACGGAGCGGGATGGGAGCCTGGTTCAGCGATGGCCCAGTATCGCAACGACCAGGCGGCTACCGCGTTATGGTTCCACGCCCACGCGCTTGGGGTAACCCGGCTCAACATGTACGCCGGCCTGAGTGGGATGTACCTTCTGCGCGGAGGTCCGAGTGACCAGGTGGGGGGAGTCTTGCCCGGCAAGAACGATTCGAGATACGAGGTCCCGCTGGTAATTCAGGACCGTTGTTTCAATTCGGACGGTTCCCTGTTCTATCCCGACAGTCGCGTGTTCTTCGACGGTTTCGCGGGGCCCTACAAGCCCTCCAGCGACATTCCACCGCTCTGGAACCCGGAGGTGTTTGGCAATTCGATGGTGGTGAACGGAAACACCTGGCCCTTCTTGCGCGTCGAGCGGCGGCGCTACCGATTCCGGATCCTGAATGCCTGCAATGCCCGCGTCATACTCCTGACTCTCAGCAACGGCACGCCGATTTGGCAAATCGGCTCCGACGGCGGGTTCCTACCCGAACCGGCCATGCTGGACAGGATCCTATTGGCGCCGTCAGAGCGGGCCGATGTCATCATCGATTTCTCCCGCGCGAGGGCAGGGGAGCGGATTCTCATGCTCAACCTCGGACCGGACGAGCCGTTTGGAGGCGGCACGCCAGGCGTGGACTTTAACATCGCCGACCCCGACACGACGGGACAAGTGATGCAGTTTCGGGTGGTATCCTCAACGGGTGCGGATGTTAGCACTCCGCCCGACAGGCTCAAGCTGCCTCCGCCCCCGGAAGTGGGTACGGTGAATTTGACCAGGCAGGTTTCCTTTAACGAGTTGGACTCGGCAGTGTTGCCGAACGTCGGCCCGCAAATAGGCCTGCTGGGTGAAGTGGATCTGTCGAATCCCGATGCGCCGGCCGGCACGCCGATGAGATGGATGGATCAGGTCACGGAGACCCCAATCGTGGGGTCCACCGAAATATGGGAGGTCTACGATTTCACGGAGGATGCCCATCCCTTCCACTTGCACCAGGTGGAGTTTGAGATCCTGAACCGGGAAGTGTTCGACCCCCTGTCGCCCGACCGTGGCGTGGTCCGGGCGCCGGAGGCCTGGGAAAGGGGCAGAAAGGACACTGTGATCATCTACCCCGGCGAGATCACCCGCGTAAAAGCCCATTTCGATATCGTCGGCCGTTACGTTTGGCACTGTCACATGGTGGAGCACGAAGACAACGAGATGATGCGCCCCTGTGAGGTGATGCCCGCCGCCTGACCGGCGCGCAAAAGCAAAATCGCCGCTGCCGCCGTCCCACGTTGGACGGCGGCGGCAACTACTCCTTGAGATGAAAAGAATTGGCATTGTCCTCCTGACGGCGGGTTGTGGGGTCATCCTGCTTGGCGGCATCGCTTCTCCCTTGCGGGCCCATCCGCCAGAAGCTCCCACCCGGAAGGTGCTTTATTATGTGGACCCGATGAACCCGGCGCATACCTCCGATAAACCTGGGCTCGCGCCCTGCGGTATGCGGATGGAGCCGGTTTATGCAGACGACACAATCACCGGGGCGGCCGGCGGGGCCGCGCAGTTTCGATGCCTGCTTGATGGGACAGATCGAAGTCTTCGGCACGCTTTATCCATACTCGAATTACATGGTCGCCCCCGAGGAGGTTATCCCGGCCTATGGCTGGTCCTATGCCGCCTGGCTCGGACAGCTCGCTCAAAACCCAACCATGGATGGAAGCGGTGTTGCCTCCGCCATCGTCTCCACCTATGTGACCAACGATACCTATCTCACCGAAGTGCGCGCCACGCCCGATGAGATCAACCAGGAAGAATCAACGACCACGTTGAGTGCCATTGAAAGTGCGCGTGTGCCCGATGTGATCGGCGCTATGAACCAGTTCGTGACCGCCATGACATCTATTGACGATGGTACCGTGGCA
>DATDCV010000379.1:0-4735 GCA_036524155.1 Verrucomicrobiia bacterium
GAAACCGATAAACTGTTTCTGGAAATGCCTGTACATGGTATATTTCCAAAATTAATAAATAGGAATTTCTATTGCTTGCATCCTCACCAGAAATTGATAGCATCAGTTTTGCAGATTTTAGCCATTGTGCTAGATATATAGTGCTATATCACTATTGTGTTAATTTCAAAGTCTTTATGGACAAAAAAAACTTTGAGGAACTATTTATATCCCCAGGATGAGGGCCATGCCCACCACCGGCACATCCGGCACTACGGCGAGCGTGGCGGCCAGCGTGATAAAGCCCGAGCCCGTCACGCCGCTGGCGCCTTTGCTGGTGATCATCGCCACAACCAGGATGTGCATCTGCTGACTGAGTGTCAGTTCGATCCCCAGTGCCTGCGCGATGAACAGTGAGGCCAGTGTCATATAAATGTTCGTGCCGTCCAGGTTGAACGAATAACCGGTTGGCACCACCAGCCCCACCACCGAGCGCGACAACCCGATGCGCTCCAGCTTTTCCATCAACGGGATCAGCGCTGACTCCGATGAGCTGGTGGCCAGCACCAGCAGCAACTCGCTTTTGATGTAGCGCAGCAGCCGCAGAATGTTGAAACCGGCGAGACGCGCGATGGTCCCGAGCACAAAGAACACGAATAAGGCGCAGGTAATGTAGAACAGTGCAATCAGACTGCCGAGCGGCACCAACGATCTTAGTCCGAACTTGCCTATCGTAAACGCGATGGCGGCGCCGGCGCCAAATGGCGCCACCCACAGGATCAGGCGCATCACGGCGAACAGCAGCTCGTTCATGTTCTCAAAAAACCGGACCAACGGGCGGGCGTGTTCCCGCTTCAGACGGCTCAGCGCAAACCCCAGCAATACCGAGACCACCAGCACCTGAAGAATGTCGCCTTCGGTAAAGGCGCTGAAAAGCGTTCGCGGGATCATCTTGAGCACATGCTCCGAAACGCCCATCTGGTGCGCTTTCTCCACGTAGCTCGCCACCAGCTTGGGATCCAGTTGCGAAGGCTCGGCGTGAAAACTCCTGCCCGGCCCGATCCAGTTTGCCATCAGCAGACCCAGCACCAGCGCGAAAGTGCTCACGACCTCGAAGTAGATCAGCGCCTTGACTCCGACCCGGCCCGCTTTGCGCACGCCGCCCGCGCCCGCGATGCCCAGCACCACCGTGCATAAGATCACCGGCGGGATCAGCATTTTGATGAGATTGATGAAACCCTCTGCGACCGGTTGCATCGCCACCCCGGCCGCCGGCCAGAAATGGCCCATCACCGCGCCTACTACGATCATCAAGGCGACCCAATTGTAGAGCTTCGAGCAAAATCGCTTCAGAAATCCGGGCTTCCTGGCGGGTGGCTTGGGAATAACCTGTTCCGGAGAGGGACCTTCGGCTGGCGTGAAACCGACGGCAGGAGGCGTGCCCGGGGTCGCGTTATGGTCCTTGCTCTTGATGAGTTCGGCCATTCGGCCGCGATGATGCGCGCCGCCCCGCGGATGATACAAGCCGAAAATTATGCCGAAAAATTTGAGACTGCTTTGAGTATTGGAAGCAGCCTGGTCACGCCCCAAAAGAGGGTTGGCGTAAACGGAACGGGAATCAGGGTGTCAGAACCGATACGTTAGGGAAGTGAGAATTTGTTCACGTCCAACTACCCCGCCCTCGAGGACAAAGTGCACATGCCGGCTGATCTCCCATTCAAAGCCCATCAGCAGGTTCCAGGGATTAGTAGGCTCCTGGTCGACTTCGTAGCGCACGGGGACGGCCCCCGGAACGCCCGGCAGGGAAACCTCGCGTGGGACATTGACCCCAACGCCCTTTGTGAACATCTCTAGAGCGCCAGCGAGAGGTTGTATGCCCGTCTTCCGTTTTCAACGGCCTGTTTGAATCCTCGGATCCAGCAGCCGATCCAGCGCGGTTTTGTTCAGACCGGAGGATTCCAGGGCGACCTCACGGACAGTTCTGCCAGTTTCGTAGGCGGCTTTGGCGATTCTGGCGGCTTTGTCGTAGCCGATCGCGGGCGCGAGGGCGGTGCCCATGGCGAGGCTTTTCTCGATCTTGGATTCACATTCGAGGACGTCGGCTTCGAGGCCGGCAATGCAGCGCTCAGAGAACACGCGCGCGGCATTGGCAAGCAGCTCTATGGCTTGCAGGAGATTGTAGGCGGCAACGGGGAGCATGGTATTGAGCTCGAAGGCGCCGAATGTGCCACTGAACGTGACGACGGCGTCGTTGCCGATTACCTGGGCGCCGATCTGGATGACCATTTCACACATCACCGGGTTTACCTTGCCGGGCATGATTGACGAACCCGGCTGGGTGGCCGGCAGCTTGAGTTCACCGAGCCCGCAGCGAGGTCCGGAGCCGAGCCAGCGAATATCGTTGGCAATTTTGATGAGGCTCACGGCCACGGATTTCAATGCGCCGCTGGTTTCCACCAGTGAATCGATGGCGGCTTGAGCTTCGAAGTGGTTCGGCGCCTCACGAAGGGTCAGCCCGGTCTCGGCGGCTATTCCTTCAATCGCACGGCGCGCGAACTCAGGATGAGCATTGATGCCAGTGCCGACGGCTGTGCCGCCGAGGGGGAGCTCGCCCAGGTATTCCTGAACGTTGTCGAGCCGCCTGACCGCATGCTCGACCTGGGTGGCGTAACCACTGAACTCCTGTCCGAGCCGAATCGGGGTGGCATCCTGCAAATGGGTGCGTCCGATCTTGAGGACATCCCGGAAATCGGCGGCCTTCTTGAGCAACGTGGCGTGCAGTGCTCGCAGAGCGGGCTGGAGCCGTCTGACGATGCCCTCGAAGGCCGCCAGGTGAATCGCAGTCGGAATCACGTCGTTGCTGGATTGGCCCAGGTTAACGTGGTCGTTCGGATGAACCGATTTATCGCCGCGCGTGCCGCCGAGGAGCTCGATGGCACGGTTGGCGATGACCTCGTTGGCGTTCATGTTGGTAGAAGTGCCGGACCCGGTCTGGAAAACGTCCACAACGAACTGGTCATCGAGCTTGCCGTCGACCACTTCCTGCGCCGCTTGCTGGATCACCTTTGAAATTCTTGGGGGCAATAGGCCCAGTCTCTCGTTGGCGGCGGCGGCATGTTTCTTGATGAGCGCCAGAGCGCGGATGAATTCGCGAGGGAATCGCAAGTTGCTGATGGGAAAGTTCTCAACTGCCCGGGCGGTTTGCGCGCCGTAATACGCGTTAGAGGGCACGCGCATTTGGCCCATCGAGTCAGATTCGAAACGGAAGTCAGAGGGCATGGTTCACAGTTCAGAGTTCACAGCCACTTATTGGGGCAATATCGGCCATGATGGTGCTGGTGCAAGGGATCGCTGCTCGGAGCCGCTAAATCCTGTAGGCGAGAACGTAAGGTACTGATTCGGAGTAGGTCTCAAGACGGGCTTTCTTGATCGGACGGAATCGACTGCCGATGAGCGGAAACGAAAGAGAAAAGGGCCTCCTCTCCCCAGCCCTCTCCTCCAGAGGAGGAGAGGGAGATACCTCGGCGAGTTCATTGGCCCCCATGCTGACTTTTGAAGGGGTCCATTTCTACTTGCGTCGTCCCGCACAATAGCAGGACGTCGCCGGGCGTGAGGTTTCGAACGGCGTCTTGTCTGACTTTAAAGCACGCCACTGCGAGCGAAACGCCTTATGAAGCTTAGAACGATCATGTTGTTACCTGTGGTTCTTCTCCTGATGCTTGGGATTGGCCAGGCAATGGTTGCAGCGGCCGAGGGAAAGGCGGGCCTTGAAGCAACCGCAGCCTCAGGCCCCGGCAGTCCGCCGTTGCGGATCCGGGTCGATCCGCGAGTGGAGTTGATCTCGCTGCTGTTCCGCCTGGCGGGCAACCCGGAATACAGCCAGGGTAGAGTCGACTCTTACACCGCCGATGTGGAGAACCATTTTGGCAAGCTGCGTGAGCACCCAGTCGTAAAGCTCGCCCGCGACCTGCGCAGTCGCCGGGGCGTGTCTTTCGATGCCTGCATGAGCCTGGCGGTTCACTTGAAAGATACGCGCGGGCTGGGGCTGCTGGTTCCACTTAAGCCCTGGCCAGAAGGTTTGGACCGGCGTTGGACAGCGGCCGATGTGAACAAGTTCCTCGAAGCCGCGCGCCAGTTTGTGAAGGAAAGCCGGTTTGAAGAATTTCTGGAACAACACCGCGCGCTGTATGAGACCACCGAAGCCAGGATGAGGGCACTGATGGACAAGGAAGGCCACCTGGAATGGTTCAAAGAGTATTTCGGCGAGCGGCCACAGGCGGTGTTTACGCTGGCACCGGCGTTGCTCAACGGCGGCTGCTGTTATGGGTCGCATTGCCGCCATGCGACCGGCAAAGAAGACCTCTACTGTATTCTTGGGGTCTGGAAAACCGACGCGGACGGTGTGCCGACATTTACGAGAGACATGCTGGAGACTGTGGTGCACGAGTTCGGACATTCTTACGCCAACGCGATCATGGACCGCCACGAGCGCGAACTGCGATCGGCAGGGGAGGAACTTTTCCGCCACGTGTCGGCCAAGATGCGCTCGCAGGCCTACGGCAACAGCCAAACCATGTTGCGCGAGTCCCTCGTTCGCGCTTGCGAAGTCCGATACACCTTTCGGTACGACGGGGCCAATGCCGGCCAACGGGCGATCACGCGGCAGAAGGGACGAGGTTTTCTGTGGATGGAAGAACTCTCCGACCTGTTGGCCGAGTATGAAGCGCACCGCGACCAGTACCCAACGCTGGACGCG
>DATDCV010000380.1:0-10665 GCA_036524155.1 Verrucomicrobiia bacterium
GCCGCCAACTTCTTCGGCGCAGTCGTCATTGTCGCCGGCCTGGTCGGTACCACCCTCGGCGGACTCGCCGCCACCGCTTGGCACAAACGCAACCCCGCCGGCTACGCCTTGCTTCTGTCCATCTCGACTTTCTTGGCGGTGCCCACGTCCTTCGCGGCATTCGCTTCCCATGACCAGACCACCACTATGTGCCTGCTCGCCCTTTCCATGTGCCTGCTCTTTCTGTCCACCGGCCCCATCAACACCCTCATCCTCGAGACTGTCCCCGTCAACCTCCGCGCCAGCGCCATGGCCCTCTCCATTTTCATGATCCATTTGTTCGGCGACATGTGGTCGCCCGAAATCGTCGGCCGCCTCGCCGATGCCTGGGCCGACCTCCGCAAAGCCGCCATGATCCTTCCCTTTGCGCTCCTCATCGGTGCCGTTCTCTGGCTCGCCTTGGGACTGCGCATGCGCCCGGCTCCCCCCAAACCCGTTCCCGCTCCAACCGCCTAACCCCACGACGTAGGACAGGCATCTTGCCTGTCTTTGATCCGCTGCGCTCAGCGACTTGCGCTGTGTTATTGTAGGACACGAGTATTGTAGGGCATGACGTCAGGAGTGCTGCCCTCGTGTCCGTATTTCAGTTTTCCGCTCTTCAAATAGCACTTCCCGAAAACTCTGAAAAAGATCTCCCGCTTTTCTTGGTTAAATCCATTGAGCATTGAGGATTGAGCTTTTGCTATTCTTTCAATGCCCGAACCGACCACAGGCTTGCCCAAACTTGATCGTTATACGATTAACGTTCAGTTGGGATCGTGGCCCCGGACAAACAAAAACAACAAATCCTCAATGCTCAATGCACATTGCTCGATGGGCCGGCATTCCGGCTGTCAGACGAGCAAAATTTCAAATATCTTCGGCTAGTTTTTCCCCCTCCGTTCGGCGCTGGAGCTCCGGTTTCCAACCGGCTTGATTCCGGAGCAGCTTTCGCTCACGAGCGGGGGCGCAAGTCGGCGCCTCCCCGTTATCCGTGCAATCCGTGTAATCCGTGGTCACTGTTCGCCGCAACCGGGCGCTTGCTGTAACGGCGTACCTGCCAGAAAGCCGTTGCACGTGGCTTGCACCCACCGCAGTTGGCCTTGCTGCCCACGCGCCTCCCCGTTACGCTGCGCTGGAGATTATGACTCCATACCACCAACTCGTATCGGACTACGCTCGCCTGCTCCGCGACGGCAAATCATTGCCGCTCGGCACTTTCAAACCGGCTCCGCGACCCAAGCTTTCACCGGATGCTCCCAAAGCGCTTTTTTTTGCCCCGCACCCGGATGATGAGTGCATCGTCGGCGGGATAGCGCTGCGGTTGATGCGCCAAGCTGGCATGAACGTCGTGGACGTTGCCGTTACGCTCGGCAGCAAGAAGGACCGGCAGTTCGGCCGCCTCGAAGAGTTGCGGAATGCCTGCGACTATCTGGGTTTTGGGCTAGTTACCACCGGCCCGAGCGGCCTGGACAAAGTGAATCCGAAGGGCCGCGACCAGGACCGTGCTCACTGGTCTGCCTGCGTCAAAATCATCCAGGGGATTCTGGAGGAGCATCGTCCGAAGGTGGTCCTTTGTCCGCACGATAAAGACTGGAATGCCACGCATATAGGCACGCATTTTCTTGTGACCGATGCGCTCAAACAGATGCCATCCAGCTTCCAGTGTTATCTCGTCGAAACCGAGTTCTGGGGAGCGATGACCGACCCTAATTTGATGGTCGAAATCGGCGGCGACGACCTCGCCGACTTGATCGCCGCGACCACTTTCCACGTGGGGGAGGTAGGCCGCAACCCTTACCACCTGCTGCTGCCGCCCTGGATGATGGATAATGTCCGCCGGGGGTCCGAAATCGTCGGCGGGCAGGGTGGCGCGGCGCCTGATTTCACTTTCGCCGCGATCTACCGGCTGCGGAAATGGAGCAACGGCCAGGCTTCGTGCTTCTTTGACGGCGGCAAGTTTGTCGCCTGCTCGGACGACATCCGCGCCCTGTTCCAGTGAAACCTCGCCCGCTCGGTTTGGTGGAAGCTCTCCCATGAATGAACAGTGCATGCGCAAAGCCATCCGGCTTTCGGTGCGGATGATGCGGCGCGGCACGGGCGGCCCGTTCGGCGCCGTTGTGGCTCGCGAGGGAAAGATCATCGCTCGCGGTTGGAATCAGGTCACTTCCGCCAACGACCCGACCGCGCACGCTGAGATCATCGCCATTCGGCGCGCGTGCAAGCGGCTGAGAACTTTTCACCTTGAGGAATGCGAACTGTATACCAGTTGCGAACCATGCCCGATGTGCCTGGCGGCGATCTACTGGGCCCGTCTCGGGACCGTGTTTTACGGAAACACACGGAAGGATGCCGCCCGGCTGGGCTTCGACGATGACCGGATTTACACCGAACTTGCACTGCCCATACACCGCAGGAAACTGGTCATGACGCAGCTTTTGCGGGACGAGGCAATGACCGCGTTCCGCGAATGGGAACGCAAGCCGGACAAGGTGCTTTACTGAACGGGCCGGCTCGTTTCTGTGTCTAATTTGGCGTAGATTGGCGTCGGCACCCAGGAGACCTTATGAAACGGAATCAAGTGGTTTGGCTGAGCTGCATGGCAACGTTCGCCGCTGTTACTCTCCTGGCGCAACCCGCCGATGAAAGTAGGTCAGCGAAGCCTTCCCAATCGCCGCCGGTGCGAAAACAGCAGGCCGCCGCCCGGACTAACGTGATCGCCGCCGCTGACTACCCCGTCGTGGGCTATATCGAAAAGCGCGGACGCACCATAATTATCAAGTCCGGCCCCAAGGGTGCTGTTTACTCTGTTAAGACCCCGGAAGGGAAATTCTTGTTCGAGAATCTCTCCGCCGAGCAACTCCGCGCTCAGGCCCCTGACTTGCACGAATTCCTCAAAACCGCGATCGCCAAAGACGGCAGCAAACCGGGAACTAAAGCCGACGCGAGTTTGCGTCTGCACATGCGGTGACCTGAGCCCCGGAAGCTTTTCCTATTTCTTCAGCCGGTAATACTTAAAGGGGGCAGTATTGCTCTCGATAACAGACTTCTGGTTACCAGAAATCGCCGGAACGTTTGTGACTTGGGACCAGGAAGTCGTCCCCAGAGAGTCGATTTTGGATTGGAGCACGAAATTGCTCAACGCGACGTGCCAGGAAACCTTCACCTGGTTGGTCCACCACAGGATGGAGAGGACGGGCAGGGGATCAACCGAGCTGGTAATGGTGGTGGTGTTGTTGCCCGGCACCGGGTCGGGACGGTCGCTGGCAACCACGGCGCTGTCGGTGATGGTGCCAGGTTCTTGCGGAGCCACGATGTTGGTCAGCGTCGAAGCGCCGCCGACCGCCACGTTGTCGATCGTCGCGATAACCTGGTTGCCATTGACCGTGACGGTCCACCGGGAAGACATGCCCGCGGACAACAGTCTGACCGAGGCCGGGAGGGTATTTGTCAGCCGCACATTCGGCGCGTCAAATGGGCCGTGGTTGACCACGGTGATGAGGTAAACCAGGTTGCTGGTGGCGACGACCGGGTCTGGTGAATCGGTCATCCAGACCTCCAGGTCGCTGGTGTAGTTGATCACAAAGCTGGCGGAGCTCGTGTTGGTCCCCGCGGGAGTTGCCACCGTGATCGGGCCGGTCTGAGCCCCGTTGGGCACCACCGCCACGATTTGTCCGTTGTCGACGGTGTTGAACGCCGCCGCCAATCCGTTGAACCGCACTGCCGTCGCTCCCACGAAATTCGTGCCGGTGATGGTGACGTTGATTCCGGGTGGGCCGCTGGTCGGCGTGAAGGAGGTGATAAGCGGGGCGCCGTAGAACAGACCGCTGCTGGTCGCCGACCCCGCCGGGCCTGCCACGGTCAACGGGCCCGTGCTGACCGCCTCCGGCACTGTTGCCAGGATCGTGGTGTTATTCGACACCGTAAAGGCGGCCGGAGCGCCGTTAAAACTGACGTTTGTGGCGCCGAGAAAATTAAGCCCGGTCACCGTGACCGACGTCCCCGGAGCACTGCTCGTGGGAGTGAAGCTGGTGATACTGGGCGGCAGCGAGAAGTTGCTCGCAGTCGTGTCACTGCCGTCGGTGGTGGTGATGCTAATCGGCCCGCTGGTCGCCCCGGACGGCACCACCGCGGTGAGTTGTCCGAACGTGACCCCGCTCACCTGCGTCGCGGCAACGCCGTTGAACCGGACGACGGGCGTGCCAACATTGAAGTTCGCCCCGGTGATCGTCACGTTGGTTCCCGGCCGGCCAAACGCCGGCGAAAAACCGTAGATCGTGGGCAGCACGGTGAAGTTGGACGCGCAGGAGAAGTTCGTGCTGATGATAATCTGCAGGAGGCCTGACGTGGCGCCGGCAGGGACGGTGGCCCGGAGTGTGTTGTTGCTTGCCACCGTAAACGAGGCAGCCACTCCGTTGAAGTTGACGGCGGTGGCGCCCAGGAAATTTAGCCCTGTAACCGTCACGTTCGTATTCGCTCGGCCGCTGGACGGGGACAAGCCTGTAATGCTCGGCGGGACAAAGAAGTTTGCGGCCGTGGTGAATGTGCCGAGGGGAGAGTTGACGGCAATGGGGCCGGTGGCCACACCGGCCGGCGCATCGACGTGCACCAACGTCTCCGTCGCGTAAAAATTCGCGCCGGGGATCCCGTTGAACGTCGCACTGGTGGCGGCGGCGAAATGCACACCGTCGATCAAGACCGTCGTGCCGGGTGTGCCATGGTTGGGCGCAAAACCCGTTATGTAAGGACCCGGCCCGATTACCGTGAAAGAACTGGGACTATTGCTGCTGCCCGCCGGCGTAGTGACGGTAATGGGCCCAGTGCCCGCTGGAGCGCCATACGGAACATGAACGTTGATTTGAGTGCCGGCACCATTGGCGGATGCGTCTCGGGCAACCACACCGTTGAACTTCACCCCACTCGGAACTACGCCCGTGAAATGCACCCCGTTGATCACGACCAGCGTGTTGGACCCGCCGAAAGTCGGGGAAAAATCGGTGATGTATGGCCCTGCGCCGACCACCGTGAAAGACGCCGCCGTGTAGATCCTCGAACCTGAGTCTCGCTGGACCGCCAGCGCGCCGGTCGTGGCCCCGGCGGGCACAGTGGCTTCGAGCGAAAGTTCGCCAATGACTCGGACCGTTGCGGGGACCCCGTTCCAGAAATAGACCTTGATAGTTCCCACCGAAAAGCCGCTGCCCATGACCTGGATCTTGTCTCCCGGCATGCCTGCTTTCGGCGAAAAATCATCGATTATCGGTTGCGCGCGGGCGATCGCACCGGCTCCTAACGAGATCGCAACCGCGATAACCATTTTCGAAACCCACGCCCGGAGGCGTCGCCCGGCTGACGCAGACACACCACGGACACCATCGACAGATTGGACTGAACTCACACTCCGATCGTTACCGCAACGCGGCGCAAAATCAATCCACATCGCGCTACCTTGAGGGTTTGCGTAGCGAAAGAACAGATCCGCTACCCGGTGCCCGCGAGTGCCCGAACCTCTAATTGTGTCAAGTGGCGGAAGGCGCCTTTCGGCAGGTTCCCGAGAGAAATCTCCCCGATCGCGACTCGTATCAACCGAAGGACGTTGACGCCAAGGCCGGCAAGCAGCCGGCGGATGTGCCGGTTTTTCCCTTCGGTCAGGGTCATCTCGAGCCAACTGTTGCGCACGCCAACCCGCAACACCACCGCGCGCCTCGCCGCTAGAAGGTCGCCCTCGCTCTGAACTCCCTGCGTGAGCCGACGCAAGAGACTCTCATCGGCGATGCGGTCGATCTGTACGTGATACACTTTGGGCACGTGCGTGGCCGGGGCGGTCACACGCGCGGCCCAATGGGTGTCATTGCTGAGCAACAGCAAACCCTCACTGGCCTTGTCGAGGCGGCCTACCGGTGCCACGAACGGCAGGTCGGCCCCCTCGAGCAAATCGAGGACCGTCCCCCGCCCCTGTTCGTCGGAGGCGGTGGTCACCGCTCCGCGCGGCTTGTTCAGCATGAGATAGACCTTGTGAGACGCGCGTACCGGTTGGCCGGACACTTCGATTTTGTCCCGCTCGAGATCAACCGGCCACTGCGGATCGCGGCGGACGGCGCCGTTGACCCGGATCTTGCCTTCGCGGACCAGTCCGATGGCCTGGCTGCGCGAGCAAAAACCCAGTTTGGACAAGGCGCGCGCGAGGCCGGCTCCTGGTCGCTGGAAACCATGGTTGCGGCCGGGCATTGGGGGACCGTCATTCACCAGTTCACAGTCACCGAAAGCTTTTTCCCAAAGCGGTTGACGTAATGAAGCCGCCGGTTTTGGACGCCAAACTCGTGAACCATCCGTGTGATCTTCACGTCATAGCAACAGTACTCGGCGATCTCGAGGAGCTTGCCCTCTCTAAACCACTGGATGGCCTGCATCCCCTCGGCCGTCTTTTCGACGCCGAAGGTTGCGGTCGCAATCGAGTCTAGCGAGAGGCGATGTTGCAGCTTGGTCTGCAAATCCACCAGCATGTCCAGCGTCGGCAGTTGCCGCAGGTCAAAGGGCGTATAGCCGTGGAGCACTTCGTAATCGAACCGCAGATTGTTGAATCCGACCACCAGGTCGGCCCGTTGCAGGTCGCGGATCAAATCGTCGATGTGTTTCTCGGCATAAATCCGGTACTCGCCCCGGGCAGTGCTGTAGGTGACCCCGACGCTCATCCCCATCCGGCTGATGTGGTCCCAGCCGCCGACTTCCTCGGCCGACCGCTGGGTTTCCAGGTCGAAATAGATGATGTTCTTCATTAGTCAATGGCTGCGCGCGGCGTTGGACCGCGCCGACCGCTCAATTTAGACACCGGCTTCCGGAAGGGAAGAAAATCTGCGTTGGTTTGGTATCGCCTCACTCTTGGGTCGGAGCGCCGATTTCTAATCAGCTTAAGCGAGCCGACGGCCGATCGTAAGCCGAGTGCAACTCGGCGCTCCGACCCAAGACTGAGGGGGTACTTGGTTTGACCCGCCGCCCCGGGCCAACTAGGCTTTCGCCGTGGAAGACCGGAATGTCGGCGCGACCGTTTCTCTGCCCGCCCGTGTGCTGTGGCGCCTGCCGTTGCCATATGCGCTGAGCCGACAGGTGGGGCGCAAATTATTCCTGTTTCTGCTGACGGTCCAGGGGCTGGGGGCTTTCGCGCTGATCACCATCGGGGTCATGGTGACAAAGGGCCGCGCTTCCCGGCGGGTCATCTGGCCGCTGGTCTTTCACGAAGTGTCGCGCGCCGGGCTGCGGCTATTGCCCATGTTCCTGTTTATCGCGGCGGCCCTGGGCTTGCTGGTGATCGGACAGAGTGTATCCTGGCTGACTCGCGTCGGAGCAATCAATTACCTGGGGACCATCATGGTGATTGTGGTGGTGCGGGAATTGGGTCCGCTGGTGACTGCACTGCTGGTGCTGGCGCGCATCGGCACTGCCAACGTGGTCGAGTTGGGCACTTCCCGCGCGATGGGGGAGGTTGAAGCGCTCGAAGCGCTCGGGATTGACCCGGTTCATTATTTGGTCGTGCCAAGGGTGATCGGCCTGGCGCTGGGGGTGTTTTCGCTGACGGTCTACCTGATCCTTGGTGCGTTGATCAGTGGTTACTTGTGGGCGTTCATACAGGATGTGGCGTTGCGTCCGGCGGACTACCTGCGGCAACTGGCGGGAGCGTTGCGCGGTCTCGACTTCGCGCTGCTGGCGCTCAAAACACTTGCCTTCGGTTTCATCATCGCAGTGGTGACCTGTTACCATGGCCTGGCGCAGCCGCTGCGCCTCGAAGAAGTCCCCCACGCCACCGTGCGGGCGGTGGCCCAGAGTGTCATCGGCTGCGTGCTGGTCGACGCGCTCTTCATTATCATTTACCTGTCATCCTGATGAAAACACCGCCTGCCGACACCAATTCTGCCGTGATCCGAATGGAAGCCGTGACGCTCGGTTCTCTCCAGGACCCGGGCGTGGTCGTTGCCGATCAGATCGACTGGAGAGTAAATTCAGGAGATTTTTGGGTGGTCGCCGGCTTGCAGGGCTCCGGCAAGAGCGATTTCCTGATGATGACGGGCGGGGTATCAGCCCCGCTGGCCGGCAGCTACCGTTTGTTTGATGAGGAGATGCCGATCTTCGAAGACCGACGGCTGAGCCAGCGGCTCAGGCTCGGCCTGGTGTTCGACGGCGGCCAATTGCTGAACCGTTTGACCGTGGCGGAGAATGTCGCGCTGCCTCTGCGCTATCATCACAATCTGTCGGCCGCTGCGGCGCGACCCGAAGTAATGAGGTTGCTCGAAGCGCTGGAACTCGAGCCATGGGCCGATAGTACCCCCGGCGCGATCGGGCGTATCTGGCATAGACGGGTCGGCCTGGCGCGGGCGCTCGCCCTCAAGCCGGAAGTGCTGCTGATAGACAACCCGCTCGGCGGCCTGGACCTGCGCCAGGCTAGCTGGTGGTTGAGCTTTCTGCGACAGGTGTCATGCGGCCACCCGATCCTGGACGGCCGGCCGTTGACACTCGTCATTACCACCGCCGACCTGCGACCCTGGGAAAACCTCGCCCGGCAATTTGCGGTGCTGCGAGACAGGCGCCTGGTGGTGCTGGGCTCCTGGCAACAAGTCCAGTCCGCACAAGCGGGGCTGGTACAGGAGCTGTTGCCCCTCCAACGCAGCGATTGACGACTGCCGGGGAATCTGCAAGTGATGAGGCGATGGCTTTACAGGACCTGACACCGCAATTGCGCACCCGGCTGAGCCGGATGGAGAAGGCGGTGGGCTGGTTCGTCATGCTGGCGTTCGTGGTGCTCGCGTGCGGCTTCATCTACTACATCTACAATACCGCCGAGCGAAAAGGGTGGTTTGTGGTCAAAGCCACCTACTACACCTTCGTTCGTGATGCGACCGGGCTGAAAATTGGCGACCCGGTCAAGCTGATGGGCTTCGATGCGGGCGCGGTTACCGACATTCAGCCCATGCCGGCCCACCAGTACAATTACAACGTGTACGTCGAGTTCGCGCTGAAGGCTCCGAACTATGGGTACATCTGGACCGAAGGTTCGCGAGCGAAAATCAACGCCGCCGATTTCCTCGGCAAACGCACCATCGAGGTGACGAGAGGAATCCCCCCCGGCATTCCAACCTATATCTTTCATCCGCTACTTAAGTTGAGTGTGGCTGAAGCCAGGAACCTACCGGACCTTTCGAGGTGGCTGGCGGCCGAGCGGG
This sequence comes from Verrucomicrobiia bacterium, assembly GCA_036524155.1. Lineage (GTDB taxonomy): Bacteria > Verrucomicrobiota > Verrucomicrobiia > Limisphaerales > UBA8199 > DATDCV01. The sequence goes on from DATDCV010000380.1 coordinate 9,228, forward strand.
TCCCGCCCTATGAGCGCACGAACACGCTGGTGTGGCCTAACGAACCCTTGTCCCACCTGGATGAGCTCCTGGCCGCCGGCTACACGAACGTTCTCGTGATGGATTCCAGCCAGACCCGAAAACTAATGACGGGTGTCTGGAACGGCAAGGATGACCGTTACGAGTATTACACCAATGGGGTGAGCAAATATTATCTGGGGGAATCCGACGAATCCCCGCCTGTAACCGAACGCCTCAACAAACTGGTCAGCCAGGTTGAGTCGAACCTGCCCAACGTGTTTGCGGTCACCAACCAGCTAACCGAGGTCCTCGCCAGGGGTTCAACCTTGATGTCGAACCTGAACCTGGTGGCGTTGAACGCTCAGCCGGGGGTCAGCAATATCGTTGCCGCAACGGCGCACCTGGACCACCCCGGAGCGTTGGGCGAATGGCTTTTGCCCACCAACCTCAATGGCCAAATCGAAGGCACTCTCACCAATGCCAGCGCCGCGATGGCCAGCGCCAATACCAACCTTACAGTCCTGGTCGAGAATCTCAACCGGTCGCTTGATAACCTCGCCAATCTCACGAGCAATCTGAATGCCCAAGTGCAGGCCAACACCAACCTCCTTTCCGCCATCTCGGATGCGGTTGTCCATGCCGACCAGTTCGTGCAAGGCCTCAAGCATCATTGGCTGCTCCGCTCCGCCTTCAAATCCAAGGCCCCGCAGGCCGCCCCATCGCCGCCCGCCGATAAATTACGGACTCCCAAGGATAAAGGTGATTCGCACTGAGGCGAACCTGGAGTTCAATGCCGGCTGGAAACGGCTCAGCCGTTCTGGCCTCGTTGACAATCTCAATCAAGAGGTCCACGCTTGTTTGAAAGGTAAAGATATGAAGACCCTCGCAGCAACCCTCTGCGCTTTGTTGCTCGCCAGCAGCGCGTTTAGCGGTTCCGAAACGATTATCCGTGAACGAGCCAAGGAACTGCGAAACCAGAACAATGTCCGCCAGGGTGTCGCCCCGCCCACAACCGCCCAACCCGCGATTTCGGCGAATCCAGCCTATACGCCGCCCGCTCAATCCCCGGCGTTGTTGAAACTCAAAAGCGACATCGCGGCAATCACTGCCAATGCCCAGGTTTCGGCGGTGCAAAAAGAAAAAATCGCGCGGGATGTGATCGCCGTTGCGCAAGGGGCCAAACCTTCACTGGCCACTGCGTCCCGCTTCGCCGAGAACGTATCGGCCGCTCAATCGGAAAAGCCTTTGTCCGCCACCAGTCTGGCGCGCCTAATCCAGGAGGTGGATGCCGTTCTCAATCCAGCCAAGTACCCCCAGGCCAAGCCCGATGGAATTTTTGCCGATGTCCAGGCCATCTTCCAGGAGAACGGGCTCAAGCGGACGAGAGCGGTTGAGATTTCAAACTCGGTGAAGTCGCTGGCTGCGGAGGTCAAAGCCG
>DATDCV010000381.1:0-7895 GCA_036524155.1 Verrucomicrobiia bacterium
CCTGGCAGGCTACAGTCCAAGAATCTGCTCCTTTTCCCCAAAAAATGAATGCATGCCATTTAAATAAACTGGATAAGAGATATATTCTATTTATGTTCTTTCACTCCCTTCATAATCTCTTTTCTCCTTCACCTTGAAAAACCAATAGTCAAACATTCCTTGCATCGAACGATTTGAGACTCCTGGCGCTTCCGTTCGACCTGTTCAAGTTGCAGCGCCGACTGCAGTCTGCTCACCTCCAGGTCGGTTCGCTGGGCTTGGTCGCGGAGGTTGCCCTGCGTGGATTCCAACGCTTCCTGGAGACGCCGGCGTTCGCTGACCTCCCGGTCGAACCTGGATTCCCGTTCCTGTGCCGCCGTGAGCGCGGCTTGCAGCTCCGTTTCAAGCGTTCCCCGTTTCTGGCGCTGGGTCTGAAGCTCGCGCTTAACTTCCTCCAGTGTCAACGCGAGGCGCTGGCGTTCGGTGGCCTCTGCCATGAATTTGGATTCATTTTCCCCTGCCGCCTGGAGCGTTGTTTGCACTTCCCGCTCCAGTGAATCGCGCTTTTGGCATTGGGCCTGGAGCTCGCGCTGGACCCCGTCAAGGGCTAATGCCAGCCGTTGGCGTTCGGCGGCTTCTGTTTGCAGCTTTGATTCGTTCTCCTTTAACGCTTCGAGCGTCGACTGCAGTTGTGATTCCAGCGTTTCGCGCTGTTGTCGTTGAATCTGCAGGTCGCGCTGAACTCCGTCCAGGGTGAACGCGAGCCGCTGGCGATAGGCAGCTTCCTGTTGCAACGTTGACTCGGCTGTGCGCAGCCCCTGGATTGTGGCCTGCAGTTCGGTTTCGAGAGTTTCCCGTTTGCGGTTCTGTCCTTGAAGTTCCCGCCGCACGTCGTCCAGGGCCGCGGTGACGCGTTGGCGTTCAGCGACCTCGCCCTGAAGCCTGGAGTCGGTGACTTGCAGGGAATTGAGCGTGGTTTCGAGTCGTGATTCCAGATTCTGCCGCGTGAGGTTGAACGTCTTGTTTGCGGCCTCGAAAAACGAAAGGCTCTTGCGCAAGTGGGCGTTGAGTTCGCGCGTCTTCTCCAGCCGTTCCTCGGCCAAGCGGCGCTCGGCTAGCTGCTGCTCGAAATCGGCGGTTCGCCTGATGATAGTCTCCTCGCGCTGGCGCAGATTTGCCTCAAGGGCCCCGATGCGTTCGTGGGTGGCCCGGTGTGCCTGCAACGTGAAACTCAATTCTTCGTGCAGCTTCTGGAGTCGCAGGTTAAGTGCGTTGCCGCGCTCCTCGCTTCGTTGGCGTGCCCCTCTTTCGTTCGCCAGGTCCGCAGTCGCCCGGGTAAGGTCGGCCGCACCTTGGGAGATACGTTGTTCCAATTCGGCGGCCTGGGTTTTGTGCGTCGCCTCCTGCGATTGAAGTTGCCTCTCAAGATCCTTGAGGCGCTGCGCAGATTCAGCGGTCTGCCGGTGCTCTCTGGCTAACTTGCGGTTCAACTCCTCGCCCGCTTGTCGCAGACCGGCCAGGTCTTGTTCCAGTTGGGTCACGCGCGACTGCGCTTGCTGGTGAGCGGTACTCGACGAATCGAGTCGCGCGCGCAGCTCGGCTTCCGCCTGGGCGTGCGCTTGTTGTTGTTTCTCGAAATCGGCCCGGGCACGTTCGAGTTCGGTTGATTTAGTGTTGAGAGTGGCTTCGAGTTCTTTGAGACGTTGAGCGGAGGCCGCACCGGCCTTCTGCCCCTCGGCGAACTTGCAGTTCAACTCCTCGCCTGCCTGTCGCAGACCGGCCAGGTCTTGTTCCAGTTGGGTCACGCGCGACTGCGCTTGCTGGTGGGCCGTGCTCGACGAGTCGAGCCGCGCGCGCAGCTCGGCTTCCGCCTGGGCGTGCGCTTGTTGTTGTTTCTCAAAATCGGCCCGGGCGCGTTCGAGTTCGGTTGATTTGGTGTTGAGAGTGGTCTCGAGTTCTTTGAGACGTTGAGCGGAGGCCGCACCGGCCTTCTGCCCCTCGGCGAACTTGCAGTTCAACTCCTCGCTTGCCTGTAGCAGACCACCCAGTTGCTGTTCCAGTTGAGTCACCCGCGACTGCGCTTGCTGGTGGGCCGTGCTCGACGAATCGAGGCGCGCGCGCAGATCCGCTTCCGCCTGGGCGTGCGCTTGTTGTTGTTTCTCAAAATCGGCCTGGGCGCGTTCGAGTTCGGTTGATTTGGTGTCGAGAGTGGTCTCAAGTTCTTTGAGACGTTGAGCGGAGGCCGCACCGGCCTTCTGCTCCTTCGCGAGCTTGCGGTTCAATTCTTCGCCCGCCTGCCGCAGACCGGCCAGTTCCTGTTCCAGCAGGGTCACCCGCGACTGCGCTTGCTGGTGGGCCGTGCTCGACGAGTCGAGGCGCGCACGCAGATCGGACTCCGCCTGGGCGTGCGCTTGTCGTTGTTTCTCGAAATCGGTCCGGGCGCGTTCGTATTCGGTTGATTTGGTGTTGAGAGTGGTCTCGAGTTCTTTGAGACGTTGAGCGGAGGCCGCACCGGCCTTCTGCCCCTCGGCGAACTTGCAGTTCAACTCCTCGCCTGCCTGTCGCAGACCGGCCAGGTCCCGTTCCAGCAGGTTCACCCGCGACTGTGCTTGCTGGTGGGCCGTGCTTGACGAGTCGAGGCGCGCGCGCAGATCCGCTTCCGCCTGGGCGTGCGCTTTTTGTTGTTTCTCGAAATCGGCCCGGGCGCGTTCGAGTTCCGCCGATTTCGTGTTGAGATTGGTCTCCAGTTCTTCGAGGAGTTGAGCCGCGGCGACGCCGGCCTTTTGTTCCTCGGCGAACTTGCAGTTCAACTCCTCGCCGGCCTGTCGCACACCGGTCAGTTCCTGTTCCAGTTGGGTGACGCGAGACTGCGCCTGCTGGTGGATCGTGTTCGACGAGTCGAGTCGTGCGCGCAGATCGGCTTCCGCCTGGGCGTGCGCTCGCTGCTGTTTCTCAGCCTCGACTTTGACGCGTTCCAGCTCGACAGAGCGTTTGCTTACGTAGGTTTCCAGCTCGTTGAGTTGCTTCCGCAACGCGGTGGTGGCTTTTTGCTCTTTGGCGTGCTGGGCGCTGAGATCCTCTCGAGCTTGCTGCAGGTCGGCGAGTTCCTTCTCCAAGCGAGCGTAGCGTGCCTGGGTTTGCTGGCGGGCGAGCTCGCTCTCTTTGGCGGCGGCGTTCGCCGTGTCCAACTGGCGGCGCAGGTCTGAATCGGCGACCTCGTGCGCTTTGGTTTGTTTCTCCAACCCGGCTTTGGCCTCTTCGACTTCGGCGGCGCCGCGGGTCAACTGGTCCTCGAGTGCTTTGATGCGCTGGCCCGACTCAGCGGTCATCTGCTGTGCGTCGGCGCAGCGGGCGTTAAGTGCTTCCCGCGCCCGGTGCAGGTCGGCCAGTTCTTGCTCCAGGCTCGAACAGCGCGCCTGGGCCTGCGCATGAGCCGCTTCGCTCTGCCGCGCCGCCCCGCCGGCGACTTCTAGCTGCCGTCGCAAATCCGACGTCACTTCGTCGTGGGTTTTTGCCTTTTGCTCCCACTCAGTCCGGGCGCTGTCCCATTCCGCCGCGCGGCGGTCTAACTGTTGCTCGAGTTCCCTCACGCGCTGGCCGGACTCACTACTTACCTGCTGGGCCTCGGCGCAGCGGGCGTTAAGCTCTCCCCAGGCCTGGTGCAGGCTGGTCAGTTCCTGTTCAACGCGCGCGACTCGCTCCTGCGCTTGGCCAAGGGCGGCGTTGGAGGCGTCGAGCTTGGCGCGCAGGTCGGACTCCGCGCACGCTTGGGTTTGTTTTAGTTGCTCGAACTCGGTTCTGGAGGCCTCCAGGTCGGCGGCGCGTTGGTTCAATTGTTCTTCGAGCTCTTTGGTTCGCCTGGCCGACTCTGCGCTCGCCTGCCGATCCTCGCCGGATCGGTTCTCGAACTCGGCCCGCGCCTGACGCAACTCCGCCAACTCCTTCTCCAGCGCGGCGCAGCGTGCTTGGGATTCTTCTTCAAGTTGTGTGTTGCGAGGTGCTAGCTCAGCCAGTTGCTTCTGGAGTTCTTCGAGGCTTTGCTCTTTTCGCTCCAGCCGCGCTTGCGCGCGGTGCAAGTCATTCTCCGAAACGACAATCCGATTCACCAGTGTCTCGCGTTCTTTCTCGTATTTCGCGACCACCTCGCGCTGTGCCGCACACTCACGCTGGAGCGCCTTGAGTTCTTCAGCGACAGCCTCGTTGCCAACGGCTGCCTTCGCAGTCGATTCGGGAGTGAACGTCTCTGAGTTTTCCTGGGCGCCGCCTTCCGTTTGGATTTGCCTTTCCGGAGCGGGTTCAACCTCCGCGCGCGCGACGGGAATCGGTTCCAGGTTCAGCTCGGTGGCGCTTTCCGAGACTGGAGCCGGAGGTTGCGGCATTTCAAACGGACGCACCTCTCTCGGGCCTTGGCCGGGCTCTTCAGTCGGGAGGTCCGGTCCCCCGGCCAGCCGGTTCTCCAGAATCGCCTCTCCTTCGGCGTTGGCGGCGACGGGAGACTCCGCCTCGGGCTCCTGCGGCTTTTCCGCCATGGTGGCGGACGCCTCCAAAATGTCCGCCGCTTCTTTCTTCTTGAAGATCTCTTCAACCGACCAGGTCAGGTTCGACTCAGTCGTCGCGTGGCTGGTGTCGGCAACCGCCAAAGCGTTCGACGCCGAGGACCCGTTGTGGCCATTGGATTTCAAGAGGTGCATGGTCACCCTCAGGATCAGTTCCAGGGGAGACACCGAGCTTGGTATGAGATCGTTGCCGCCCGAAATGACGCTCCGGGCGCGATGCTGAAGCTCAATATTCGTCGTGTTGAAAATGACAGGAACCGACTTGTACTTGGGCATGCGGCGGAGCTGTTCACACACCGCGAAACCGTCCAGTTGCGGCATATTGATATCCAGCAGCACGAGGTCGTATTGGTCAGCCTTGAGCGTTCGCAGGCTCTCGAAGGGATCCTGGACTCCCACCACTTCGAAATTCCCCCGCTTGAGCGCGCTCACCGAATCAAAATTACCGCCCGCGTCGTCATCAACGACCAGCACTTTGGGCTTGGTTCTGGGCTCGGCAAACGTCACATCGTTCTGCTGCACCAGCCGGTCAAGGCAATCAACGGCGCGAGCGATGGTTTGATAGGTTGAACTTGTGGCCTCGGCCTGCTTGAAGACAATTTCAAAGAGCAGTCCCTCGAGCGCGCTGCTTACTTCGGCCAACTTCGTGAACCCGATCAGCGCGGCATGCGCGCTCAGGAACCGAACGCGGCGGTACAGCTCGGCCAAATATTCGACTCGCTGCCCGTCATCGGCCGCCTTGATGTAATTGAGGCCGACCTGCCGGATGGTGGCGACCTCCTTTGGTGCCGCTTTCTGCAGGCCAGCCTGCCGCGTCCAAATCGCTGTTTCCGCAGCCAGATCGCAGTCGCCGGTGACCAGCACCGGTTGTTCCGCGTCCGCAGCAGTCCCCGCTGAGGCTGCCGCAGTGGGGTTCCCTAGCAGTTGGCGAACTTCGTCGACCAGTCTCGCCGGGCTGCACTCGGTTTTCGAGAGGCCTTTGTTGGCGCCGGCCCGCCGGGCATTCGCCGCGAGTTGGTTCATGTAGGCATTTGAAAGCACGATCACCGGTATGTCCTTAAGTGTGCTCTCCGCCCTCATGAATTTGAGGACATCCAGCCCGGGCACTTTAGGAAGCATCAAATCCAGCACCACCAGATCGGGCCTGAGCCCCGGCAGTTTGTCGATCGCCGTGAGGCCATCCTCGGCAACCTCGACGTGGAAGCCCTCGCGCTTAAGCCCCTTCCTGTATACCTTCAACGCAAAGGGGTCATCCTCGACGAACAAGATGGTTTTTTTGCCATCGCTACGCGCCGCTGGCATCGTCAGCAGCCCGTTGGCGGGTTCCGAAATGGCTGAGCCCAAAGACGCCGCAGAGCCGATTGCCTGCGGGACGGCTATTGATGCCAGGTCCGCTGGAGCCTCGGCGAGGGGTCCACCCTCGGCACGCAGCGGCGAAACAAGGGAGTCGGGAGCCGCGCCCGGTAATGCATTGGCTTCGGCATCAGTCGTAATGAGGTCCTCCGTCTCGGGTTCGGGTTCGACCGGTGTTGATGGCGCTTCTTTGCCCTGCACCTCGTTGAGCGCCTTCATCACAATGTCTGCCCGCAACAACGGGTCTGTATTTACTTGGGGCGCGGTGGTGGTCACCCTCGCAACGTCGGAGTCCGAGGCAGCCTCCTCGGCGACGAAAATCACAGGGGTCTCGGCATGGAGGGGAAGTTGCCTGATGTTGGGCAGATCAAGTCCATGCAGCTCCGCCGCCGGCAGGTTTGCGACCACCAGGTCAACGGGATTCGCCGCCAGGTGTGCGACCGCCTGGGCGGGATCCTCAAAAGCAACGGCGTTAAACCCGGCTTCCTGCAGCGCCTCGCTGATGCTCTGACTCGACGCCGCCGACTCATCCACCACCGCCGCGGTGAACCGCGTTAAGGTCGTGTTGTTCTCAGCCTCGTCGCACGCCAGCGAGCCCAGTACCTCAACTGACCGGCTCAGCGTCTCCAAGTCCGTGCTTCGGAGTTCCTGGCCTTCGCTGCAATGCCGTTCGAGGAACCCTTCGAGCGCTTTGGCTTGTCTGGCCACGTTGGGTCGGCTGCTAGTTTCGGCGCAACTCTTCAAGGAGCCCACCTGGTTCCGCAGTTCGCCCGAAACCGCCTCGCGTTGTTCCGGTTGGCCACCCTGCAGCAGCAACTCTGACTGGGTGCTGACTCCGAGCACAAGCTCATCAATCCGGCTCGGCGGGGTCGCGACAGCGGGTTCCGTGGCGGTCTGCGGCTCGGGGGCGTTCTCCTGGGCCTTCTTGGCAGCCTCTAGTGCCGCCAACTCCGCAATGATGGTCTCCACCACGTTCTCCCTGCTGACGTACCGTTTATCGAAAACTTTCGTGACCAGGGCCGGGAGTTCCTTCCGCGTCGCCCGGTTCATCAGATCCATCCGCGTAAAGACGTAAATCGGCAGATTCCTAAAGTGGCGAGGGCGACGCACCCGTTTGATCAGCTCAAGGCCCGGCAGGCCGCTAAGCTTGAGGTCGAGCACGAGTGCGTCGGGCATAGAACTGCGGAGTTTGCCGAGCGCGATGGCCCCGTTAGACGAAAAATCCACTCCGAAGCCTACCATCCGGAAAAGGAAAATAAGCACCAGTCGAGTGAATCCATCGCTATCCGCGACGAGGATCCGTTTCCGTTTGAGGATCTGTGTGGCGCTCTGGTCAGTTGAGCCCTGGGCTGAGTTCTGGCTGGTCTGGTTCATGATTAAGGAGACGTAACCTGCATGGGTGGACGATCGCTGCTGCGAGCAGCACTGGAAAGGAAGCCGGACCGGGGCTGTGAAACCAGCCCCGGTTGGCGTTCAATTCCTGTAAGCCAACAAATTGCACAACACACCTTGCGTCGAATCAAAGCACGAAACAGGCCAGCCAACGTGCGTAGCTTTGCTGGCGGCGGGAGCCTGAAGTGGGCAGGATGTCAGACGTAAACAATTCTCCCGCATGCGATTACAGATTGACGTGGAATGGCCGGCTGGGATAAGAATGCAGTACAAACTTCAGGCCGTGTGCATTTTTATCCAGGAACAGGACACGGCAAACGTATCGGGCCTGGCAAAAGCGTATCGACGGGATCAAACGGTCGAGCCGGTGCGGTTCGAACTCGTGACCTTTTGGACCCAGCCGAATCCTTGTTCTTTGCACACGCGACGGAGCCCAAACTTTTCGCTCGAAGGTGTCAACCGCGATCACCTCTTAATTACCTGGGGGATTACACACACGGTTCCAAATTATACTTTCCAGCGGTTTGATTCCGCGCATGATAAGGGGAAAAGAAAGCAAATGTTATGGGCCTGATGGAATATCTCAAAACGCAATTCCTGGAAATCATCCAGTGG
>DATDCV010000382.1:0-1537 GCA_036524155.1 Verrucomicrobiia bacterium
GGTTGTTCCTGGTGGAGCGATAGATGTTGTATCCCTTCGTTGCGCCGTTCGCCGGCTGCCAGTCCAGCGTCACGCTCGTCGCGTTCCTGTCCAGTCCAGCCGCATCCGGACTCAGGATGACCGGCGCAGAAGCAGGCACTCCGCCATTGGTGGTGAATGACAGCAAGTTGCCCGATGTCAGCACCGGGCTGTTCTCCAGGCCGTTGCCGGCATTGTCCTTCAGCTTGCCGAGGACAGTGGCGCTAGTCGGGGACAGCAATGACAGGTCTACCGTGAATTTCGACGAAACCCCCGTGTCGGGAAGATTGATGGTCAACACGTTGAAGGTCGCATTCCACGACATGGTGTGCGCAAAATTGCCTGCGGCTTTCTTGCCGCCGTATGACACGTTGATGTCGTGGTAGATATTGTCCAGCACGGACGGATTTGGGACGCTGTAGGCGTTCTGCCTGATGGGTTCGTTGAAAGTGAACACGACGTTCACCGTTCCTGGCGCGACGTCCGCATTGTTTTCCGGGGAGGCGATGACGATGCGCGGCGAATAGGAGTCGGTGCCGCTGAGCAGCAAGGCTCCCGATCCGCCCAACGACAGCGTCAGGCTCTGGTTGTCCGCCAGGGCGGCGACAGTGACGTTACCCTGCATCACGCCATCGCTGGTCCGCCCGACCAGTTTGTACGCCACGCCGGCTTCGATATTGGGGAACGCGTACGCACCGGACGCCGCATCCGATGTCGTAGTACGAATGATGGTACCCGCCGTACCGGTCGTATTGTCCTGGAGTTCGACCAGCGCCGCTCCAATCGGCAACAAGCCGCTGTCACCCACCACACCCTGGATCGAGGCAGACAGTTTCCCGACTTTGAAATCATGCGTTGAGGCGGCTGCAGTCGTTGCCGCGGCCACCGGCATCCGAAACACCCGGTCCGGATAGCGCGGCGCAACGGCCGCATTGGTCATGTCGATCGGGCCGGTCACGCCGGTCAAGGTGATGGTGGCCTGATAATCGCGTGCGACACCGCTGCCGCTATTGGCGGGGAAGTTCAACATCTCGTAACGCCCGGCGGCATCCGTAGTGGCAGTCCTCATGCCGATGGCGACCGTCGCGCCGACGATGGGTTCGCCAGTGGCAGCGTCCGTCACCTGGCCCTGCAAGGTCACGGTAGCGGTGGCAGCGGTGGTGTCGGCGGGCGCCGGAATCGAACCGCCGCACCCGCTCATCGCGGCCGCCAGCAGTACGCACTGAAACAGCCACACCGCGTGGCGGAAAAACGGAATCACCTTAAGCATCTTCACTCTAGAACTCCCTTAACAAATACTCGTTCTCGCAATATGAACATTTCACAGCCGGCTCTCGTTAACGGCTAAAACTGATAGACCGCGGTCAGCAAATACGCCCTCGAGTCCCAACTGACCGGATTCAAGGTGTAATAGCTCGTTCCTCCAAAGGAGAAATTCGTCTGGTCGTATCCCGACCAGGTATTCCATTTCTGCCGCTCCGCCGAGAGACTCATCAGGAAATTCCTGGTGAATCTATAG
>DATDCV010000383.1:0-5519 GCA_036524155.1 Verrucomicrobiia bacterium
GCTCCCCTGGTTCGTATAGTGCGGGAAGTGCCAGAACAAGCTGCGCCCGGGCGCCGGACCGCGGCCGGTCAGGCAGGCGGCGAAGCTTGTTCCATCGAGCCCCGCGGGAGCGCGCAGACCGGCAAGGTCCAGCAGCGTCGGCAGCCAATCGGTGTTGATCACCGGAGCATCCACTGCGGCGCCCGCGGTCACGTGCCCCGGCCAGCGAACCAGCAGGGGAATGCGCAATCCCCCTTCATAAACGAACCCCTTCCCCGCGCGATACGGCGAGTTGTGCGTCACTTTCGGGTGCGGTCCTTCAGGCACATGCAACCCGCCGTTATCCGAAGTGAAGATGACGATGGTCTGGTCAGCAAGCTCTAGGGCCTCCAGCTTCGCCAGCAACCGGCCCACGGTGTCGTCGAGCGTTTCGATCACGCCGGCATAAACCGGCTCGAAAGCGTTCGCGTTATGCTCGACCCGGGTCTTCTGCGCCGCATACGGAATGTGCGGCGAGTTGTGGGCCAGGTAGACCAGGAACGGCCGGTTGCGATTCGTCTCGATGAATCGCTCGGCCGCCGCGGTCAGGTCATACTCGCCCTTGCCGCCTTCAGTCGCCGAAGGCTTGGTGTTCGCCTGGCCGGCATGGTAAAAGTCAAAGCCATGTTCCAGCGGTCCGAATCCTTTTCCCCCGACATGCCATTTGCCAAAAGCCCCGCAGATGTAACCCACCTCCTTGAAATAGACAGGGAGCATCTTTTCTGTGAGCGGGACCTGCATTTGGATCTCCGGATGGAGCACCTTTTGCGCGACACAGTCGGGGCGCCCGGGCAGATAAGTCGTCAGGTGCAGCCGCGCCGGAGTTTTGCCGGTCAGAATAGCCGCGCGGGACGGTGAGCAAATCGGCTGCGCGCAGTAAGCCGAAGTGAACCGCATGCCCTCGGTAGCCAAACGGTCCAGGTGTGGCGTGTGGTGGTCACTGCGGCCATAGCAGTGCAGGTCGTTGATCCCAAGGTCATCGGCGAGGATGAAGACGATGTTGGGCCTGGTTGTTCCCTCGGCGGCTTCGGAAAGGGCGCACGGGAAGACGAGAAACGCGAGAAGGGGGACCAGTAACGTAAGCAAGGGCATCGGACAAAGGTCAGAGGCTCGGGTCACGGGCTTGGTTTGAGGTCGGCGGCAAATGTTCATTGGTTTGCGTTCCACAGAATGAGCGGACCCAACCATAGAGCGCCCGAAGTGATTGCGCCGGGTCAGGGGACCCGGCCTACAAATTCCTGAAGGCCGCGTGCCCTCACGCGGCGGGACTTTCGACGTTGTGTATAGCGAATTCAAACGTCCCATCACTGCGCCTGAGGTTTTTGGTTAAAGGGAGCCGTCGTCCCCGCATGCACGCCCTGGAGCCGGCGATGCGTCGCGCGCATGGCCGCAACCAGTTCCGGATAGGGCCGGTCAGTAACGTCCACCAGGCCGATGTTGTAGTTCTCGCCGTCCATGCGGCCTGTGCATGGTTGATCGATCCATTGAAACCAGCTTGAACCGATGAAAGCGGGGAAGGCGGCGGCCTGCTCGACGTAATAGCGATAGGCCACCCCGCGCTCCGCCTGGTCGCGCACCTGCACGAGCCCTGCCGCCAGGCCGCGGCCCGGCACTCCAAAATGAAACTCGCCGACGAGAATGGGCCGCCCCGTCACGCGGTAGATCTCTTCCAGCGTCTTGCGATTCACTTCGGTGGCATAGACGTTCAGGCTGTACACATCGAAGGCCTTCGACGCGCGCAACATCTCCGCCGGCGGCAACCCGCCCCCAAATCGGAGCCCGAGGATCAGGTGGTTCGGGTCGTTGTGGCGGATGGCGGCAACGATCACTTCGAGGAACCTGTCAAACGCGCGGTAGATGAATTGTTTTCGCCGCTCCGGCGTGTCACCCGCGGCCAAAAACGCTTTTGCTTCCCGTTGGATCGGGCTGGGTGGACCATCGAGGATGATGTCCACCACGAGTGATTCACGGCCGGGCCAGGGCGGTTCGTTGGCGATGAAGTAGCCTAGCAACCAGGGATCGTCCTTGCGCGGTGCGCATTGTGCCGCCGCGTCCCGTTCCACCGTCTTGGGGAAGTCCTCGGCATAAACATCCGGCAAACCCAGGTAGCCCGTCCTCATGCCCCAGCCGCCCAGGTTGACCTGATAGGCCTTCCGGTGCGTGTCCCAAAGCCGCGGGTCGCTCCAATTGCCAATCGTGTTCAGGCCCCAGGAATCAAGCCGCCGCAACGCCAGGTCCATCCAGTTCGTGCGCGACCCGGCCCCGTGCCGGCGTGCCAGGTTCCAACCATAGAAACTCGCCCGCGAGCGGCTGCTGGTGGGGTCCGCCGGCGGCAGCGCGGCGAAATAGTCCTCACGGCCCTGCAAGCGAGCATCTCCACCACCGCTGCTCATACCGGTAGAACAGGTACAGAAAAAGTGGTGGCCGTCGGGATCGACAAACCACCAGCGGCCGTCGACCTGTTCGACGCGAAAAAAACCGGTGGCCTTGGCTTTGGTGTTGAGATAGCCGCCATACTTGCAGTAGCCGAAATCACGGGCGTCCAGGCTCGCCTCCTCGGCTACCCAGTCCTTCTTGAGTTGCTCCAGGCTCTTCACTTTGCCGGGCCAATCGGCCGGTTTCCATTGACCGAACTCGTCCACCACTGGTTTGAGATCGAGGACATCGGAACCGGGATCTTCCTTCGCCAGCCTGACCGAGCGGATCTCCAGCGTGGGCTTTCCGAGCGGCGCCTGCATGCTGACCCCGATATTGGTCACAGCGCTCAGGGGCCCATAGGCGCCCCCGGTGCTGATCCAAAAAGAATTGCGCGGGACTTTGCCCACCGACGCGAGGTCGAACCCCGAGCGATTCGGCTGGCGGTAATATAGCAACGGCACAGCAGCGCGGATCCACACGTTCGGCAGGGGCTGCATCTGGCGGCGCTGCGCCAGCCCGGTGCTATAGAAGATCAGATTGAACCGCTGTGGAGAGGAGGCCCTCATTTCCAGCACCAGGTAATCGAAACCCGTCCAGTCTGAAGGCAAATCCGGGTTGAGATCCTTGAGCGCCCACTTGTGGTCCGACTCCGCGCCATCGAACACGACGCGTTGCGGAGCGGAGCTGGCATTGTGCTGCATTGCGAAGACCAATCCAAGGGTGGCACAAAGTGGGAAAATGAATCGATGGTTTTGCGTCATCGTGGTTTATTGAGCTCGTAAACAGGAACGGTTTGAGATGCCACTGATTGTAAATTGAAAATTGAAAATTGAGAATTTAGGCTGAGTCCGAAAGAGGGGGGCCGCGGCGTCGGTGTTTTGACCGTGCTGTCACGATTGAACGGCCCAGAATCCGGGCAAGTTCACACCCCTCTCCCCGCAATAAGGCGACCCTCCTTTCCGAAAGCAAGTCCGAGATGATGATGAAACGCAACCACCCTAAAGTCTCCCTCAATTCCTTGAGAGCAATGCCCAGCTTGTGGATGAAATCGGCTCGGCTTTCAGCAGCACAACCTTCTTCATAGTTCGGCGGAGCAGCGGTTCCGCAGCGCACTAACTGTCCTGCCACGTGCCGACCAAGCCGCGTATCTGGAAGCGCGTCCACGACTTTTCCAACTCTCGCGGCAAATTGCCAAAGCCGCTCGGACAATTCGTCGGGCGTCATGCCAAAATTTGAAATATTCAATTTTCAATTGTCAATTTGCATTTTCGCAATGTCGCGTTGGGTTACCTGGACTGAAGCCCATATCGGATCATGGCGCAGACGGCACGCCTTCAAGCTCTCGCGTCGCCGCCTCGCGGCGCACTCTTCAAGAAAAACCCTCGTCATCTCCTGAAGAGACCGGGCAGAAAGGTGGTGAGGGGTGGCACGTAGGTGATGAGAAGGACGCCAAGGAGCAGGACCAGGAGCATGGGCATGGTGGCGCGAGTGACCTCGGGCATGCTCTTGTTAAAGCGGTAGGAGGAGAGGAGAAGGTTGAGGCCGACGGGCGGGGCCAGAAAACCCAGCTCCATGTTAGCGAGGAAAATAATGCCGAGGTGGATGGGGTCGATGCCGAAGGCGGCGCCAATGGGGACGAGCAGAGGGACAACGACGATGATGGCAGCGTAGATCTCGATCAAGCCGCCGACGAGAATGAGGACGAGGTTCATTCCAAGCAGGAAGAGCCATTTGTTTTTAACGGTGCTGGTGGCCCAGGCGACGAGGTTGTCGGGTACCTGGGCATCGATGAGATAATAGGTGAAGCCGAGAGCGACCCCGAGGATAAGGAGGACGCCGCCGACGAGGAGCCCGCATTCGGTGATGACGCGGGGGAGGTCGCGAATGGGGTGGAGATCGCGGTGGATGACCGTGGCTACCAGAAGTGAGAAAGCGGCGGTGATGGCGGCGGCTTCGACGGTCGTGGGAACCAGGAACAGGGAGCCGATGGCGATGACGGGAATGAGCATCTCCCACTTGGCTTGCCAAAGGGCGGAGCCGGCTTCACTCCAACTGAACGTGGTGAGCGCCGAGGCTTCGCGGGGACCTTTGCGGACACCCCACCAGGCAGTGATCACCACCAGGAGGACGCCGGGCCCGATGCCGCCGAGGAACATTTCCTTGATCGAGATGTCCGTGTGAGCGCTGTGGTTAGCGACGAGGGCATAGAGGATAAGCGGCAGACAGGGCGGGAACAGCATGCCGAGGGAGCCGGCGCTGGTCAGCAGGCCAAGGGCGCTGCGTTCGGAGTAATGAGCGGCGAGAAGGACGGGCATGAGGACCCCGCCGAGAGCGAGGATGGTGACGCCGGAGGCGCCGGTAAACGAAGTGAAGAAAGCGCAGACGAGCGCTGTGACGATGGCGGGACCACCGCGGAAATGGCCGACAAAAGCCTGGAAGACGCGGACGAGGCGCTTTGAGGCCTGGCTTTCGGCGAGGAAATAGCCTGCCAGCGTGAAGATGGGGATGCTGGGGAGCATGTCGTTAGTGGTCAGGCTGTAGTGTTTCAGAGGAACGGCCTGGACGGGAAGGTCGTGTCCCCAAAAGAGGATGAGGGCGGCGCCGCCGAGGGCGGTGAACACGGGGGCGCCCAAGAGGGTGGCCACAGCCAGCCCGACGAGCGCCGGGATAATCCAGCGCTCGGGCGGGCCCGGCTGCCAGATGGCCAAACCGACGAAAACGGCAGTGAGGAAGAGGGCAACGGCGCGTCCGAGCCAACGTTCAGAGGCGTGCCAAATCAGGCGGATGGCGATGACGCCGAAGCCAATCGGGAGGACGAGTTGAATGAGCCAGACGGGGAGGTCGTAAACGAGCGTCTTGCCGAGAGGCTTCATCGCCAGGACGTATTGGAAGCTGGCTAGACAAAGGAAAACGGTGACGGCAGCGCCGAAACCGGAGCTGAAAGCGCGGGCTGCCGCCTTGGGGCGGCCCTGGAGCAGGGCCTGCACGGGAGAGAGCGCGAGCAGGCGGCGATTGCGGGCTGCTACCGCCCCACCCACCATGCCGACGATGAGGGTGAGGTGTTGGACGATGGCACTGGACCC
>DATDCV010000384.1:0-1737 GCA_036524155.1 Verrucomicrobiia bacterium
CAAGTCCGTGATTGCGCCGGTCTGTTTGGGTGTTTGCGCCGGCTTTGGCCGCTGGAGTTACTTCGCCGGCCTGCAAGCGCTGATCTGGCATCTAGAAAAGAAGCAGTAGGGGTCGCGGCTCCGCTTTCCAGCGCAACGACACACAACGACCAAGAGGCCCGGGCACGGCGCCCGGGCCTCTGCCATCGCAGGATGGGAGCCAAGCGGGCCTCAAGTCATCATGTCCAGCAATACCTTGCCTGCCTCTCCGGTGCTGGCGATCTCGAGTGCATGACCGGTCTCGGCGAATGGCAAGGTGTCCGACACGATCCTTCCTGGAGCCAAGATGCCTCGCCCTACCAGAGCAATTGCCCTGGCGAAATCCGTCGGGTGATTGTAG
Source organism: Verrucomicrobiia bacterium (assembly GCA_036524155.1). GTDB lineage: Bacteria > Verrucomicrobiota > Verrucomicrobiia > Limisphaerales > UBA8199 > DATDCV01. The sequence goes on from DATDCV010000384.1 coordinate 380, forward strand.
ATAATGGATCCGCTGACCCGAATCTCCTCACGCACAAACTTGAGTGGCGTAAAGCTCACCTCGACTGACGAAAGACCAAGAAGGACTACCTGGCCCCCACGCGGCACAGCTTTGAGCGCCAGCTCGACCGTCGAACTGGCGCCGGCGCACTCAAACACAGTGGTCACTCCGGCATCCCGCCACAATTCCGGGATTTCCGGGTTTGGATCCACCTGCGCCCCGAATCGACGAGCCATCTCAAGTTTGTTTTCGAACTTATCGTGTGCGAGGACGCGCATTCCCTGGGCAATCGCTGATTGAACCAGCAAGAGCCCCGTGGATCCGCAACCGATTACTGCAACGGTGTCCCCAATCTGAGCTCCCGATTGCCACAAGGCATGCAGGGATACAGTCAAGGGTTCGATTGTCACTGCGTCTTCATCCGAAATTGAATCTGGGATCGGCCAGACGAATTCCGCGGGGGCAACGACCTGCTTGGCAAAGCAGCCCGGAACTGTCATACCCAGGATCTTCTTGTTGATGCAAATGTTGCTCCGCCCGTCCCGGCAGTAGGAGCATACGCCGCACGGGTAGTTGGGTTCAACAACCACGCGCTGACCAACCTTCAGCGTCCCAACGTCATCACCTGCGGCGGCAACATGACCGACCACCTCGTGGCCCAGCACCAATGGGTAGGCTGGTGGCGCACGGTGGCCGATGAAGAACGACACATCCGAGCCACAGATCCCGACCCGCTTGGGTTCGATGAGAACACTGTCTTTTTCCAGCGGCGCCAAGAGTATCTCGCGCATTTCGATTCGCTTGGGCGCAACAAGCAGGGCTGCTCTCATGGTTCGTCCATCCAGTGGTCGCAAGGACTGTCAAGTCTCTCAACGGCCGGTGGTTCTTGGAGCAATAACATTGGCTTCTTCATTCAGTCGGCAATTCGCCCGGCGGAGTGTACATCCAAATCAGCCACAGCGGCTCACTGCCGGTATTCCTATGCTGGTGAAAGACCCCAGTGGGTATGAACATCCATTCACCCTCTTTGAAAGGAATCTCCTCACCGCCATCTACGAGGGTGCCGCTGCCACGCATGATAATGTCGATTTCCTCTGACTCGGGATGATTATGCCGCGCCGATGACTCACCGGGCTCAAAGACCGTTAGCCCAGCGACGATGTGTTCGGAATTCACGAGCTCCTTGCTGATCGTCCTAAAGACCTTGCGGCGATATCCTTCCCTATCCAGGCCCAGCCAGATCTCCTCGCCATCTTTGAACGGAAAAAGTATCCTGATCTGACCCATCGCGCCTCCTGAACCTTGGTCTAACCGACCCCTAGGTATGCTTGCTGAATCACAGGGTTATCCTCAAGCGC
>DATDCV010000385.1:0-22267 GCA_036524155.1 Verrucomicrobiia bacterium
ACCCTCCCCCATCGTTCTGCACATAAATCGTGCCGTTCGTCCACGTCACCGTCCCCGCGTTCGTCAACACGTTCGCCAAATACTTCGTCCCCGTACCCCCCACCAACAACGACGCGCCGCTGGCCACAGTCACCGGCTCACCAGCCGAACCCCCACTCCAGTTCACAAAAGCCCCAGGCACCACATTCAATCCCACCAACAAGCCCCCCCCGCTCCAGTTCAGCACCGACCCGTTGGTCAGGCTGACCCCCCCCGTCACATTGCCCCCGCTCCAATTCACCACACCATTGCTGCCCACCGTCAAACTGCCCGAAATCCCGTTCCCCAGGCTCAACGTCCCGCTAACCGTGTAATTGCCACTCAAGGTCCCGCCAAACGCCAAATTGCTAATGCTGCCTCCCTGAAAGTTGGGCCCCAGACTCAACGTGCCACCGTTCAACTGCAAATTCGGAATCACGTCGTCGTGCAACGTCAAGCTCCCGCCAGTCCACTGGATCGATCCCGGCCCCGTCACCACCGGTACCACGCTGTAACTGAAGGCTCCCCCGGAAAACAATATCGCCGCACCCGCATTCGCCGCAAAACCACCCTCGATTACGCCCCCGTCCTGGAAGTTCAACGTCCCCTGCTGTACCGCCACAACCCCGCCGTTGTAGATCGGCAAAGAAACGTAGGTGGTGGCACCCGCCGCCGTCTTCTGCATCGTACCCAGGTTGTGAAAATAGGCGTTGGTCCCGCCCCAATAGCTCGACAAACTCTGGTCACACCGAATATCCCACAACCCACCCGCCAGATTCTCGATCGCCCCCTTATACCCTCCCCCATCGTTCTGCACATAAATCGTGCCGTTCGTCCACGTCACCGTCCCCGCGTTCGTCAACACGTTCGCCAAATACTTCGTCCCCGTACCCCCCACCAACAACGACGCGCCGCTGGCCACAGTCACCGGCCCACCGGCTGAACCCCCGCTCCAGTTCACGATGCCGCCGCCGTTGACCTGCAGGGCACCCGCGATCGCGCCCCCACCCCAGTTCACCACTGCCCCATTAGCCACGGTCAAACTGCCATTGACCCCTCCCCCACAATTCAACGTCCCCGTCACCGTGTAACTGCCCGACAGCGTGCTGCCAGTCAGAATCAGGTTCGTAATCGTACCCCCCTGAAATCCCCCATTCAGGCTCAGGGTCCCACCGTTGAACTGCAGGTTGCGGATCACGTCGTCCAGCAGGGTCAGTGTCCCTCCCGTAAGCTGAACCGCCCCCGACCCACTGATCACCGGCACCACGCTGTAACTGAACGCTCCCCCGGAAAACGATATCGCCGCATCCGCGCTCGCCGTATAACTTCCCTCGACGATTGCGCCGTTCTGAAAGTTCAATGTTCCCTGCTGCACGACCACGGACCCACTGTTGTAGATCGGCACAGAGACATAAGTTGTGCCCCCTGCAGCCGACTTCTGCACCGTGCCCAGATTGTGGAAATAAGCGTTCGTCCCGCCCCAATAGCTCGACAAACTCTGATCACACCGAATATCCCATAACCCCCCAGCCAGATTCTCGATCGCCCCCTTATACCCTCCCCCATCGTTCTGCACAGAGACCGAGCCATTGGTCCAGGTAATGGTGCCGGCGTTCGTCAATACGTTCCGCAAGTACTTCGTCCCGCTGCCTCCCAGCACCAGACCCCCGCCACTCGCCACCGTCACTGGCCCTCCCGCCGTGCCCCCGCCCCAATTCACGGTTCCGCCGCTGTTCACCGACAGAGCCCCGCCAATCGTCCCCGCGCTCCAATTCAACGTCCCAGTCACCGTGTAACTGCCGGACAACGTGCTGCCCGACAGAGTTAGATTGGTTATCGAACCACCCTGAAAGCCCGGACTCAGACTCAAAGTGCCGCCGTTCAACTGCAGGTTTGGGATCACGTCGGTAAGCAATGTCAGCGTCCCTCCCGTAAACTGAATAGCACCCGGCCCGGTCATCGTCGGCGCTGTGCTATACCTGAACGCTCCCCCCGAAAACACAATCCCCGCCCCTGCGCTTGCCGTGAACACGCCCTCGATGGTGCTCCCGTTCTGAAAATTCAACGCCCCCTGCTGTGCCGCCACCGACCCGCCGTTGTAGATCGGCACAGAGACATAGGTGGTGCCATCCGCCGCTGTCTTCTGCAGCGTGCCCAGGTTGTGAAAATAGGCGTTCGTCCCGCCCCAGTAGCTGCTCAGACTCTGGTCACACCGAATATCCCACAACCCACCCGCCACGTTCTCGATCGCCCCCTTATACCCTCCCCCATCGTTCTGCACGGAAACCGCGCCATTGGTCCAGGTAACAGTTCCGGCGTTCGTCAATACGTTCTGCAAGTACTTCGTCCCCGTGCCGCCCAGAAGGAGCGCCCCACTCGGCGCTATGGTCATCGGGTTCCCAGCCAAGGTTCCGCCCGACCAGTTAAACTGGTTGCTGAGGGTGACCGGCGCGGTCAAGCTGATTGTGCCGCTGCTGAAGTTGACTATATCAGTGGAAGCGGGGACTCCAGCAGGCGTCCAGTTGTTGGCATTAAACCAATCGCTGCCGGCGGAACCGTTCCAGGTCTTGGTGGCTTGAGCAAATACAGGGCCGGCGATAGAGAACAAAACTAACCCCAGGAATGAGACTTTTTTCATAACAGTGCTTAAGCTTTCTGCATCTGGAGGCCCGGTGCCAAACGCCGCTTGTCTTTCGAGGGCTCAAACCACCCTCTCGATAAGCTTCTCGTGAAGGATTTCCGGATTACGGCCCAAGTGGTACAGAGGCGGGGACCGATTGTCAACAATAAATTTGTTCGTTCGTATTAGTGCTGTGAATCCTAGGAGCCCATGGCGAATGGGCCGCTGCCACCAGACTCCAAGGGCGCCCGTGATGAAACAGTGGCGGTTGGGTGCGCGCACGCGAGGGTCGGCCAGCGGGGCGCGAGCCAGGCAAAAGAAAGACCGAGCCGCGCGCGCCCGGGGCGGCGTTTTCAGCCGATCGGGGCGGGATCAGTCAATTGCGCCCGCAGGTGAGATCACACCAGCCACTGAGACTTTTGAACTCCCAGGCTCGCTCTGGGGCGCGCGGTAGGATCGGCCGCTCACCAGCGTCGTCGCGGGGCTGGCAGCAGTCTTGAATCTTACGGGAAGGCTGATCCTTTGCTGGCCATCGATCGGCCTGTAAACGCAGAAATGCAGATGTGGGCCGCTGGAGAAGCCGGTGTTTCCTGAGCGGGCGATGTCGCTGCCAGTGCCGATCTTCTGCCCGGGCTTCACCAAAGCCCCGCCTTTCTTCAGGTGGCAGTAATAACCCAGCGTTCCGTCGTCGTGTCGTACTACTACATAGTTGTGGTAGCCGTCGTGCTCAATCTTGTCACCCCCCCTGTCCGAATCGTCCTTCACCCGTATCACCTGGCCGCCCCGTGCTGCCAACACCAACGTGCCCTCGGGCATTTGCCAGTCGACCGCATACTGGTTCGGTCCGGTATGGCTGAACTTTCCGTCGAATCCCTGGGTCACTCTGTAATTGGCCCCTGGCGAATACGGCAGATTATACACGTAGTCATCATCGTGCCGGGCGCAATGACTGCCGAGTTTGCAGTAGTTGGTGTAGCTGTACTCCCACTTCGTACCCGGACACACCGGCTCCAGCGTGAACGCCTCCGAGCGTTGCTGCGGAGGAAACGTGGCGGTGTAAGGGAATGCGACACTGCTCTTCAGGTTCTGCACGCTCACCGCAAAGGTCACCGTAACTTCGGCCAACTCGCGGTTGTCCACATAGAAATGGGTCGCACTACCATCACGTTCGGTGGTCACGTCGACCGTTCTGGAGTGGCCTGCCGCCTTGCCAGCGCCGTTGACCGCAATTGTGTCCTGCGTAGCCGAGAAGATGGTTTCAGGCGCGAAGGTCACCACGGCGATGACCGCCAGCACGACTGTTTCGAGCCGCAGCAGAAAAGACCGCGCCGAACGGAGACCCGGCCAGCAGGTGCTTGAGGCGGCCTGAGCTACCTTTCGATGCGTGCGGTCGAGTCGTTGTTTGAACATCCCCACAACGAACCGGGCACGTCCGAATCCAGCGCCCGTTTCGGGCACCAGACTCCGCGGAAAGCCGCGGGGAGGCTATCCGTTCGCGTCCGATTGTTGTGTCCGCTTTTGTCCGACATGGCTTCGAGCCCCGCCCCGTGCAGGCTACCGCGCCAGACCCCGGCAGAAGCTCTCGATACGGTCGAGCCCCTTCTGGAGGTTCGCCATGCTTGTAGCGTAGCTGATCCGAATGTAATCGTCGGCGCCAAACGCGATGCCCGGCACCGCTGCGACTTTTTCCCGTTCCAACAACTTCGCGCAGAATTCTGTCGATTTGAGACCGGTCTTCGCAATGTTGGGGAAAAGGTAGAAAGCGCCTTTGGCGTTGACACAGGACACGCCCGGGATGCTGTTAAGCTTCTGCCAGGCGAAAGCACGCCGTTTGTTGAACTCGGCCAGCCAGGACGCCAGATGGTCTTGCGGACCGGTCAGGGCAGCGACGGCGCCCTTCTGGGCGAAAGAGGTCGGGTTGCTGGTGCTGTGGCTTTGGATGGCGTCGATCGCTTTGGCAATGGGGTCAGGAGCCGCACACCACCCCAACCGCCAGCCCGTCATGCTCCAGGCCTTGGCGAATCCGTGCACGATGATTGTGTGCTCCAGGTGGGCGGGCGAGAAACTGGCCATGCTCTTGTGTTGCGCGCCATCGTAAAGAAGGTGCTCGTAAATCTCGTCGCTCATCATCATCACGCCTTTTTCGACGCAGACGTCACCGATCGCTTTCGCCTCCTCGGGAGTGTACACCGAACCGGTTGGATTGCTGGGCGAGTTGAAAACCAGCAGGCGTGTTCGCGGCGTGATAGCGCCGCGCAGCGCCTCCGGAGTTAGCTTGAACTCGGTCTTGTCGGTCGTCTCGATGATGACGGGTTTGGCCCCCGCCATTTTCACCATCTCCGGGTAACTGAGCCAATAAGGGGCGGGGATGATGACTTCGTCGGCTTCTTCGCACGTCGAAATGATCACGTTGAAACAGGAATGTTTGCCACCGCAAGAGACGATGATCTGGGAAGGCTTGAAGATGAGCCCGTTTTCGCGCTTGTGTTTGTCGGCGATGGCCTGGCGCAATTCGGGAATCCCCGCCGCCGGGGTGTACTTCGTGAAACCGGCGGCCAGAGCTTTGGCCGCTGCATCCTTGATGTGCTGTGGGGTGTCGAAATCCGGTTCGCCCGCGCCGAAGCCGACCACATCCAGACCCTCGGCCTTCATTTGCTTGGCCTTGGAATCGATGGCGAGGGTCAGTGAGGGAGAGAGAGCCGCCGCCCGACGGGAAATCTTGTAGTTCATATCGAGGCAGACAAATAGCATCCGCCGGGGGGAGCGCAAGCGGGAATTGTTCCCCGGCGTGGTGTGCGGAATTCCCGGCGCCTCCAGCCGCCCTGAGGTCACGAAGGTGGCCGAACCAGTACCGGTGCGCTCCGCCTGCGACCTCACTCCCGCAGGTAACTTCCACGCCAGCGCCGGACTGCCCGCAGTGCTTTTCCTAGCCGATGATTGGCCCTTGACCATAAGGGAAAAGAAACAGGATCTTCTTTTTGGCTTCACAGCCCGCGCAAAAGGGAGTAGAAAGGCGCAGTTACTCTGGTCCCCGCCGGCAGAATCCCAAGTGTGCCGGCCAGTGAGGCCGCTGTGATGGTGTTCAGCTAAAAGGCCCTGTGAAGAAGATTGGTAGCTTCAGCGGATCGCCGCTCGCCCGCAAGGCGCACAAACCCCATGACTAGCGAGCGCGGACCACTACCCGAGTCGCTTGCGGATATTCAGGCCGCGACGGCCGCCCACGACGCGCGATCCCGCGCGCCTCGCTTCGCGTGGTTGCCTATCCCGATTTTGCTCCTCGCCGTCGGCGTCTCCTATTTCACGGAAGCGGCCACGTCTTACCCTTTTGTTCGCGGGTGGGTGACGCTGAACTTAATCCTGCTCACGCTCGTCTCGCTATTCATGGCACATCTTATCGCCCGGGGTTTCCTGCTGCGGGGCAGCCCGGCGTTACTCCCGCTCGGCTGCGGAGTGGTGGTCTGGGGCGCTTCCGCCGCGGCCACAGCGTTCGCGGCGAAGGATATGAACGCCTTGAGCACGGTTCAGAACTCAGGAGCGTTTCTCTCGGCGGTTTGCCATCTGGCTGGGTCTCTGATGTTCCTGAGGCCCGTGCGGCCATTCCGCGTGCCGGGGCTGTGGCTGCCGGTGTGGTATGGAGCTGGGCTGGTCGTCGTCGCCATCATTACAGGGGCAGCCCTGGGGAAGTTCACCCCGGCTTTCTTCGTCGAGGGACAAGGCGGCACGCCGCTGGGGCAGGTGGCGCTGGGCACCTCAACCGTTATGTTCGGTGTGTCCTCATTCCTGCTCATCCTCAAAGGCCGCCTTCCCTACTCGCCGTTCTACTACTGGTATGGCCTCGCCCTGGGACTGATGGCCACTGGCCTCCTCGGGATCATGATGCAGCCGACCGCGGACACGCTGTCGGACTGGATCGGGCGCGCCTGCGTGTACCTGGGGGGCATTTACCTGTTGGTGGCAGCCCTGGCCACGGTGCGCGAGACGGGGTTTAACGGAGCTTCCCTCGAGGTTGCGCTGCGGGAGAGCGAGGAGCGCTTCAAAGCGCTGGCAGCCGCGACATTCGAAGGCATCGCGGTGACCGAAGGCGGACGGTTTACCGACGCCAACGAGCAATTGCTTGAGATGCTCGGGTACCGTAGAGAGGAACTCCTGGGTTTGGATGTCGGAGCCGTGCTCTTGCCGTCGGACAAAATGCGCATCCTGGAAAACATAAATCGCGGGGTGGAGTCCCGCACACAGCTTGAGATGATCCGCAAAGACGGCTCCCTTATTGTAGTCGAAGCCCACGGGCGAACGTTGGAGCACCAGGGGCGCCGTCTGCGTTTTACCGCCATCCGGGACATCACTGAACGTGAGCGGATCGAAGCGAAACTTCGTACCAGCGAACGCCTTTACCGGGCTATCGGCGAGTCGATTGACTATGGTGTCTGGATTTGCGCGCCGGACGGCCACAACGTTTACGCCAGCGAGTCTTTCCTGGCCCTGGTGGGGCTCACGCAACAGCAGTGCTCCGATTTCGGCTGGGGCAACGTTTTGCACCCCGACGATGCCGACCGCACCATCGCGGCCTGGAAAGAATGTGTCCGCGCCGGCGGCAAATGGGATATTGAGCATCGCTTCCGCGGAGTGGACGGCCAGTGGCATCATATCCTGGCGCGGGGCATACCGGTGCGCGATGAGCGTGGCGAGATTACCTGCTTGGCTGGCATTAACCTGGATATCAGCTCCCTCAAACAGACCCAGGCGAGGCTCGAGGAAGCGAAGCAGACTCTCGACGCGCTCATGGAATATGTGCCCGAAGGGATCACCATCGCCGACGCCTCGAGCGGCAACATCCGCATGGTCAGCCGCTACGGCACGGAAACTCTCGGCACTCCCTATGAAGGCATGTCTCCCGGCGCGGTCATCTCGAAAAGGACAGTCTTCCACGTAGACGGCGTCACCCCGATGGCCGAGGGAGACCTCCCCTTGACCCGGGCGATGCGCAACGGTGAAACAGTCAGAGATGCGGAACTGATCCAGGCCAACGCCTCAGGCGAACGGCTCTGGCTCACCTGCAACGCCGCGCCCATCCGCAACGCCAAAGGCGACATCACCGGCGCCATCGTCGCCTGGCGGGACGTCACGGCGCGCCGGAAAATCGAAGCATTGTTGCGCCATAGCGAGGAACGCTATCGATCGCTTTTCGACGGGATGACTGAAGGCTTCGCCATCCACGAAATCCTCTGCGACGACAAAGGAATTCCGTGCGACTACCGGTTCCTGGATATCAACGCCGCCTTCGAGCGGTTGACCGGACTCAAACGAAGCGACGTCATCGGCAAGACAGTCAAAGAAGTACTGCCGAACAACGAGCCTGAATGGATCTCGATCTATGGCAAGGTCGCGTTAACCGGCGAGCCCGTTCGCTTTGATAAATTCTCCTCCGCTCTCAACCGCCATTACGAGGTGTATGCCTACCGGCCTGCCCCGGCCCAATTCGCCGTTATCTTCCTGGACATCACTTCGCGCAAACTGGCGGAACAACAACTACAGGCGGCACAAGCCGAACTTGTGGCGCATGCTGACGACCTCGAAAGGACCGTCGCTCGACGCACCGCTAAGCTCCAGGAAGCGGTCGCGGAGCTGGAGCATCTGTCCTATGCCATCGCGCACGACCTGCGAGCACCACTGCGCGCAATGCAAGGCTTCAGCGAGATGCTCGAGGACGAGTGCGCCGACTGCCACCACCGCAACACGAAAGAGTACCTGCGGCGCATCAGGCTTGCCGCCGCCCGGATGGACCAACTGATCACCGACTCGCTCGACTACACCAAGGCGACGCGCCAGGAACTGCCACTTGAACCCGTGGACCTTGTGGAGCTGTTGAATGGGATTGTGGAAACCTACCCTAACCTGCAACCCGCACGGGCCAACATCCAAATCGCCACCGACCTGCCCGTGGTGCTCGGCAACGAGGCCGCTTTGACCCAGTGTTTCGCCAACCTGCTGGACAATGCCGTGAAATTCTCCAAACCTGCCACACACCCTCAAATCCGCATCTGGGCTGAAGAAATCGGCCGAGCCGGCGACGGACAGGCGGTCCTGGGAAAACCTCCGGCGTCGAGGCGTTCCACGCGCATCTGGGTCGAGGATGACGGCATCGGCATTCCCAGGGAATCTCTCCAGCGCATCTTCGGCATCTTTCAGCGAGCAGCCACCACCCACCAGGGCACCGGTATCGGCTTGGCGATTGTGCGGAAAGTAGCTCAGCGAATGGGCGGCGCGGTGGGCGTCGAATCCGAGGAAGGCAGGGGCAGCCGGTTTTGGGTCGAGCTCACTAAGGCTCCCTAGCCGGTCCCCCAACTCGCCGCTCCGTTTACACGACACGGCCGGGTTTCGCCTGGCCCACCACCCCGACCGGACGTGCCAGAGCAGCGTCTTCTCATCGACTGTGCCGTTCTGCCATTAACACCAGCCGATCGAGGTGCGGCGCCCGCGGCCCAGTCCAAAACCGCCGGGCCTTGGTTTTCCGGGAACCAAAGTATCATTCGTCCCTCTTACTGTATGTAAAAGTGCTCCTGTGGTTGGTGGGGTGCCTGCCGTTAAGCCGGCACGCGTCTGGCGTCCCGAAGCGTTCTCGTCGGAACGCTCCGCGGCGGCAACGCTTCAGCGCTCTGCCATCCTCCTGGGGCACACGGAATATTCAAGGTGAATCAACAACGATACAAACAAGCTCTATATGAAAACCTGTTTACGTACGACATTATCCGCTCTCCCTGCCCTGCCCTCCGCACTCTGCCTGCTGGGCTCTGCCCTGTGTCTGTCCTGGACTCCATCCCCAGCCCAGGCCGACGAGGATCATGACCGGCGCGGGGCCGGGCGTTACCGGCAAAGCAACTTGGTGTCTGATTTGCCCGGCGTGGCCATGGTGCAGGATACCAACCTCGTGAACGCCTGGGGCATCTCTTTCGGCCCCACGAGCCCCTTTTGGGTGAGTGCCAATGGGACGGGACTTGCCACGCTTTACACCGTCACCAATGATTCGATGGGCTCAGTGCACGTGGTGAAGCGCCCGTTGGAGGTGACCATCCCCGGCGAGGGCACACCGACCGGCCAGGTGTTCAACAACACCACCAATTTTCATAACGATCTTTTCATCTTCGCCAGCGAGGATGGGATTATTTCGGGGTGGCGAGGGGCCTTGGGAACCATGGCCGAAACCCTGGCAACCCGTAGCACGGCGATTTATAAGGGCATCACCCTGGTGAACGGCACGGGCGGCCCCAGGCTCCTGGCAGCCAACTTTGGAGAAGGAACAGTTGACAGCTACGACGGGAGCCTGAACCTGGTCGGACAGTTCTCGGACCAGAGCGTTCCTGCCCTGTACGCGCCCTTCAACGTTCATGCGATCAACGGCATGGTCTTTGTAACGTTCGCCAAGCGCTCCCCCGGCGGTCCTGACGATGTCGCCGGTCCGGGACACGGCCTGATCAGCGTCCTGGATCCAGACACAGGTCGGTTCCATCGATTCGCGACCGGCTCCGACGCTGGCGGCAGGATTAACGAATTCAACTCGCCTTGGGGTGTCGCCGTCGCTCCGCGCACCTTTGGCAGGCACGCCGGCCAGTTACTGGTCGGCAATTTTGGCAGCGGCACCATCATGGCCTTCGATGCGCGGGGCCGGTTCCGCGGTCTGCTCCGGGGTGTCGATAACCATGCCGTCGTAATCGATGGCTTGTGGGGACTGACCTTCGGTAATGGTGGCAATGGAGGAAGTCCAGAAACGCTGTACTTCAGCGCCGGCCCGGACGGCGAAGGCCACGGACTATTCGGCAGCCTCGACCCCCTGAAAGAAAACCACGGCGACAACGACCAGGACTAGCCCGCCTAGCGCCGATATGTCGAGTGTTCTTTTAGCCACACCAAGTCCGTCGCACTGCTGGGGCGCGCCGTGAAGCCGGTATGGTCGTGCCAATTGGCAGGCGGCGGCTTGGGATCGTTGAACTGGCCGTCACGCCACCGATGACCCTCCGCGTGCGCATCGGTGTAGGCGAAGTTCGAAATCTGGCCATGATAATTTCCCGGGACGTGGTAGATCGTGTTGGCGTCCATGTTGATCCCAAACATTGGCCGGCAGATGCTCTCGGGATAGATTTCCCCAAAGATGAAAATGGTCGACACGGTCCGGTTCACCGAAGTCTTCCGGAACACCTCGTAGCGCTGCTCATTGGGCATGTCGTGCCACGGCGTACTGTTCCAGCCGACATAGGCATTCATCCCGTAGCTCCGCGGGCGAGTGATAAGCTGGTTGTTGATCTTCCACGGCTTCTTATCTCCCGGGCAGCGAAACACCTGCTTCGATTTCAAGTACGGCGCCAGCAGCGATACGCGCTCTGAAACCATCCCCTGGGCCTGGTCCTCGCTGATCAGGTTCGAGCCCTCACGGCCCTCGGCCCATACCTTGGGGACATAGTTGGCCGGTGGATTGACCAAATTCAGCGCGTCATCACCCGGGTTGTTCAGCGGCCAAAAGTCACGGAAGTCGGTGGCATAAATCGCCGAGGCCGCCACTAACTGTTTCAAGTGGTTGATGCAGGCGATGGACTGGCTTTTTTGCTTCGCCCGGCTTAAAGCCGGCAACAACATACTCGCCAGGATGGCGATGATCGCGATGACCACCAGCAACTCGATCAAAGTAAAACCACCCTTGCCAACTCGCCCCCTCCGCCAGCCAGCGGCACGCAAGCCCGAACGTGGGAACCCAACCTGACGCCGAACAATTTCTAAGCTGATCTTCACGCCGCCGAGCATACCTAAAGTCTACCCTCACTGTCACGCAAAAATTCCGGCGCCATGCCGTTGCCCAACGCGGATCCAAAAAGCTCGCAGCCCTCATTAACACCCAATGAGTTAAGCTCTTTGTCAACTGAAGCTGGGTGTGCGCCTGCCACACCCTCCCGCCAAGTGTTTCGACAGTCTCGGCTCCGGGAGCCACCAACAATACTTAATGCACGTAATGGGCTGTGAAGAAAAAGTGAATAAGTTGTTCTTGCATTTTCCGCCCTGATTGAAAGATAATTGCCCCAACCTGAGCGCGGAAGTCCAATCTCTCGCGCTTGGCCAGTGGGCGTATGCGGTTACCGGGTCATCGTGGGTCACCGCCTGCTCGAACCGGCTTGCGCTGTTCCGGCTCCCGAAGGGAGAACTTTACCCCGCCCTCGTGCCTCCCACTGGCGTTGATTTCCCCCGCGCCGCCCGGCGTACCACGTACGGGGGGGGGGTACGTAGCCTTTCAGTCCCTTTCCAGGCCCCCTCCAGCCGCACCTTCTCCGCCAGCCGTCCTCGCCTTCAGGTTTCCGCCACACCGGAGCGCAGCGCCACCGGATCTCATACGCCCCTTCAACGGTTCAGCGCTTCAACGCTTCAACGCTGCAACGGCTCAACGCCCCCACGTAAACTCCTATGAAAACTATATCACTCGCCATCCTTGCCCTCAGCTTTCTCGTTGCCACGGGCCTGTGCCAAACGACCGATCTGCTGCAAACGGTAACCGTCACCAATGCGCTGGGCCAGGTGACGAACCTTCCAGCATCAGTGCTAACTGCTACGACCGCAGCCGGCGAGACGAATACCGATTATCTCCCGTTGCCGCCTGCGATCCGCGCTTATTCCGCCGGAGCAATTGCCGATTACGGACTCCTGACCGTGAAATTTACCCCTCATCCGGCGGAGTCCCGCCCCGTGAGCATTAGCAGGCGCAATTCAGCAACCATTGCGTTCCGGCCCACTTACATCGCGCTCGTCAAGCGGTCCACCGGCGACGCCTGGATCCTGGGACAGGTTACTAACTCCGTTCTGGAAGTCTCGGGCTCGGACGTCCTCTGGCGGGAGGCTTTTGATTCGATTTCAGCAGATCTGCGCTATTCTTACGGGAACGGCAGTCGGCTCGAACAGTTCATCACCATTCGCGAAAAGATCACGCTGCCCAAGGAACTCGAGGACTGCGAGGCCGATGTGGACCTTGAGTGCTGGACGGAGTTTTTCCTCGAGAACGACCTGCTCTCGGTGCAGGAAACGCCTGTCCTGCTGCGGGAAGCCCAGCCCGGCCTCCCGGCGGTTGAGGCGGCGGACCAGTCCACCGACCTGGGCAACGTCAAGATCCCAGGCGGGGGCAGAGCTTTCGGCATCGGTGAGGAAGAAGATACGATCCCGGTCGCCAAAACCTGGATCCAGGTTGGACGCGAGGGCGCCGCAGTGAACGAAGCCCAGCCGCCGAGGCGGTTTCTCTGCGAGCGAGCCGACTGGCTCAGCATCAAGCCCAAGCTGGACAAGCTCCCAAAACACCCTGGTCACGCCGCGCTCCAAAAGCGCAAAACCACCCGGGCCATGCTGGCGCGCCTGGCCCCTCCCGCTGCGCCTGCGCAGGCCAATCCTCTGCCGGTGATGCTGGCCCGGAATTCGCCGCCCGCGAGCGGCGGCCTGGTCATCGATTTCGCGGTGGTTGCCCCGCCCGGTCTCATCGCCTGGTGGAGAGGGGAAGGCAACGCCGAGGACAGCGCCGGAGCATTTCCCGGCACAGTTTGGGGAGGCATGGGCTACGCCGCGGGCGAGGTCGGACAAGGCTTCAACCTCGATGGGGCAGATGACTGGGTTTCAGCGTCCTCGGGCCTGAACTTCGGGTCGGGCGCAGACTTCTCAATCGAGGCCTGGATCAAGCCGATTCCTGCTTACACCACCTACGGGATCCAGATGATTGTAGATAAGCGGGACACCACCGCCTCCGATAGCGGCGCCGTCGGCTACGCTCTCTACCTCGTTGATGGCCGGTTGGGCTGCCAAATCACCGAGGGACCCTCCCTGATTTCCGGCCATTACCACGCGTACGGACCGGTGGGAAACGATTTGCGCGACAATTCACTGCATCACATCGCCATGGCGGTCGACCGCGACTCCGGCTTCGGACTCACGTTCTACATCGATGGCAGCCCAGTCCAAAGCTATCCGGCAACTGAATTTGCCGGAGACCTCTCTAGCGGCAGCCCTCTCCGCATCGGCAAGCACGCCACCTCCTGGGTCAACGCACCCTTCAAGGGCGTCATTGACGAACTCTCCATCTACAATCGGGTCCTGTCGCAGGAGGAGATCCAGTCCATCGTCAACGCCGGTGCGGACGGCAAGGCCCTTCCCCCCGCCATTACTACGCAGCCGGCCAGCCAAAATGTGGTTGTGGGAGCCAACGTAACCTTCACCGTCGCGGCAACCGGCACAGCGCCGCTCACGTACCAATGGAGGCTAAATGGGGTCGGCATCCCTGGCGCCACTGCCAGCAGTTACCTCCGTTCCAACGTTCAGGTGGCGGACCAAGGCTACTATTCCGTGCTTGTGACGAACATCGGCGGGAGCGCTGTCAGTGACAATGCCACGCTCACGGTTTCCGGTGGCGGCGCGTGCGTTAACCTGCCCGCCGGCCTCGTCAGTTGGTGGCGTGCGGAGGGCAATGCCAGCGACGCGACGGGCCTTAACCCCGGCACGCTCATGAACGGCGCCACCTTCGGCGTCGGCGAGGTCGGCCAGGGTTTCACCCTCAACGGCGCTAGCCGTTACGTGCGCGTCCCCAGCAGCGCCTCGCTCCAGCTTACTCAGGGGTTTACGATCGAATGCTGGTACAAAGACACCGGCAGCACCTGGTACTATGGTTTGATCGCGAAGCGTTCCAACACTTCTCCGTACACGACCACCTGTGGCATCAACATCTGGCCCAGCCACGTCGTGCAACTATACTTCCTGGACCCGACTTGCGGCTCCTGGCAGATCTGCGACTACTCGCCCGTACCCGCCGCCAATGTCTTCCATCACATCGCCGGCACCTACAGGCAGAGCGACTCGACCCACGTCGAAGTGAAACTCTATATCGATGGCGCCTGCGTCAAAACCGTCACCAAACCCGGCAACCTCGCCAACTGCCAGAACGACGTCCCAGTGACCCTCGGCGCTTCGTATGAAGGCGGCGAATATCTCGTGGGCGTGATCGACGAAGTAGCGATCTATAATCGCGCCCTGTCATCAGCCGAAATCCAGGGCATCTACGGCGCCGGAACCGGCGGCAAGTGCCCCGACGATGTCGAAGCGAACCCCAGCATTCAATTGGCATCTCCCGCCCTGACATACACCGAACAGCAACAGCCGATCTACGTCGACCAGAACGCTTATGTTTCCGATGCCGATTCGCCTGATTTCGACGGCGGTGTGCTAACCGTGGATATCAGCGGCAACCCCGGACTGGAAGATCACCTCAGCCTCACTCCAACCCAAAGCGGACTGGTGACGCTCTCCGGCAGCCAGCTTCGCTATGATGGCGATCCGATCGGAAGCGTAAGCGGTGGGTGGTTCAACGCTCCGCTGGTAGTCCATTTCACAAACACCCTCGCCGTGCGCACCGTGGTGCAAGACGTTACCCGTTGTATTGCCTTCGAAAACAAATCGCACAGTCCGGAAAGCCCCCCGCGGACCGTCAGAATGGTCATTACCGATGGTGACGGCGGAACCAGCCTGCCGGCTACCCGGACGATCAACATCGTCGCAGTGAAAGATCCCCCGGTAATCACGCTCTCAGGCGCAAGGCCTCTTTACATCGCCGGTGATCCCGCCGTTCCGGTCGATCCGGGGGCCTCGGTTTATGATCCCGATTCCACAAACTTTCACTCAATGACCGTCACCATTACACAGAACGCGGACGTAAATGACCGCCTCCAGGTTCGGCACTTCGGGTCAGGCGCAGGCCAGATCGGCGTGTGGAACCAGACGGACCAACAAGGAGTCTTGCACCAGCAGGTTATGTGGGAAGGCGTGGCATTTGGCACGATCAGCGGCATCGGTTCAGTCGCATCCCCCTTGGTCATCACCTTCGAACCCAATTCTCCCCTGGCCGCCGTCGATGCGCTGGTGCGGAGCATTTCTTTCCGAAGCCTGGCTGCCGCACCGCCAACCGGGTTCAGAAGCGTGCAGCTCAGTGTGAAGGACACAGACCAACTGCCAAGTTCGCCGGTTACGAAAACTGTCGAGGTCGCAGTAAGGTGCAGCGGTGCCGGACTCGATGTCATGCTCGTCATTGACCGGTCGGGCAGTATGAACGGCGAAAAACTCACGGCCGCCAAAACTGCCGCCTGGGCCGACTTTGCCCAAAGGCTCAGCTATCCGAGCGACAAATGCGGGGTAGTCAGTTTTTCCGGGCCGTGGGAAGGCGTGGACAACCTGCCGACACTCCATTCACCTCTCACCTCGATTCCGTCATCCGTTCAAAGCGCTATAACCGGTGTCATCTTCACAACCTACGGAACCTACATGGGTTCCGCCATCGAAATGGCCATGACCAACATACTCGACCCGCTCTTTCATACTCCGGGCAACATACCAGTTATGGTGCTTCTAACCGACGGAATAGACTGGATACCCGAGGACGGCCATCACCATCTGCCGTCCGAGAGCTTCGCCACCTCGGCAAAACAGACAGGCATTCGCATAATCACAATCGGGTTAGGTAACGACGTAAACGCGGGCCTCCTTCAAACTCTGGCCTCCCTCAATCCTGCTCGCCCGAGCGGGCATGATTATTATTCGGCAGCAACTCCGGGCGACTTGGATGCTGTTTACAGTGAGATCTCCTATTCCTTATGCCGCGGAGCGAATAATCCTCCGACTGTCAACATCGGCGCTGACCAGTGCACGCAAATCGCGAGCGATGGTGGGCCCGCCGCCGCCAGCGTTGGGATCACGGCAGACGACGATCATAACCCTCCTGGGTCAGTTCTCCAAAAGTTGTGGTCCGCGGTTTCAGGGCCGGAGTCTGCCGTGGTTACTTTTGAACCTCCGGATGCCATCCCGACTACCGTTCACTTCACCGTCCCGGGGATTTATACCCTGCGTTTCACGGCGAACGACACCGAATTAAGCACGACCGCGGAGGTTCGCGTGTTTGTTTTTCCATACAACTCCAGCGCGCCGCTCGTCGAGGCCGGACCTCCACAGACGACAACCGTCCTGGGCGCCACGGACCCGCTTAAACTGAGCGGAGCCGCCACCTTCAGATCCGGCAGCGCGTGCGCAACCCCGGCTGTGCAATGGACTCAGGATCAGGGGCCGCCCGCCCCCCCCGCCATCGTCACCTTCGACTCGCCAAACAACCCCGAGACTTTCGCCCGCGGTTTCACTCAGCCTGGTGAGTACACCTTCAAACTAAGCGCAGGCGAAGTTTACGACAAGGTGAAGGTCACGGTTTGTAGTCACAGCGAGGCCCCGGGCGACATAGCGCTGCTGTTCGATGCCTCGGACAGCTTCGCCTCGGTATTTCCACAGGCAAGGATAGCCGTCAATACTTTTGTAGATCTGCTCGACCCCTCCATATACCAAACCGCGTTGCTCTCGTTCTGCCGCGACGCCGAGGAAGGCCTTTGGCAGCCTCTCTCGCATGACAAGACCGCCACCCGCCGGGCGATCAATACCCTCCAGCCGTCGCCCCGTCCTCCGAACGGGACCAGAATCTGCATGGCTCTACGCCTCGCCACCGCGGAGTTGTGCGGTCCCAATCGCAACCCGGCAGCCTCCCCCGCCATCATTATCTTCAGCGATGGCATCTGGTCTGATGCTCCCGCTGAAATCGAACAAGTCGCCGATGCTGCCAAGGCCGCCGGCATTCGCATCATAACTGTCGGGATGGGGGACATTCACCCGGATTATCTTGCAGAGGTCGCTTCCTGCCCGGAGGATTTCCACACGGCGAGCACTTCGGCGGAATTGATTGATATTTACGCCGGCATCGCGCGCTCGTTCTGCCTTGATCAGAATCGCCGTCCCGTCGTGTACGCCGGCCCGAACCGAACGGTCGATATGAGGGACGCTGAACCCGTCCAACTGAACCCGATCGTGCACGACGACTATGCAGGGCCTCTGACCTACCAGTGGGAGAATATCACCCAGCCCCCGGCCGGAACGGTGAGTTTTTCCGATCCTGCCATCCTCGCTCCCACAGTCACCTTTGACCCACCCGGATCCTACACGTTGAAATTAACAGTCCTCGACGGTCCAATGTCCGATAGCTCAACGGTGACTCTCACACAGGGCCTCAACACGCCGCCCTCGGCCCTTCGTGACATCTATCTGGTCCCGGGGCACGCCTCGGCTTCTCCAGATCCGCCGCACCCCGTGGTCCTGCACGTCCTCCGGAACGATGTCGATGCGGATGGAGATGCGCTGCACATTTTGTCGCTTTCCACCAGTTCCTACCTCCATGGCACGGTCGAGTTACTGCCAGACTGCACTATGGTTCGGTACACACCAGAACCTGACTTCGGCGGTCACCTCACAGGCTTTTCATACGAGGTCAGCGACGGACACGGGGGCACCTCGTTGGGCACGGTTGATATCTTCGTGCTCCCGGCCAATCATCCCCCGAAAGCAAACGACGACCTTGTCCGAATTCCCACCGGGAGCATGGCTCCAGTCGTGATCAATGTCCTTACGAACGACACGGATCCCGACCCGATTTACCCCGGGTATAGCGACCAGAGACTGTTGCGGATCGTGTCGTGCACCTCACCCCCCGCGGGCAAAGGAACGGTCGCTGTGGTCGATTCCGGTTTTGGATCCGGCATCGCTCTGCGGTACACGCCTCCGGCCGGCGGCCTGAGCGGGACTGCAACCTTCGCTTATACCATAGCGGATCACCTGGGTGCAGCCAGCACCGCCTCCGTCACGGTCGAGGCCGGGCCGCACCAGCATCCGACCGCCAACTCAGGACCCGACCAGACACTTCCGTCGTCTTTTCCGTTTCAAACCCGCACCTACCTCCAAGGCAGTGTGATCGATGACGGTCTGTGGCCGCCGGGGCAAGAACCCTCGGTCGAATGGCTGACCGAGGAGTGGCCTGTGAACGGATCCGTCACCGTATTTCCCATCAACGATCCAGGAGCTGCCGCCACCTTTCTCGGGGACGGTGTTTACAGGCTGCGCCTCCGTGTTCACGAGGGGACCAGCTACTATGATGCCCCACTCCCAGTAACCATCACGGTGGCCACCGACAACTCGCTGATCGCCATAATTGAAAACCTCCACGATGGGGACCGCGTCAGCGAGGGGTTCTTCAAGGTGCTCGGCGCGGCTGACGACACCGAGCCCGGCGGCAATTTCCTTTACAGACTCGAGGTCCTCCAGAAGGACGGGTCCGTAAGAGGCGAGCTAACCAAGGAGTTCTTCTATAAAGTACCCCGCGCCCCAGGGAGCACCCTTGGCACGATGGACTTTACCACGCTCGAGAACGATTATTACAGCCTGCGGCTCACAGTCCGGCATGCTGCGGACGGCCCCTTCCGGACAACCACCGTTCCTTTCATCCTCGACAGCCCTCTCAAGCTCGGCCGGCTGACGTTTACTGAACAGGACGTCTCCATTCCCGTCGGCGGCCTGCCGCTCACCGTCACGCGCACGTACGACTCGTTCAACGTCAGTAACGTCGGCGCCTTCGGGCCCGGCTGGACTTACAGTCTCATGGACATGAACGTGACGCTCGACGAATACCGGACAAATGTAACCTACGATGACGGCGGGGGCCAGGAAACACTCTACGTCCGTATAAACGGCGGCCGCGATGTTACTCTCAACCTGCCTGATGGCCGGCGCACCACTTTCTGGTTCACCCTGCGCCGCGGTATGGCATACCATTACGCCGAGTGGGTCTCAACTCCGGGCGTGTTTGCCACCATTAAACCCACGGGCGACAATCAGCTCTCCGGCCTTGGCACCTTGGCCTGGAAGGCGGGCGGTTATCATACCCCCGATGAAAATTATGACTTTCCGGGCTTCGTGCTCGAGATGCCCGACAAAACTTGTTATGAAATCGACCGCGAGCTGCTTGGCAAGCACTTCTTCGCGGGCGAGGAGGGCGGCTTCGACGGCGTCTACATCGAAGCCCGCGGACAGCCACAGCTCAAGCGCATTGTGCGCCCGGACGGCGAAACCATCGTCATTAATCCTGATCGGATCGACCATTATCACCAGCTCGGCCCCGGGGCTATCCCATCTCACTCCATCATCTTCCAGCGCAACGACGCGCGGTTCCCTTCCTACATCACCGGCATCCTGGATCCGAACACAGCCAACGGCATCGATCCGGTCGTCAAGTACGAATACAACGAAGACGGCGATCTCCACCGGGTGTCCCGCCTCGTCCGGCAACGCTCCGCCGGCGGGCCGGCTTACGCCACCACAACCTACGCTTACCGCGAGGGCAACCCACTGCCTCCTCCGCATCACCTCACGTCCATCACCGACAGCCGCAGCGAAAAGGTCGTGCAGCCTTCCTACTATTCGGGTACCGGCAATGAGGACCCCCGGACCGCCGGCAGGCTCAAGGAGATCAAAAATGCCAAGGGCCTCACGACCGCCCTCTTGTCCTATGATTTTACCGACGCTCCTTCCGGCTGGTGGAAACAAACTACCCAGGATTACCTCGGCAATACGACCGAGCAGCAGTTCGATTCCCGCGGAAATGTCCGCTCCACTCGTGACGCATGCTGGAACACAAATGAGCGGGAATTCGACGACAACAACAACCTCCTCAGCCAAACGCTGCCGGTGTACACCACCTACGCTTATGACGGCGCCGGCAACCTCTACAGCGAATCTCGTAATTCAGGCGCGCAGGAGCTTGTCTCCCAAACCTTCTACAACCCCTTTGGGCAGCCGGCCGTAATCATCGACCCCCTCAGCCATGCCCAATACGGGGACTCCCCAACTGTCCTCAACGAATACGACGCCCAGGCCAGGCTCACCAAAACCACTGACGCCCTGGACCACCAGACCGCCTACGAGTACTTCACTGAGGGCACCGACATCGGCCGGCTCTGGAAGGTCACCGATCCTCTCCTCAACACCGTCGAGTACGCCTACGACACCCGCGGGAACATCACCTCCCAAATCTGGAAAAACTCCACCGGCCAAACCTTGAAATCGTCGGCCTGCACCTACGACGCCAACAATAACCTCCTCAGCGACAGCACCACCCGCACCCTGCCCAGCGGCGCCGTCGAAAGCGTCGTCACCACCAGCGAGTACGATCCCCAGAACCGCCTGATCAAATCCGTTGACCCGCTCCGCAATGCCACCACCACCTTCTACAACAGCATCGGCAAAGTCAGCGCCACCATCGACCCCCTCAGCCGCGTCACCTATTATTTCTACGACGAGACCGGCGACCTCGTGAAAACCGAATACCCGGACCACAGCCTGGCCTGCCGCGCCACCCACGAACTGCCCAATGGCGGGATCAGCAACCGCGTCGAGGTCATCGAGGATCAGCACGCGCCGAACGAGCCCAACATTAAGGGGGTGCGGCACATCTACGACGGCCTCGGCAGGGTCATCCAAACGGAACGAGTCCAATACATCCGCATGAGCGTGCTCCAGAAATCCCCCGAAGTCACCACCACCTCCATCGACGAGACACGCTACACCGTCATACCCGGCTCCGCCACCATCTCCACCTACGATGCGGCTGGCCGAGTTCACACGGTCACCGATCCCCGGAGCAGCATCACCACCTATGCCTATGATTTGGCAGGCCGGCTCCTTTACTCGCAACGCGTTAACGACCGCTTCGTCACCGAGCAAAACTGGTCCGCTTACGACGAAAACGGGAACGTCGTCAGCAGTTGGCTCGACTCCGGTGTCATCGGCTCCCAAGTGGGCTACGAATACGATGCCCTGAACCGCCGCACCAAAGTCATCGCTCCGGACGTGGCAAACGTCCACGACCCACAGCACCCGAACGTCCAGGCCACCGAGTACGATGACCTGGGTCGCGTCTCCCGGAAAATCGACCAGGCGGGCATCATTACGGGATTCGCCTATGACGGTCTCGGCCGCCTCACCAGCGTCACCAATGCCGCCGGCACGGACGACCAAACCGTCACCAGTTATGCGTATGACGAAGCCGGCAACCTCACGCGCCAAATCGATGCCCTCGGCCATACCACCTGGTTCACTAACGACGCCGCCGGCCGCCGTGTCAGCCGCAAACTGCCGCTCGGCCAGACCGAGTACTTCACCTATGACGCGGCCGGCAACTGCACCACACACAAGGATTTCAACGGCAAAACCAACACCTTCGAGTACGATTCCCTCAACCGCCTCAAGAAAAAAACCCAGGATCCGTCCCTCGGCAGTTTCCACGTCGATTACACCTACACCGCCAACGGCAAACGGAAAACCGTCTCCGACTCCACCGGGCGGCTTACGACGTACGAATACGACAACCGCGACCGCCTCGAGCGGAAGATTTCGCCCGAGGGCGGCCTCAAGTACACCTACGATAACAATGGCAACGTCGAAACCGTTCAGTCTGTGATTAATCAGGTCCCGTACACGCATTATGCCGGCGGGATTTCGCTCCGGTACGACTGGGACAGCTTCAACCGTCTCAAAGCGGTCACGGACGTCGAGGCGGAGCCGGACGTGCTGGTCGCCGAGTACAATTACGACGACGTTGACCGGCTCGAATTCTGCCGTTACGTTCCCCTCGACGTGACCAACCTGTACGCATACACCGAGGCCAACTGGCTGGCCGGCGTCAGCATCAACAAAAAGACGGGCTCGACGTTC
>DATDCV010000386.1:0-2704 GCA_036524155.1 Verrucomicrobiia bacterium
GCAACGACAATTTCGTCGCCTGTCCGCCGTGCCAGCGTGCCTGTTTTCGGGGTTAGTTTGCAGCCGGCCAAAGCCGCGGTGAGCAGAAGCAGAATCGCCAGGGCAACATTCTTTCGAGTTCTCATTGGAGGACAGTCAGCAATGCCGGCTATTGCCGGCACACAATGCCAGTTAGCCCTGCGCCGATCCAATTCGTCAAGCGCGTTTGGCGAATTTGTGTGCTGCCCGGTTCACTGTGAAAGAAAAAGGCCGATGAAGCGGGTCAACCTGGTCTTTACACGGGTTGGACCTCGCATTAAATCTGGACCATGGCGGCAATGACTTTGAATTGCCCGATGTGCGGCGCCTCCGCTTCCTCGGAGTCCTCGAAGTGCGCCCACTGCGGGGCCCGCCTGGCGACAATTGCCTGTCCAAGCTGCTTCGGGATGATGTTCATCGGGGCCAAGTTTTGTTCCCATTGCGGGGCCGCCGCGAAACGCGAGGAAGAAGGGACCTCAGAACTGCAATGCCCGCGGTGTCACGTGCTCCTGACGCAGACTCTGATCGGCGATACCGAACTGGCGGAATGCCCGAAATGCGAGGGGCTGTGGGCCGACACCAACGCGCTGATACGCATTCAGCACGACCGGGAGCGCCAGGTTGCCGTCCTTGGCGCTGGCAGCAAAACGGCTGATTGCGCGGGTGTGATCGAGGAGGTGCGCTATATCTATTGCCCGGTCTGCGGCGAGTTCATGAACCGCGTCAATTTCGCGCGTTGCTCGAATGTCGTCGTGGATGTCTGTAAGCCTCACGGCACGTGGTTCGATCGCGATGAACTCCGGCGAGTGGTCGAGTTTATTCAATCGGGAGGTCTCGATCGCTCGCGGCAAAAAGAAATCGCCGAACTCGAGTATCAGCGCCGGCGATTGGCGGCGGCAAGGGACGAGTTGGAGGCAAAAGCAGCCACGCATGGCCCTCAATACGACTCCCGCAGCACGGCGGTTTCCTTTATCGTCGACCTTCTCTCGGACTTTCCGTGACCTCGAAAGCGATGAGTGCATTGAACGTGCGAATCGAGGAGATGGCGCCCAGGAAAGTTACTGGATCGGCCGCGGGCGGACGACGGCGGTTGCGAACGCGGACAGGCTGGGCCGCGCGTCTCGCCCGGTTCGGGCGTTCGGCGTAATGAAGCCCGTGCGGACAACGTGGTGGCTGTTGGCCGCCTTGGTTGTGGTCGTTGCCTTGGTCTTCTTCTGGAGACAAGCTTCCAAACCAGCGCAGGATTGGCTCCGGGTTTCGACACCGAGTTTCGGGAGTTGCACAAATGCAGACGGTGTTTGCGCTACCGTCTGTTTCATTGTTTCAAACGTTGGCCCTTACACGCTGGATTTCGGTGTTGCTTGGTATGAGTGCAGAGCCAGGGAAACGCACGCCCTGGTAGCGACAAGTGTAAGCACTAATCCCGGTGGGTATGTTTATGGCTTCCTTGGCGGTGGGCCCACGCTCCCGCTTTCACCGGGGGCGACAGCGACCGTGGCGAGAGAGTTGCCGCGAGGATCTTTTAGGAAAGGGGACCTCCTCTTCTGTTGTCAGGTTGACTGGGTTGGACGTGAGCCAAAGGTGTCCGGTCGGAAAGTCGATGACCTGATGATCCGGGTCCTTAACATCTTCGATGTTACGTGGAGGCGTCGCTGGTCCTCAAAGCGATTCCCGATGGGAAGTGCCTTCACATCCAACACCGGGGTAGCCGAATATTTCCGCTGGGCGTATGGCGTAGACGGCAGCCACCGGGATTTCCCTGTCCAGTCCTATCCCGCGGATGTGGCTTACGGCATTTTTTGCAGCCAGTTCACCAATGCCGGACGCGCCGAGCGCTAACGACGCACATCACTGGCGCCGCGCAAGTGACGTGCGATATGTAAACCGTCGCCGATCGCGACGTCCAGTGAATGTGCCGGGTTAGGTGTCATTTCGGTGCTCGCGGAAGGAGGGTCAACGAATCAAGGAACGCCTTAATCACTGGGTCCAGAAGCGGGTCTCCCTCATACCTGGTCGCAAAAACGGAGCAGAGCCTGCCCTCGTTGTTGAGCCAGAGTATGGTTATAGATCGCCGTTTTTGTCCTTCGATGTTCGGTTGATCACAAAGGCGGTAAGCGCGTTGGCCTTTGAGCGTAATAAACTCACCGGAAACCTTTTTGTCGTCGTGTTTCCTGTAGTGTTGCTTTTCCCAGCGCTGGACATACTCATCGTCCAACTTCTGCGCCGTCGGATAGGTTTCGGAAAAAGTAAATTGCACGACGGCCGTGTTGTCCTGGCGCTGGAAGATCACCCGTTCTAGGCCCACCCCATTCTCAGCTTTGATCTGCACCCAATCGGGGTGGCTTGGAAGCTGAAGGGAGACGCCGGCCTCTTTGGAAATCCACTGCGCTGCGCCCAGGCTTAACGTGAACGCGAACAGCGTCCCGAAGAGAACTGCCGAAAAGGTAGAGCGCATACGACAAACCTAACGTGACGCTGAGCGGTGCGCCGCCGGTGACGCACCAACTCCAACAGAGGCCAAATCGGCGCATCCGCTCAAGCAAAAGTGTGCGCCTGACATGGGCGTGAACTGATGGGGTGACCTGCCTTCGCTGAGAGCTTCGGCGAGGCGAGGAAGTCCCCTGTGCGGGAACGCAGTCAGGCTGGCGGTCATAACGAACGTCAGCATGACGCAAGCACTAGACCT
>DATDCV010000387.1:0-3189 GCA_036524155.1 Verrucomicrobiia bacterium
CCGCACTCGCCACCGGCAACCCCGTCATCGTCAAGGCCCACAGCGGACACCCGGGCACTTCTGAACTCGTCGCCTCTGCCGTTCAAAAAGCGGCGGCCGCCTGCCAGCTTCCGCCGGGCATTTTCTCCATGCTGCACGGCGCCGGCAAAATCATCGGAATCGCACTGGTGCAACATCCCGCGACACGCGCCGTCGGCTTCACCGGATCGCGGGCTGCCGGACGCGCGCTTTTTGATGCGGCCGCGGCCCGCCCTGAGCCGATCCCGGTCTTCGCCGAAATGAGCAGCCTGAACCCGGTGTTCCTGCTGCCGGAGGCATTGCGCGAACGCTCACCAAAAATCGCCGATGGGTTGAAAAACTCCATCACACTCGGCGTCGGCCAATTCTGCACCAAACCCGGCCTCGTGTTCGCCTTGGGGGGACCCGACTTCGACGAATTCCAGAAAACGCTGGCCGCGTTGCTGAAGGCCGTCGCTCCGGCTACCATGCTTCACGACGGCATCTGCGAGGCTTACCATGATGGCCTGCACCGTGTCTCGGCCGCGGGTGGCGCGCAATTACTGGCTCGCTCGGAAACCGCGCCCGACCCCAAACAAACCCACGGCGAAGCTGTGGCTTTGGCGACGGACGTCGCCACCTTTCACGCCCATCCGGAACTCGCGGAAGAAGTTTTCGGCCCGTTCGCACTACTCATCTCCGCGAGCACGATGTCGGAACTGGAACAAGCCGCCCGCACTCTGGAAGGCCAATTGACCGCCACGATTCACGGAACGCCAAATGACCTTCGGCAAGCGAGCGCACTCCTGCGAATACTCGAAGGCAAAGCGGGGCGTCTTATCACGAATGGTTTTCCCACCGGTGTGGAAGTGTGCCCTTCCATGCATCATGGCGGACCGTACCCCGCTACCACGGACATCCGCTTCACCTCGGTGGGCACTGCGGCGCTGCAACGATTTGTCCGCCCGATTTGCTATCAGGATTTTCCCGCAGCGCAACTGCCCGACGCCCTCAAAGATGGGAATCCGCTCGGTATCCGCCGGATGCTGAACGGAAAGCCGGAGTCACCTGCCGGGGCGCAAGGCAGCAACGGTCACCCCCGTTAATCCGTGCCACGCGTGGTAGGGCGCACACTCCGCTGCGCGCCGGCAACACAGCAGAAACGGAAGCTCGTGGAGCGGGCGGCGCGCAGCGGAGTGTGCGCCCTGCCTTCGCTTGTCGATGCACGTTGCCCCGCTTCGCTAGGGATTGCGGAGTAATGGAGTAGCTGAGTGAGGCTGGGTGGGTTGAGAGTCATTGAGCCGCTTCGCGCGGGAGGTTGGTAAGCAGGGCGGGGGCGGCCAGAATCATGGACGAACAGAATCAGGAATCTGTTGGTCCGGGTTTATGATCCTGCCCCACCATGATTCTGTCATTAATGATTTCGTCTTTCACATTTTAGCTTTTCAGCTTTTTCCCCATGATTCTGCGCGCCATGATTCTGCCCGTTCCCGCTTCAACGCTTTAACGTTTTAACGCTTCAACGCTTCAACGCTCACGTGCCCCCTCCCCTATTCCTCGTCTTCCTTTTCCTCACTAATTCACTAATTCACTAATTCCCTTTCCGCCTTTAGCCCTTAGCTTTTATCCTTTCGCTCCCACGCCTTCAGCCTTAAGAATCTCGCCCTGGGGCATGGGAACTGCTGCCGCAAGTATGTGGTTTCCAACATCCATCGGGAATTCTGCGGTAGGGGCGTCCGTAGTGTTTGGGGGTTGTGGAAACGGCGTAGTTTCTTACTATAAACGAGTTTGATGAACGACTTGCAGGCCAACACTGTAAGCCCGAGGGCTCTGGCGTGGTATTGCGCCCGGACGCAGCCGAAGCACGAGCATATCGCCGCGCGCGGCTTGCGGAACCGGTTGGGGTTGGAGGTATTTAACCCGCGATTGCGAGTCGAACGGGCGACGTGCCGCGGGGTGGTGAAGGTCATCGAACCGCTGTTCCCGGGCTACGTTTTCGTGCGCTGTCACCTGGCGGAGCGATACGACGCGATTCGATATGTCACGGGTGTGAGCAGCCTGGTACATTTTGGACAGAAAATCCCCGCGGTTTCGGACGAGACAATAGAGGAGTTGCAGCAGTGTTTTGAGTCGGACGAGCCGATGGCGGTGGGGAATCAGTTTCGGCCGGGGACAGAGGTATTGGTGGCGGAGGGGCCGTTTTTGGGGTCGCGCGGCGTGGTGGTGAACGTGCTGCCGGCCAAGCAGCGAGTGCAGATTCTGTTGGAATTTCTGGGACGAACGACCCTGGCCGAGGTAGAGGGGAAGTCCCTGACGGTAGAAGAGCGGATCATGGCGGATGTGTTGCCGGCGCTGGCGATGCCGCGCCTGAATGTGGCAGTGGCCGCCTGACCTAACAACCCAGTGCCTCCACGCAGCGTGGTGGCTGTGGCCAAAGCAGTTTTGGCGAAGAGCGGGCAAGTCCTGCACGTGCGGAGCTTTGTACGGAAAAGGCTGAAGACCGGGAACACGAAGCGCTCAGACAGGAAATCGCAAACCGCTAATCTCCGCTGATGGCTGCTAATTGAATTTTGGAATCTGGCCTCTTCCCTATGATTCTGTCCGGCCATGATTCTGTCCGTCCCTCGCTTCAACGTTTCAACGCTTTAACGCTTAAACGCTCCAACGCGCTCCCGCAGTCCCGTAATCTCCCTTTTAGCCTTTAGCCCTTAGCCTTTAGCCTTTCTTATGGTCCTGTTGTCCCATCGTCCCGCAGTCTCTCCTTTAGCCTTTAGCCTTCAGCCTTTAGCCTTTCTGAAACGCCTTTAGCTTTGCCTACGTGTCGACTGACCACGGACCACGGACCACTGTTCACGGTCGACCCCTGCGAATACCCCGGCTGGGATGAGCTGCTGCTGGCTCGGGCGGATGCTTCGATTTTTCATGGTGGCGGGTGGGCGCGGGTGCTCAAAGCGACCTATGGGCACCGGCCGATGTATTTGTGCCGGATTGCGGACGGGCGGCTGAGGGAGTTGCTGACGCTGATGGAGGTCAGCAGCCGCTGGACGGGGAAGCGGGGGGTAGCGCTACCGTTCACGGATTTTGTATGTGCTCTGGGGGGGGAAGGTGGACAGGTAGTTACTGCGCCCAGGGATATCCGCACTTCGCCAGCCATAAGTGCGGCCTCAGGTGGAGAGTCTCCCTCTCCTCCTC
>DATDCV010000388.1:0-58095 GCA_036524155.1 Verrucomicrobiia bacterium
TATGTACACAAAGCAGACGGCTCGACTTTCCACCAGCGGATGTTGCGAAAAACCGAGGGCAAATGGCGCGCCTGGTCTTGTCCCAATGCCAAAGCACCCAAAATGCCGAACAGAACTGATTTTTAATCGGCTTAAGCGCGCCGATGGCCGCGTGTAAGCCGAGTGCAACTCGGCGCTCCGACCCAAGACTGAGCGGAGATGACGTGCGTCCGTCCCCCGGGAACACTCCGCGGTACAGAACTGCGGCGTGACAGGAGAGGAGAGATTTCCCTTGACCTCGATCGCGGGGAGGCGCAGGCTCGGAGGCAGTTCTCAAGGATAGTCAAGGAAAGGATTGCTATGATTAGAGCGGCTATGGTCTGCGCTGCCGCGGTGATCGCGGCAGGTTTCGGAGCAACAGCGGCGAATTATCCGCTGACATTCAAGACGGTCACGGCCGACCAGATAAGCAAGTTACCGGGCGGCTATGGCGCAATGGGAGACCTGCGGGCCAACAAACCCGCGGGCATCAAAAAAGAACCCAAGGCGATTTCGCGCCACCCGTTGTACGGCGAAACGCGCGAGGACGAATCCGGGCCGCGGTATGTGTTTCGGCTCGACGAATCCAAAGGGGACGGCAAGGGCTACGACCGGCTCATCGTCGACATGAATCAGAACGGGGACCTGACCGATGATGGCGTGGCGCCGAGGGACACGGACCCAGCCGATGCCCCGCGCGTTTCCAGCGCCCCGCGCCCCGCGTGGTTCGGGCCCATCCAAGTGCCCGCCGGCACCGAGTTCTGCGGCGGCCGCCCGATCTTCTTCGCGAACGTTTACCTCCGGCCCATGGCCGGGTCAGCCTCGGGCGAAAGCGGCGGTTATTCGGGCTACGTGCGGCTGAAAGCCGGCTGGTATCTCGAAACCACCGTCAACCTTAACGGCGCGGAACAAAAAATCGCCGTTTACGACGGCAACGGCAACCTTAAGCTCGGCGACCTTCCGGAGCCGCAAACCTACGGCAGCGGCACCGAGAAACGCTGGTACTTCAAACCCGGCGATGCATTTTTTGTCGATGCCGACGGTTCCGGCGCGTTCGAGCTTGGTCCGCTGGACCTCGAGGCGCGGCCTTTCGGTCCGCTGTTGTGCCTCGGCGCGACGCCCTGCAAGGCGGCGCTGGCGGCGGACGGCAAGTCGTTGCGGCTCGAGCCCTATACCGACCCGCTGGCGGAAGTGGCCATCGAGCCTCGCGGCGACCAGGTGCGCAACCTGACCCTGGCGTGGGAGCATCCGGCCGGCAAATGGCAGTTGCTCAACACCCCGGTTGAGAAAGGTCGCGTGCAGGTGCCGCCCGGACGTTACCGGTTCTACTACTGCGCGGTGTTCGGCCAAAACTCCGGCGCCGACCCGGTCATGGCTTCGGCCAACCAGAGCGTGCAGAAAACACCCTTCAAGTTCGAGGCCGGCAAGGCCAACACCCTGCGCTGCGGTGCGCCGCTCGAGGTCGCCGCCCAGGCCCAAAAGCGGACTCCGCAGGCCTACGAATTGCCGCGAGATTCCAAACCCGATCCCAGGAAGGATTCGGAATACATCGTGCGCATCAATGCCAATTTCCACGGCGCTGACGGCGAGGTCTATTCTACCTTCGCCAAAGGTCCGAAACTGGCGGGCAATCCCGCCAAACCAGTGTTCCGGGTCCTGGGCGCCGACGGCAAGGAACTGGCCAAAGGCAACCTGGAGTTTGGCTGAGGTGGCACCTGCTCGTACTCATGGCGAGTACCCAAGAATCAACTCGGAAAGAAAGTCACCGTCCGCGTCGACTTTGACCTCGAACCACTGGAAATCGTCAGCAAACCGGTAACGGTGCAGCTTTGAGTTGAGCCGATCCGGAGCGCGGAGTGAGATCCGCGCTCCGGTCGCTGTAGGCCTCAACGGTGGAAGGTGCGGGTCACCGCACTCGCCCCAATTCCCACTTTGTCTTCTGGTCCGGTCCGGACTGGCGATGAAACGGGACAAAGTGAGAGACAAAGTGAAAGACGAAGTGAGGCGGAGAGATACCAAGCGCCTCCACCCGCTTCAACGCTTCAACGCTTCAACGCTTTAACGCTTTAACGCTTTAACGCGCCAGCGTTTCACTCTCTTCCCCTCCACGCTTTGGCCGTTCACCGCGCCGCCGCGGTCTCGCGCGAGCGCCGGCGCATTTCCAGCAGCCCCACCGCGTGCCGCGCCAGAATAGTCAGGGCGCGCTCCTGTGAGGTGCTCAACTGCCGGGGCACTTTGTCCAAAACGCACAGCGTGCCTAGCGCGTAGCCGTCCGAGGTCAACAGCGGCGCCCCGGCATAAAACCGGAGGCCCGCTTCCCCCGTCACCAACGGGTTGCCCGCAAACCGCCCATCTTTCGTCGCGTCCGGCACGATGAACAAACCTGTTTGCCGGATCGCGTGGGTGCAAAAGGAGATTTCCCGCTCGGTCTGGTTGAGGTCGGTGCCCACCTTGGACTTGAACCATTGCCGCTTTTCGTCCACCAGGGAAATCAGCGCCATCGGCGCCTCGCAAATGCTCGCCGCCAATTCCGTCAGGTCGTCGAAGACGGCCTCGGGCACCGTATCCAGCACGTCGTATTGCCAGAGGACTTTCAGCCGTTTCTTCTCGTGGTCGATGTCAGGTTGATGCGTGCTCATGTGTCGGGTTATCGTCGGTGCCGCATGGTATCGGTTGCTCGCTCGAAGGCAACCCCGCACTGCGGCGACAACTTGAAAATCTCTCACCACTTCGTCCTCCACTTTGTCTCTTATGTGGAGTTCGGATTTCGGCCTTCGGATTTCTTTCGGATATCAGATTTCGGGTTTCGGATTTCCCCCACGGGGCCGGATCGCGAACCGACCCGCCCGGTGGCTACCCGGCGGTCCGCCGGGTGGAACATTTGCTTGCGGCCCGACCGGTTCTGATGGTTCGATAGCGGCGCTGATCAAATGGGCGACTGGATGGCCATGCCGGACGAGACTCCGACCGCCGGGCTGCTGGAATGCGGCGTGGACGAAGTCGGCATTGGCTCGGCGATTGCGGAGGTTTATGCGGCGGCCTGCATTCTGGATCCCGCGCACCGAATCAACGGAGTGAGAGACTCGAAGCAGCTCACCCCGGCAAAGCGCAAGGAGCTGAGCGAGCGCATCAAGGAAAAGGCCCTGGACTTTTGCGTCGCCACCGCGAGTCTCGAGGAAATCAACCGGCTCAACGTGTTCGGCGCGACGATGCTCGCGATGCAGCGGGCCGTCGCCGGCCTGAAGCTTCGGCCCGGCATTGTGCTCATCGACGGCAACCGGATGCCGAAGCTGCCGTTTCCGGCCCGGACGATCATCAAGGGCGACGCCAAGGTCCGGGTCATCGGCGCCGCATCCATTTTGGCAAAGGTCGCTCGCGACGAAGCAATCCTGAAATACCACGAGCAGTTCCCTCAATACGGCTTCGCCTCGAACAAGGGCTACCTAACCGGCTTCCACCTTGCCACCTTGAAGCAGTTCGGCCCCTGTCCCATCCACCGCCAGAACTACGAGCCTATCCGATCGCTGCTCGCCGGGGGGCCTGTGGAACGGCAACTCGATTTACTGCGGGCGGAGGCTTAAATTGCTCCTGGCGAGCGGTTGTCTCCGCTCGATTGATGAACAACCGAATTCTGAAAACCCGGCAGCCGTGCAAACACTGGTCGTCAACGAGGTCTACCTGAGCCTGCAAGGCGAAAGCACCTTCGCCGGGTTGCCTTGTGTTTTCGTGCGCCTGACCGCCTGCGACCTGCGGTGTTCCTACTGCGACACCGCGTACGCGTTCGCCGCGGGGAACAAGCAGACGCTCGACGAGGTGCGCGCGGCAGTAATGCGGCTGGCGGCGCCTTTCGGCGCGGCCGGGACAGCGGCTGGCGCGGAGCGGGTGGCCGCGTCGTCCCGCCTGCCGCTGGTCGAACTGACCGGGGGCGAGCCGCTGCTCCAGGAGAATTCTCTGCCCCTGATGCGGACGCTGTGCGAGGACGGGTTCACCGTCCTGCTCGAAACCAGCGGCGCGCATGATATCTCGCCCGTCGACCCGCGCGTGCGGCGAATCATGGACCTCAAATGCCCCGGCAGCGGTGAAGCGGCGCGGAACCGTTGGGAAAACCTGCGGCACCTCAAGCGCACCGATGAGATCAAGTTCGTAATCGGGACCCGCGAAGATTACGACTGGGCCAAACACCAAATCCGGCAGCACAACCTCGCCGGCGTCTGTCCGCTGCTGTTCTCCTGGGCGCAGCCTCTGACTCCGGAGCAGCAGCACCCGTCCCTGTCGCCCGTGCCGTCGGGGCAGACCCCTATCAGCCGCCTCGAGTTGGCGGAAAATATCATCGCCGACTCCCTCCCGGTGCGCTTTCAGGTCCAGCTCCACAAGGTCATCTGGCCGCCGGAGCTGCGCGGAGTGTGACGGGCTCCGGCACTCGGGAGTCGACGGACGGAGCGGCGGGGAAAATCCCAAACCCGAAATCCGAAATCCGAAGGAGAGCGCAAGCTGAAGCGGGCAAGGTAATAGAGGCAAAGGAATGAAAGCAGATAACCAGTGCTCCTTTGTTATTCTTTTGCCTCCATTCCTTTGGTTTCCATGGTTCCTTAGCAAGAAATAGCGGCTTCGGATTTCGGATTTCGGCCTTCCGATCCTCCCCGCGCCTCGCCGGCTTGACATCCACCGCCGCGCGGCCCAGTTTCGTGCCAGTCCTATGAGAAGCCTGCTTGCTTTCACCCGTGTGGCCCTGGTGCTTTTGGTCTCCGGACTCGGCGGCCTGAAGTCGGCAGCAGCGGACGCGTCGCCCGGCGGCGCCCCGACCGCGGAAGCGCCGGAAACCAACGCCCAGGATGTGCTGCGCAGCTACGTCCAATTACAGGAGCAGGTTCACGCGGCGCAACTGGCAATCGACCAGACTCGGAAGGAGAATGCTGAGGCCGCCGCGCGGAGCGCTCAGGAGGTGGCGGCACGGCTCCAGAGCCTGGAAAACGGCCTTTCGAACCAGCGCGCCCGCGAGCTGGAAGCGATGCAGAGCTCGAACCGCGTCATGTTGATCATGGCCGGCACTTTCGCGGTGGCCGGTGTCGCCGCCATGCTTCTGATGGCCTTTTTCCAGTGGCGAACCGTGCATGGACTGGCCTCCGTCGCCGCGGGCTTGCCCTCCGTTCGGGCCCTCGGCGCGGGGTCCCCCGTCGCCGCGTTGGGAACAGGCGACCTGCCCCCGGGCGGGCCGGGACAAGTCGAGCAATCCAATGCGCGCCTTATCGGGGCCCTGGACCGGATCGAACAACGGATCTTCCAGCTCGAGCATGTCCGCCGGCCGGCGCTCCCCGAGGGGGACCCGGCTCCGATTGCCGGCGATGCAAGGGTGCCTCGCTCGAACGGCGACGGTGGACCCGCCGGCCCGCACTCGCCAGGCTCGGGCTTGGAAGCCAATCCTGAGGCCGACGGGCGGTACCAGATAAAACAACTGCTGGGAGCGGGCCAGGCGCTGCTGGACCAGGACAAACCGGAAGGCGCGCTAACCCGCTTCGAAGAGGCGCTGGCTATTGATCCCCGACACGGGGAGGCGCTGGTCAAAAAGGGAGCCGCGCTGGAGCGGCTGCAAAAGCTCGATGAGGCAATCGTCTGTTACGACCAGGCGATCGCGGCCGACGGCTCGCTCACTGTTGCCTACCTGCACAAGGGCGGTTTGTTCAACCGCATGGAGAAGTTCGCGGAAGCCCTGGAATGTTACGAGCTGGCGCTCAGAACACAGGAAAAACGGACAGGGTAGTCCGGGCGCCGCTCACCACAGAAACGACTTTTGCTCGCCCAGCAGGCTGGCGCCTTCCCACAACGTAACCCGCCAGGCCGTCACTGTCTCCAACTCCTGGTACTGGGCAGTCGACAGCGTGACCTCATCCCACCGCGAGAATAAAGTGTGCTTCGCGGCCAGCTTTCGCTCCAGCGTGAGCTGCTTGGGAAGATTGCCTCGGGCCACGCCACGCAGCTCGACCCGCAGCTTGAGCGGCTGCCAGACCGCCCCGCGCGTCTTCCATTGCACGTAATAACGCAGGCCGGAACGCCGCGACGGATTGAGGCGCAGCTCGGCCTGATACGCGTCGCGTTCATAAAGACTCGGGGAAAGCGAGGTGCGCCCCTGCCGGTCCATGAACTGGGGCAGCACTTTGATCACCCGCCCCGTCGCCGCCGAAGCCGGCGCCGCCAGCAGGCACCCCAGCGCCATCGCCCACAACCAGGTCGCTCGCACCATGCGTGACAAATAACCGAAGCCGGTCCCCGACGCAAACTGTTCTGGGTGGTATCCGCTCGATCTTGGGTCGGAGCGCCGAGTTGCACTCGGCTTACAGGCGGCCGCCGGCGCGCTTAAGCCGATTAAAAATCGGCGTTCCGACCCGAGATTGAGCGGATACTCCGGGTGGCGCGCGCGCCCGCCAAGACATGAGGGCGTTCCCGGCTATTTCTTTTCCGGCGGCAGGTCCCGGAAAACCGGCGGCGCATTCGTGCGCGTGGCGGAGTCCGGCGACAGGAGGTTCTTGATCGTGCGGAGGGGACGGAAAGGCATCAAGACCAGCTTGGGAACGATATAGACCGGATCGAGCTTCGGGTCTGACAACGTCCCGGTCACCCTGTATTCGAACATTTTGGTCACCGGCCAGAGCACCGTGCTCACGATCGGGCCCACCAGCCAGACATCCCGCAGCAGTTCGGCTTCGACGCGCGCCTTCAGCCGGCTTTCGAAATCGACCGTCCCACGGTAGCGCAACCGCACGGCCGCGGAGCGGATTTCCAGGTCGGTGGAATGAATGACGCCGTCGGTGATCGTGAACGTGCTGGTCCCTTCTCCCGCCCGAAAATTGCCCAGGCCGGGAGCAATCCCGTTCAACACCGGTGAAAAGATGCCGAAAATGGGAATGTCCCAGAGCAAGCCGTCCCGGAGCTCGGCGTTGCCATAGCCGAACACGGTGGTCCAGGATTTGGTGTTGGCCTGGGTGATGGTGACCGAGCCGCTGACCCAGCCTTCGAGGTGGTTGGTGCCCGGGGACAGGTCCGTCATGAGCTCGTGCAGCAATGTGTTGGTGGTCGTCAGGGTGAATTTGAAGTCGGTCCCTTGTTTGGGCGGAAGGAAACTAAACTCGGCCGAACCGGCGGCCTTTCCATCATAGAGATCCATACGCATATCCTGCAAAAACAGCCGCAGACCCGCCCAATGGACATGCCCTGCGATGTGCGGGAGGTGGAACTTCCACCAACTGAACGGCCCGCCCTCCAGCAGAAAGTGCAGGTCGGCCCCCTCTTCGCCGTGCATCGGGATGATGCCATAAACGCGGGCGGCGGGCGGCGTGTCGAAATGGTAAGGCTCAATGCTCTGTCCGATCTTGGGGCCGATGGCGTTGGCAATCGCCATGGGATCGAAGCTGCTGACCCCGTTAGTGAGGTAAACCAATTGCGCGTTGAAGTCAGCCGTGAGCCCATCGGCGCTGGCCTGCTGCGCGCCGCGCTGCACCCGGGGATGATAGATCTGGAGCACGCGGTTGGTGTAATCGACGCTGGTTTCAAGCCAATCGGCCGGCTGACCCCGGAACGAAAAGTTAGTCAGCGCGAGGTGGCCGGTAAACCCGGTCCGCTCCGGCTCACGCGACCGGCCCCAGAACTGGCAATCAATCACCGGCGGGTTCATTAGGCTAACCAGCTCGAGCCCGCGTTGCGCTTCCTGCGTCAGCAACGGGTAGAAGGCCCGCAAGTCCGCGCTGCTGTTGATGTGCCAGTAGAAATCCCTGGTTCGGTCGTCGGCTTTGTGTTCCGCCCGGACCGGGCCACCGGGCGTCTCCAGCGCAAGATCCGGCAGGTGCCAGCACTGATTGGAGTAGAAGAATTGTGAATGGGCGCTTTTGACCTGGACCTGGCGAAAGGCGGCGTCGGCCAGGCTGAACTCGCCGGCCAGGGCAAGTGTCGGCTGTACTTCGCCGCGCCAGTCCGGCCGGCTGTTGGTCCAGGCAGGCAGGACCACCTCGCCCCGCGCGGCCACCCGCGGCGGCGAGGTCCAGGCGAGCTGGGCCAGCCAGCGGCGCGCGGCCTCGGGCAACAAAGACTCAATCTGATGCGGGTCCAGGTCGGAAGTGACGTCGGCCCGCAGCCGGCGCGATTCAACGCTCAGGTCCGCCTGGGCGGAAACGCCGCCGGCCGGCAGCCTCACGTCGAGGTTCGTCACGATTAGTTGCGGCGCGCGCCAACTCCCCGCGCAGGCGATCGCTTCGCTCAAAAGATCCTGTGCGTGCACCCGGGCCAGGCGGCAGTGCCAGGCCAGCGCATAGGGCTGGTAGTTCGTCCACCAGCCCCACGATTCATCGCCGCCCGGCAATTCGCCGGCGGGCGGGCGGACCAGCGTGCCTGCCACTTCGACCCGTTGCGCGCTCCCCCATTTGGTCCGGGCCTCCTCGCATTCGAAGCGTCCGTCACCGGAAAGCGGCACCGGGTTGGTGATGGCATGCACCCAGGTGGCGGAGAAAACCGCGTTGGTGGCGCTGGCCCAACGGGTGTGCGCCCTGGCGGCGGATAGTTTCAGCTCGCCGCCAACCAGGTTGGTTTGCGTTTCCGCCGAGGTTAGCACGACGTCCAAATGCAGGTTGGTCACCGTTGCCCAGCGCGTCTGCGCGCTCGCTGCCTCCAGGGAAATGTCGGCGCGCGTGTTGCCGTTGGTGTCAGCCGGCAGCAGCCGCACGGTAAATCTCCCCGCGGCAAGCGTTCCCCACGGAGTTTCCGCCCCCGCCGCCCCGACCGCGAGCCGGACGGTAAAGCTTTGCAAATCCCGAGCGTCGCCCCGCACATTGAGCCTGAGCTCCGGCGGAGAGGGAAAGCGAATTTCGTCCAGCGCCTCCGCCACCTTTTGCAGCCGGCGTTGCCAGGCGCGCGAAGCGGCCGGCTCGGTGCGCTGGCCGTGGAAAAACTCCCAGTCGCCGACCGAAGAGGCGTTGGTGACCAGGCCGAACAACTGGATTCTGGCGCCGCCGAAGTTGGCGCGGAAGTTGTCCAGGGCCCATTGGTCGTCCGGCAAAAAGCGCAGCCGCGTCTGGATATCGTCGACGCGGAGCTGGCGCTCAGGAGCAGCCGTGCCTGGCAGCGGCACGAGCAGGTGGCCCTGGCTCAAGACCAGTTGATCCACTTGCAGCCGCAGGTGAGTCAAAGCCTTGAAATTCAAAAGAACCTGCACTTCGCCCAGTTCAAGTTCGGCCCCGGCCGGGTCGTCCGGGCGCCCGAAATGAACGTTTTCGGCGACGATTCCCTGGTACCAGCGCAGCCGCAGGCGCGAGAACTGCAGGTCGAGACCGCGGGCGCGCAGTTTCTCCAACAGGGGCTCTTTGATCACTCCGGGGAGGCCCACCTGGTTGAGATAAATCAACCCGCCCAACAGCAGCAGCACGCACAGCCAAACCGCGATCCGGAATCGGCGGAAATAGACCCGGCAGGTCCCCCAGAAGCCGCGGGCTGGCCTGGCTGGGTTTGGGGTCACGGAATGGAGAGGTAACTCGCGACGTCCCGGTAGAGAATCCAGGAGAACTCAAACACCCGGTATTCCCCGTCCAGAACCACCCCCGCGTAGCGGTTCGTCGAGGGCGCTTCTTTGCCAAAGTCGATCGTCGCCTGGTCGCCGTTCCGGAGCTTGACCGTGATCTGGAAGGCGCCTTCCGGCAGCCCATAACCCTGCTGTGCCTGTTCCCCCACCGCCACCCAGCCTACCGCCGGGGTCTGGACCAGCCCGCGCACCGTCTCTTCGACCGCCAGATCGTTGATGATCCCCTGGGAGCCCGGCGCGAACGACCACCGGTGCGACGCCGCCCGGATGAGCTCCCGGGTCTTGCCTCGTTGGCGGATCACCAGGCCGGCGACCTCATCAGGGGTGAACCGCCAGAATCTGCGGTCGCGGAACTGCCAGGCCTTCGAGGGGAGACTCCAGAAATCGTTCGTCGCGATGGAGTAAACGGAGCTTTCGTCGGGCCTCCAGACGAACACTTTTTCGGGCTGATTGGTGACCAGGCCAAAACTAAGCTCCGCGATGACGCTGTTGGAGGCCAGGGAGGGCGAACTCGAGGGAGCGGCCTTCACAATGTACTGTCGGGCCGGCTTGGCCAATCCGAACTGGGGCAGGTCGGGAGCGTTAACGACATCTTTGATGAACTGGACGATCTGAAGGCCGGTCAAAGAACCAAGGAAATCCAGCACCAGCGCGTTATCGATGGGGAAGTCCGCGGGCGCCACCCGCCAGGTGTTGTTGCTTTGCCACAGCAGCGAAAAAGTTTCGTCCCCGCGAATCTCAACCGTGGCGATCGGCAGGGCCGAAGTGAGGAGGTGATGATCGCGGAAGTCGTTGACTGAACCACTGCGCCAGGAGGAGAGCGCTTCGCCATCCACGGCGACGACGCTGGGAAATCCCAGGCGGCGTGCGTAAACCTGGTTGGTCGCCGTGGGGACGGTCTTTCCGATTTGCAGCACGGTGAGGACGTTCGTGCCCGACCCGAGCGACACCTCAAGTGCCGGCTGGGCCAGCCCCAGGCTCTCCAGGTCCGTTTTGGGATCGTCGGCCACGAATTCCCGGACCTGGAGGTGCTCCAGCTTGCCCAGCGCGTCCTGTATCCTGGCGTTGTCAGCCCGGACGGAGTTTAGCGGCCACACCATCCGCCACAAATTATTGGAATCGCGCTGAAGCACAAAAGCCCTCGAACTGTTGGTAACCGCCAGCCGGTCAAAGCCGCGGAGGTCGGCCGGAAGCACCGAGGTGTCGCGCCAGGCGTTGGCGGATTTGGGCAGGAACCCCAGCCAGGCGGCGTCAGTCACATAAACCGCCTCGCGCCCGACGACCCGGACAAAAACCTGGTCGCCCGGGGTGGTCATCGCACCAACCAACAGCGTTGCCCGGTAGTCGGGCTGCTGGATCACAATGGAGGCCTGGGGCGTTACGAAGCCGTAGTCTTCGTCGGCGCGAGGCCGGCCACGCAGTTCGACGGCCGTGATGACAGTCGCAGCCCGGAGCCCTTCCAGCGCCGCTACCAGCCGATCCACATTCGTCGATTGCGCGGGATAAACCAGCGGCTGCGTCAGTTGCCACCCGCCGTTAGTGCGCTCGGCCCGAATCCCCAGCGGATGGGTTGCCGGCCGCACCTGGACCGCCGCCACCGAGCTCGCGCTGACCTCGGGCAAAATCCGGGCTGGCCCGGAAACCGGCGCCGGCTGGTGGCGCTGAAAAAAGAAGATGAAGGCAAAAAGCCCCGCGGCGAGGATCACCCAAAACCATATATGACGCGGGCTCATGCCGGCACGGAATACTCAGGTGCGGCGGCGGAGCCACACCAGGCCGCCGATCGCCAGCACCGCGCCCGGCATGCCGCCCAGCAATATCCATTTAGCCGCGTTGAGCTGGGTCTTGGTCATCAGCAACCGGTAAGTGGTCACCGGGCGCGGCCCGAGGTCCTCGAGCAATTGCGGCCGGTCCAGCAGCCAATTGACCGCGTAGCCCGCAAAGTCGCGGTTGGCGCCCGACACGATCAACTGGTTGTCCAGGAACGTGGAGTCCCCCACGACAATCATTCGCGCGTTGCCGCGCTCGGTGACGACCCCTTTGATGGCGCCCTTTTCGACCG
Organism: Verrucomicrobiia bacterium; assembly: GCA_036524155.1. Taxonomy (GTDB): domain Bacteria; phylum Verrucomicrobiota; class Verrucomicrobiia; order Limisphaerales; family UBA8199; genus DATDCV01. Next base: position 11,640 of record DATDCV010000388.1, read on the forward strand.
CCACCGCCAGGGGGAACACCTTGTGTTCGGTCGGCGCCGATTTCAAGAACGCCTTCGGCCCCGAAAACGCCAACTCCTCGACCTGCGGAGCGTCTACCCCTTGCGGCCGGGAACGCAGCCTGCCGACCGCCCGCGGCAGCACTAATTGAATCGCCGAGTTCAGCAGCGGATTCACCACCGGGTGCGTGTGGCTGAAATCCTGCACAATGACGTCCGCCTTCGCGCTGTTACGCTCCGGGTCCTCGACGATGTTGGTGGCGACCTCCACCCCCCACGTGGCCAGCAGTGTCTCAAGCCCGATCGGACCGTGGGGCAGCGAAAGGTAGTTGAACAGCGCCAGCACCCGTCCGCCCTGGGTCAGATACTGGTCAATCTTTTCCAGCTCGGTTTCGGTCAGCGCAACCTTCGGCCCCGCCACCACCAGCAGGTTGCAGTCGGCGGGCACATTGGTGCCCAGCAACGAGAGCGGTTCCGCCCGCACATAATTCTCGTTGAGCAGCGAAACGAATTTGCGGTAGCCGAGATCGCTCTCGCTGTTCTCATAATCATGTTCGCCGTGGCCGCTCAGAAAGTAGGCCTTGATGGGCTTGGGGCTGGTGACCGCCAGCAACGTCGCGGTGAAGGCGCGCTCGCCCTCGAAACTGACCGGGATGCGGCTGAACTCGCGTTCCTTGGCGCCCGGAACCTGCTCCAGGACGTACTTCGTGAGCGCGGTGCCGTCCACCGGTTTGACGCCCCGGCCTTCGCAATCGAAGATCACCAGGTTCTTGGCGCTCGGCGCGGCCAGGAACTTGTAGGTCGCTTTCAATTGCTGAGCCGTGCCCGGGTCGAGCCGGTAATCGACGGCCCGGAGGGTGATGCGCGGGTTGCGCAGGTGGTACTCGTTCAGGAGCTCCAGGATCGTGCTGTAGAACAGGTCGTCCTTGTCGTAATAAAGCGTCACCTTGACCTGGTTGGTCATCGTCTCGAGGAACTTGAGCGTGCGGGCCGAGAGCGGGAATTTGGTTTGGGTGCTCAGGTGCAGGCGTACCGGGCGCCGGGGATAGTTGCGGATCACGTAGTTCGCCATCACCACCACGGCGAATACCAGCGCCAGGACGAGTCCCACCTGCAGGCCGATGCCCCATTTGCGGTAGGGTGAGAAGCTGGGTTTGGATGTGGGTTCGGCGGCCATGTTATTTCCAGCGGCGGCTCTCCACGATGCGGAAGGTCAGGTAGAGGAAGAAGAAAGTCAGGCTGAGGTAAAGCACCAGGGTCCGGGTGTCGAGAATGCCGCGGGCGAAATCGTGCATCTGATCGAAGAACGCCAGCGCCGCCAGCGCCTGCGCCTGCCAGGTCGCCTGCACCGGGATATGGTCGGCCAGCACGCCGAGCAGAAAAAGGCTGAATCCAAACCCCAGGCTGACGATCGCGGCCGTGACCTGGCTGCGGGTCAGCGCCGAGGCGCAGCAGCCAATCGAAATGAACAGGCAGCCCAGCAGCAGTATCCCGAGGTACGTGCTGCCCACCACCCCGAAGTCGAATCCCCCCGCATTGGACGTGTATTGCCGAACCACCAGCAGGCAACCCAGCAACGGCAGCCACATCACAAAATAAAACACCAGGCCGGCGGTGAACTTGGCCAGCACCACCTCCAGGTCCGTCACCGGCGCCGTCATCAGCGTTTCAAAAGTCCCGGTGAATTTTTCCAGCGAGAACAGCCGCATCGTGATCACCGGGGTCGAGAGCAGCAGAATGAACCAGAAGAACGGCGTCAGATAGAACAGCTCCGTAATCGGCATGGGGGTGGCGTCCTGCTGCAGTTTGACCAGCATGACGACGAAGCTGAAGCCCATGAGGAACATCGCCGCAGCGATGATCACGTAGCCCGTCAGCGACAGAAAATAGGACGCCAGCTCCCGCCGCGTCAGGGTCCAATAAGCCTGCATCAGCCTTCCTCCTCCTCCTCCTCGGGGCGCGTCACGCGCACGTAGATGTCCTCGAGCGAGTGGCGGTTCCGGGTCAGCTCGCGCAACACCCAGCCCTGCTCGCGGGCCAGCGCATACACCTGGGGCCGCAAGTCCAGGCCGTCCCGCGGGGTCAGCGCGCAGCGGAAGAAATCGCCCTCGGCGGGCGAGATGTCGAAGTGTTCGATCTCGGGTATCTGCGCCCAGCACTGCTGGAGGGCTTCGAGCGGCGCGGAGATTTCCGCCAGCACCTGACTGCTGCCGCTCATCAGCCGCTGGAGGTTTTCCGGAGTGTCCGCCGCCAGGATTTGGCCTTCGTACATGATGACCATCCGGTTGCAGGTCATCTCGGCCTCCGGCAGGATGTGAGTCGAGATGAGCACGGTGTGGGCCGAGGCGAGATTCTTGATGAGCTGCCGGACCGACCGGATTTGGTTGGGGTCGAGCCCAATGGTGGGTTCGTCGAGGATGATCAGCTCCGGTTCGTGGACGAGGGCATCGGCCAGGCCGACGCGCTGCCGGTAGCCTTTGGAAAGCTGGCCGATGATCCGGCGCGAAACCTCCGTCAAGACGCACTGTTCCATCACCGTGTCGGCGCGCTGCCGGGCCCGCCTGGCCCCCAGGCCCTTCAACCGTGCCCGGAATCTCAAATACTCCCGCACCCGCATGTCGGGATGGAGCGGATTGTTTTCGGGCATGTACCCGATCCGCCGGCGCACCTCGCGGGATTGGTGGAAGACATCCAGGCCCGCGATCCGCACCGTGCCCGAAGTGGCGGGAAGGTAGCACGCCAGGATCCGCATCGTGGTGCTCTTGCCGGCGCCGTTCGGGCCCAACAGGCCGACAATTTCCCCGCTCCTGACGGTGAAAGAAATATCCGATACCGCCGTGTGGCCGGCGTATCGTTTCGTCAGGTTCTCCACTTCTATCATCAAACCGTCACTCATCAATGCATCCCGGCATGAAGTCTAGCTAAACCACGCCAGCTTGAGCCAACAAAATAATCGCCCGAGGGTATCGCCCCAGTCTTGGGTCGGAGCGCCGAGTTGCACTCGGCTTACACGCGGCCGCCGGCGTGCTTAAGCCGATTAAAAATCGGCGCTCCGACCCAAGACTGAAGGGGCGCGCCCGAGGGTGCTGGAGGGTGCATCTCGATCTTTGTTTGGTTGCCGTCAAAATTTCCCTTCACCCCGGCCCTCCTTAAGGAGAGCGTGAACCATCGTCGGTCAGGATCTACAAGTGGCCCGTTGCTGGCGGCTGTGCTTATCGCAAGGGAACGTCGACAGTCCCCTGCTGAAATTGCAGAAACCCGGCCCCAATCCGGCGGGGAGCAATCAGACCCAGGTTGACGGACTCGCCTTTCTTTTTGGCCGGCAATATTTCCATCACCGCCCGCAACGTCGGGACTTCGCGGCCGTCAATCGCAGTGATGAGGTACCCTTTCTCGAGCCTCGCCCGCTCCGCGGGGCTGTTCTTCTCGACTTCCTCAATGAACAGGCCGTCGCCGGAACGGAGCCCGAGACGCTGGGCGGTCTGCGGCGTCAGTTCCAGCAGGGTCAAGCCGAGTTTTTGGCGAATCACATCATCAAAGGGTTGGAGTTGGACATTGACGGTGCGCTGGTCGTTGCGGCGCGTGACCAGGAGCCTGGCTTCGCGCTCGGTGTCGTCGGTCAGCCAGGTGTTGAACGCGAATAGAGTGGCAGCTTTGCGGCCGTTGACCTCGAGCACCAGGTCATCGACCTTGAGCCCGGCACGGTCGGCGGGGCTGCCGGCTTGAACAGAAAGCACGGCGAGCGGCCCGGCCCCGGCTCTAACCTGGGCGCCAAACCAGAGTGAGGCGGTGGCTTCAGGGGTAAACGAGCTCGAGAGGGCGGCGGCGATCTGCTTCACCGGGATGGAAAAACCGACGCCGACGCCCCGCTCGCCACGTTCCTCGCGATAGACAGCGACGTTGAGGCCGATGAGTTCGCCGCGGAGGTTAATCAGCGGCCCGCCGCTGTTGCCGGGATTGATGGCGGCGTCGGTCTGGAGCCAATCCTCTACGTTGAGCGGTTCGTCGCCCCGCGCCGGCCGCCGGTTCTTGGAGCTGAGGATGCCTTTGGTGACCGAGCCGCCCAGGCCGAAGGGATTGCCCAAAGCCAGCACCGTTTCACCCAGCAGCAGGTCATCGTCAGGGGCGAATCGGATCGCCTTGAATTTTTCCCCGGGTTTCACCCGGATGCGGAGCAACGCCACATCGGTGCCGGTGTGGGTGACGACGCGATCCGCGTCGAATTCCCGGCCGTCCCAGAGCTTGACCTGGATGCGCGTCGCTCGGCGGACGACGTGGAAGTTGGTGAGGATGTAGCCGTCGTCATCGATGATGACGCCGGAGCCGAGGCTAAGCGACCTTTGTTGGCGGAGGGGCGGCCGGGCGCCGTAGAACTGGCGCAGGAGCTCGTCATACCAGTCGTGATATTCGATGATGGTCTCGGTGGCGATGTTGACCACGCTCGGCAGGACTTTCTCGGTCGCGATGACCGCCGCGTCGCGGCGGACGTCGGCTTCGGCGGCCGACGAGGGCACTGCGAGACCCGGGAGCGCGCACGCCAGGAGAAGCGAAAGCACCCGAAGCCCCGATCGGGCACAGCCAGAACCAAACGGCAGGAATTGCCGCCGGCGAGAGCGGCGGACGGTTTGCGGGGCGAACTGTTTAGTCACGTTCACAGTATAAAGACGCAGCCTGCCGGTTCCTATGTTCAAATTGAATCGCCTCAATCCTGGGTCGGAGCGCCGATTTCTAATCGGCTTAAGCGAGCCGACCGCCTCCAGTAAGCCGAGTGCAACTCGGCGCTCCGACCCAAGACTGGGGGGTACTTCAAATTGGCGGTTTCAGTTGCATCGGCGCGGCGGACCCCATATGCTCGGCACCCGTGCGAGCTTAAACAAAACTGCTTATGGCAAACATCGCTGAACTAATCCTGAACGGCAAAAGCTCTCAGCTTCCCATCGTTGAAGGCACCGAGCACGAGCTGGCGGTCGACATCTCCAGCCTGCGCAACCAGACGGGCTACATCACCCTGGACGACGGTTACGCCAACACGGGGTCGTGTCAGAGCGCCATCACCTTTATCGACGGGGAGAAGGGCATCCTGCGCTACCGCGGCATCCCTATCGAGGAGCTGGCCGAGAAATCCACCTTCATCGAAGTCGCTCACCTGCTCATCATGGGCCGCCTGCCCAAGACCGCCGAGCTGCGCCGCCTGTCGGACCTGCTCACCGAAAACGAGCTGTTGAACGAGGCGATGAAGCACCATTTCGAAGGCTTCCCCACCAACGCGCACCCGATGGCGATTCTCTCCTCGATGATCAACGCCTCGAGTTGCTTTTATCCGGAGCTGCTGCGCGAGGGTGCCAGCAGCGCCAATTTCATGATCTCTGCCGCGCGCCTCCTTTCCCAGGTCCGCACCATCGCCGCGTTCGCCTACCGGAAATCCCGCGGGCTGCCGATTATCTATCCCAAGCCCGACCTGAAGTACACGGCCAACTTCCTGCACATGATGTTCTCGCATCCCTACCAGGATTACGACCTCAAGCCGGAGGCGGCCAAGGCGCTGGACCTGATCTTCCTGCTGCACGCCGACCACGAGCAGAACTGCTCGACGGCCACGGTGCGCATGGTGGCTTCGAGCCGGGCCAACCTGTTTGCGGGCGCGGCCGCGGGCGTGTGCGCCCTCTGGGGGCCCCTCCACGGCGGCGCCAACCAGGCCGTCCTTGAAATGCTCCAGCAAATTCATGACGAGGGCGACGACGGCTCCCGGTTCATCACCGCCGCCAAGGACAAAAACAGCGGCCGGCGGCTGATGGGTTTCGGCCACCGCGTCTATAAGAACTACGACCCGCGCGCCAAGATCATTAAGAAAGCGTGCGACGACCTGCTGGCCAGGCTGCACATCTCCGACCCGCTACTCGATATCGCCAAGCACCTCGAGGAAGCCGCGCTCAGAGACTCTTACTTTGTCGAACGCAAGCTCTATCCGAACGTCGATTTCTACAGCGGCATCATCATGCGCGCCATTGGCATTCCCCTCGAAATGTTCACCGTGATTTTCGCCATTGGCCGCATGCCCGGCTGGATCGCCAATTACAAGGAGGTCATGGAAGCCCCGACGCGGATTTACCGGCCGCGCCAGGTTTACATCGGGCCCACGCTCAACCATTACACCCCCGTCAAAGATCGGAAATGACCCGCCCGCCGGCAGCGTGGACCAGACCTTGACTGATTGGGCGGCCGGCGCGGCGCGTTCCCTCATTTGTTGTCCGCATGAATATTCACGAGTACCAGGCCAGGGAACTGCTGGCCAGGCAAGGCGTCGCCATCCCTCCCGGCGACGTGTGCGACACCGCTGACAAAGCCAAAGCCATTGCTCAGGACCTCCTGGCCCGCGGCGCCCGGAAGCTGGTCGTTAAATCCCAGATTCACGCCGGCGGCCGGGGCAAAGGCACGTTCAACACCGGCTTCAAGGGCGGAGTGAGACTCTCCACCACCGCCGACCAGGCTTTTGCCGACGCCCAGGGAATGCTCGGCAATATCCTCGTAACCAAACAAACCGGCGCGGAAGGCCGAGTAGTGCGAAAACTGATCGTCGCGCTCGCCCCCGACATCCGGAAAGAGCTGTATGTGGCGGTGCTGCTGGACCGCGCGATTTCCCGCCCGGTGATGATGGCCAGCACCGAGGGTGGCATGGACATCGAGGAAGTCGCCGCCCGAACCCCGGAAAAGATCTTCAAAGAGCCCATCGACCCGGCGGTTGGCATGATGCCCTACCAGGCGCGCAAAGTGGCCGCCGCGCTGGGGCTCAAGGGCGACCTCATTGGGCAGGGCGCGAAGCTGCTGCTGGGCCTCTACAAGACCTGGTGGGAAAACGACGCCTCGCTGCTCGAAATCAACCCGCTCTGCATTGTGCGCTCGCCGGAAGGCAAGCTCGGGCTGCTGTGCGTCGATGCCAAGCTGACGCTTGATGACAACGCCCTCTACCGGCATCCGGAGCTCCAGGCAATGCGGGATCTCGCCGAGGAAGCCCCGCTCGAAGTCGAGGCCAGCAAATACAACCTCAATTACATCAAGCTCGACGGAAATATCGCCTGCCTCGTGAATGGCGCCGGCCTGGCGATGGCCACCATGGACATCATCCAGCATTTCGGCGGGCGCCCCGCCAATTTCCTCGACGTCGGCGGCGGCGCCAGCCAGGAGCAGGTCGCCGCCGCCTTCAACATCATCCTCCAGGATGCCAACGTGAAGGGCATCCTGGTGAATATCTTCGGCGGCATCATGGACTGCAACGTGATCGCCACCGGCATCGTCGCCGCCGTAAAACAGACGGGGCTCAAGCTGCCGCTGGTGGTCAGGTTGGAAGGCAACAACGTGAAGGCCGGCAAAAAAACCCTCGCCGAGTCCGGGCTGACGATCACCAACGGCGAATCGATGGCCGATGCCGCGCAAAAGGTGGTCAAAGCCGTTAGCGGCAGCTAAGCCGCACACTTTCAGACTTATATCCCCACCTCCCATGTCCATTCTCGTCACACCGCAGACCCGGGTCCTCGTGCAGGGCATCACCGGCAGTTTCGGCGCGCGCCATACCCAGCTTAGCCTCGAATACGGCACGCAAATAGTCGCCGGCGTCACTCCCGGCAAGGGCGGCCAGCTCTTCGAGAACAAAGTGCCGATCTTCGATACCGTTGCCGAAGCCAGCAAGCAAACCGGCGCGACCGCCTCTGCCATCTTTGTGCCGCCCGCCTTCGCCGCCGATGCCATCCTCGAAGCGGTCGATGCCGGGCTGGACCTGGTCGTCTGCATCACTGAAGGCATCCCCGTCAATGACATGGTCCGCGTCAAGCGGGCAATGGCAGGCAAAAAGACGCGCCTCATCGGGCCGAACTGCCCCGGCGTCGTTACGCCCGGCGAAGGCAGGGATTCCCACGGCGGCTGCCGCATCGGCATCTCGCCGGGGTATATTCACAAAAAAGGGAACATCGGCGTGGTTTCGCGCAGCGGCACGCTCACCTACGAAGCGGTCTGGCAGCTCACTTGCCGCGGCGTCGGCCAGTCCACCTGCGTGGGCATCGGCGGCGACCCCGTCAACGGCACCTCCCACCTCGACACGCTGAAGCTATTCAATGACGACCCGGACACCCACGGCATCATCATGATCGGCGAAATCGGCGGCTCGGCCGAAGAGGAAGCCGCCGAATGGGTCCAGCAGCACTGCAAAAAGCCCGTCGCCGGTTTCATCGCCGGCGCCACCGCCCCCCCGGGCCGGCGGATGGGTCACGCCGGCGCCATTGTCAGCGGCGGCAAAGGCACTGCCGCCGCAAAGATCGAAGCGTTCCGAGCCGCCGGCATCGGCGTCGCCCCCACCCCCTCCGAAATGGCCGACACGCTGCTCAAGATGATGTAGCAGGTGTCGACTACTGCATCCCCTCCATTTGGGACTGAGTGACTGGCTTGCGGCGAGGCCTGGCAATCGGCAGGTTGTGCGCAAGGCTGCTGCGCCTGACGAACTTCATGAACTGCCGCCGCCTACGTCAGCGCCCCCGGAACTGGTCAAGAGGGCGACGGCTTTGGTGCGCCGGTTCCCGGAATGTTTTTGGTCCCGGCACCCTGATGCCCGCCTGCGGCACCTGGAAGACGTCAGGCTCGTGGTTGCTGGCCGGTGGTCCACGGCCTCCAACCCTGACTGATTCCGGAAGGGTGCCAGCGCGGTTCCCGGGCAACCCGGACGAGGCTGGCGAGAAGACTGCGCGGCAAATTCACGGCTACCATCTCCTGCTCAATCACGGTCGCATTCACTCACCTTTTGTTCATCACCGACCGAAAATATCTTGCTTGGATCTTTCCGAGCCCTACTTATACTGCGCATCAGATTGCGTGGAATGATCGCGCAATCCAACCGGGTCATGCACAAGACCGTCACCGGCACAAAGACCGCTGGTCCAACCTTCACCGCCAGCCGGCCCTGGCCCCCGATTGTGTCCGCCACCTCGCTGGCGAAGGGCATGACCTCTTACCACCAGGCAACAAACCACAAAGTCAACCATCAACCGCCAACTGATCCATGAAATCAAAACTGTGTCCGATCCTCACCGGGTTGAGCCTGCTCTCAACCGTCATGCTTCAACCCTCCGCCTTCGCCCAGGGGACGGCCTTCAGCTATCAAGGCCGGCTGGTGGAGAACGGGCAGCCGGCCACCGGCCGCTACGATTTCCGGTGCCAGCTTTACGACAAGGCAATGCCGGGCGGCGACACCCTGGTCTCGGGCACATTGACCAGCACGGCGGTGGCCGTAACGAATGGCTTGTTCGTGCTGGACCTGGACTTCGGCGCGGCGGTGTTCAGCGGCCCCGAGCGTTGGCTGCAAATCCTCGTGCGCACCAACGACAACACGTTCGCCTTTGCCGCGCTGTTCCCGCGCCAGCGCCTGGCGCCCGCGCCCTACGCCATCACTTCCGGCAACCTCACCGGTCCGCTGGCGGCTGCGCAGTTGAGCGGGACGCTGAACCCGGCGGTCCTCCCGACGGGTGGCAATTGGCCGCTGACTTCGACCCTGACGTTCGACGGGGGAACGCTGGCGATCGACCCGGTCAACAACCGCGTCGGCCTTGGCACCGCCAGCCCCGCCTGGCCGCTGCACCTGCTCGGCCCGCAAAGTGTGGCGCGGCTGGACTCAACCGCCAACAATTTCGGCTCCGTGCTCGAGTTGCGGAACAACACTCCGTCGCCCACCTACCTGGGTGCGATCAACTTCAATAACGCGGCGGGGACTTTCCCCGGGCAAATCGGGTACCTGGACTCGGACGCGCTGATTTTCCGCACAGCCAGCGCCGAACACATGCGCCTGGATAACAACGGGCGGCTGGATGTCACCGCCATCGCTTCCTCGGTGGAGATTAACACGGTGGATCTTTTCCCGCCGATCAGCTTTCCCCGCGCGATCAAAGCCACGTGCGATACAGGCCTGGGGACGGCTATTTTAGGGATCAGTGCCAATGGCATCGCCCTCTACGGCAGCAGCCCCAATGGCTACGCGGGCAACTTTGCCGGTGCCGTGCAGATCAACTACGCCTCGCCGTTCGATAAGCCTCAACTGGCCCTGCATGACCCCTTCGACACCGGCTGGGCCCGGTTGCGGATGCAGACCGGAACGCGGCCGTTTTGGGATATCGCGATGGGCGGCGATAACTCGGTGCGATTCTACGCCGACGGCAAAGGCGACGTGATGGTGCTCAACACCAACGGTCAGTTGTTCGTCAACGTCCTCACCATCCGCGGCGGGGCGGACATCGCCGAGCCGTTCAAAATGTCCGAACCGGCCCTGCCGAAGGGCGCGGTGGTCGTCATTGACGAGGACCATCCGGGCCAGTTGAAACTCAGCACCGAACCCTACGACCAACGGGTGGCCGGTGTGCTCAGCGGCGCCGGCGGGGTGAACCCGGGCCTGAGCCTGAGCCAGCAGGGCGTCGTGGAAGGGGACCAGCACGTCGCGCTCTCCGGCCGCGTTTATGTGCAGGCGGACGCCTCGACCGCCCCCATCAAGCCCGGCGATTTGCTGACTACCTCGGCCACTCCGGGCCACGCGATGAAAGTCACCGACCATGCCCGCGCGCAGGGCGCGATTCTTGGCAAAGCGATGACCGGCTTAAAAGAAGCCACCGGCCTTGTGCTTGTGCTGGTGACCCTCCAGTAAGTGCCCCAACGCTTTCAGCCCATGAAAACACTGTTTTGCTGGATGAGCGCCCTGGGGCTGCTCATGGCCGGCGCCGGTCCCGCGCCCGGCCAGACCATCAACTTTCGCCTCTCGGTCAAGATCATCGTCGATCCCGTCCGCGGCGCATGGCCCGCCGGTGTGACCTCGGAGATGATCACCAACGGGGTCGCGGCGGCCAACGCCTGGATGGCCGCCTACTGGCGCGGCTATCGTTTCCAACTCACCGAGGTCACCGCCATCGGCGGGCCCACCCAGGGCGGCGTCAGCGGGCCGAGCAAGTGGTTTGGCGTGGATCCGCGTGACCCGCTGTCGGTCTGGTCGGCCTTCCAAGCCGACGCCCGGAACAACGCGCTGTACCTTCGGCGCACGGATGCGATCAACTTCTACATCAGCAAGCCGACCGATTGGAACACCGGCGGCGCCGCCCCGTTCCCGTGGGAGACCACGGCGAACAACTGGACGGTCTGCTGGGGCATCGTGAACGACGGCGCGTTCTGGCTCGTCCACGAAACCGGGCATTACTTCGGACTGCCGCACACCCACGGCGGCTGCGGCTGCCCCAGCACCGGCGGCTGCACATATATGAACGGCTACTGGGTGGGGGACGATAACATCGCCGACACGCTGCCCGAGGCGGCCGGCGACTTTTGCTTTACCAACATCGACCTGCTCACGCTCGCCAACTTCAACCAATACTTCGCCTCCTGCACGCCGGCCCAGCAAACCCTCGCGATGAACACGTTCTCCAATGTCATGTCCTACCACGACCCGCCGCACAAGGACACGCTCATCAGCCTGATGACCGAATTGCAGCTCGACTTGCACGGCACTTACGCCAACAGCGACCGGTTCCCCGTCGCCAGCGGACACACCCGTTTCGTCAGCCTCTCCGGCAACGACGGCTATTCCGGGTTTGACAGCACTGCTCCCAAGCGCACGGTGTCGAACGCCACAACCGCCTCCAGCGCGGCGGGCACCGACATCGTCCTGCTGCGTCCTGGCAGTTACAACGAGCAAATCACCATCAACCGGCCCGTAACCCTGCGCGCGGCCCACAGCGGCTGGGCGACGGTGGGGAAACCATGAGCACCTGCGGTTCCTGACCACGCCGCAAGAGGTTGGCGAGAAGACCGCGTGGCAAGTTGCAGGTGTTTGAAGCCGCGACAACGTTGCGCCGTGCAGACGTGAGGTCACAACGCACCGCCAAGTGCACCGGATTGCCCGCCACAAGCGGCAAGGGCTTGCTCCCAAAGACTCACTGTGCCGGCCCTTGCTCCGCCTACAGAAGAGCCAAGGCGCGGAACGCGGTCGCCAGGTCGGACATCATCATTCGCTCCCAGGCGCTTCTGCCGTCAGGCGTAGACCAGCAGGTGAATATTATCCGGCAGCAGTCCCGACACCTGCCGGATAATGTTGCCCCGCAGGAGATTCAGCAGGGTGCTTCGCTGCGGCGAGCCCAGAATCAGCCGCGCTACGCCGAGTGTTGCCGCCAGATCGACAATCGAATCGGCCGCCGAGTCGCTCACCGCATAGCACGGAAACGCGTGCCCAGTCCCCGCCTTCGCCTCCGCATACTCGAAGATCGCCTCCGCTTCAGGATCCTCGCGCCATTTTCGGTCCCGGTCTTCCGGTGTAATCACGGCCTGCTCCCGCACGAAGAGAACATAAAGCCGCCGACCTGTCTCCCTGGCCTCCTCAATCGCAAAATCCAGCGTTCTGCCCACACCTCGCACGGCGCAAAGAATCGGGTCCCGCGTCTCATTCACAGTGGCCGCGGCGGTCGCAGCGGCGACTGTCGGCGCCAAAACCGACGCCGGCGCCGCCCTGCTCCTGGCGGCGCGCTCGCTCGCCAAGCCGCGCAGCACCAGGCCGACTGCCAGGATCGTCACCGCGAACACCCGCGCATGGGGCTTGTCCGTGAACAGCGACACCTCGATCGCCGCCATCACCACAAACGTGCCGAGCATCAGTGAGCGCTCCCATCCCTTCAAGCCCAGATGGCGGTCGGTCGACGTCGAGCCCAGGTTGGCCGCAATCGCCCCCACCACGCCAATTGCATACAGGTCCGCCAACTTTGCCATGTCCTTCGTCAGCAGCACCAGCAGCACCGGAACAACCGTCGCCACGACCATGCCAGCCACCGGCACGCCAAATCGATTCAGCCGTTGGAACACCGTCGGCAGCTCCCGGTCTCGCGACATCAGGAATTGAATCGCGATCAGGTCCACAACCGCCGTGTTCACCGCCGAGAACAGCAAGCCAGCGATCACCAGGCTTACCACCCACGCCGCGACATGGCCCATCGTCGCTCCGAGCGATTGCCCGACAAACACCTCCGCCATATACCGCAGCATGTAATCGCGGACTCCTGCGTGCCCCGGCGCATCAACATCCCCCGCGTTGATCGTCAGCCCGGGCAGGGCATGCATCGCCAGGCCCAGCAGCGCGGTGAACACACACACCTCGATCATCACCACCACAATGGCCGGCGTGGACGTCTTCGATACGCTCGGCTTCGACAAGCTGCTGCCCGGATTCAGTTGCATTACCCCGGTGGCATTGGCCACCGCCTCCACCCCCGACAGCGCCAGCACGATCCCCACAAACCCCTTCCAGTTTTCCCCCAGGCTCCCGGACAAAGGCCGCAGATTCTCAATCGCGACCCCAAGGTGAGGCAGGCAAAACGCTCCCAGCAACACCACCGCCGCCACCGTGGGCACCGCGATCAGGAACGCCAGGCCTCCCGTGTGCCGTGGACCGAAATAGTTCAGCGCCCCGACCACCGCAATAGCGCCGGCAGCGAACACCTCCGGGTGGGGAACCCCGAGATATTGGAACGCCGAAAGGCTGCTGATGGCCGCGGTCACCAGGTAATCCGCGACCAGCAAAAAGGCCCCCACTATCGAGATCACCTGCGAGCGGTGGCGGACGCTGGCGTAAACGCCACCCCCATCGGGGTAATGCCTGCAAATCACGATATAGTTCAGACCCACCAGCGCTGTCAGCACACACATCGCCGCGATCAGCCAGAATGAGGCGTAGCCCCCTACGGCAAAGGCCAGGCCGATCACGTAGGCTTTGCTCGTCCCCCAATCCCCATACAAGATCGCCGCCGCCCGCGGCGCATCCACGTTCCTCGGCCGGTTCGTCGAGACAGTAATCATGAGCCAGACACACTGGTTTCGTTCTGGGAAATCGTGGAATTCCGCTCCGGCGGGACTCTAGAGGATCGCCCTTCCAACTGCCGGCGAGGTTAGCTGTCGGGCTGGGCCTTGAAAGTGGCCTGAGGCGCTGTTACCAGCGTCCCTGCGCCCCGTCCCGGTTTAGCCGGGATTTTGGGTCCCCCGCACCGCTATCGAGGAAGCAACAGCGGTTTAGGCTGCATATCGACAACAACACTAAGCCTCTTTGCCCCCCTGTCAACTTCCTTGCGCCGCGTGAGGGTACGCTTTTCTTAGCAATCTTGGACGCGATTCCGGTTAGTACCATGGTGAACCGGAACAAGCGTCGTTCCTCTATTGAAAATATACTCATGAAAAGCCTCTTCCTGCTTAGTGCTCTATGCTCGGCCGCCCTGACCAGCCACGCCGCCTGCCAGGTGGTCGCCTGGGGAGGAAATCGCTACGGCGAGGCGACCGTTCCCGCAGGCCTCACGAACGTAGTCGCGATTGCCGCCGGCAATTTCCACAACCTGGCCCTGAGGAGCGACGGCACCGTGGCCGTCTGGGGCGACCGATCTTACGGCCAGACGAACGTGCCGGCGGGGTTATCCAATGTAGTGGCGATTGCCGCCTACGGGGATCAATGCCTGGCGCTCAAAGCCGACGGCCGGGTAGTCGGCTGGGGAAGCCCCGCCACCCCGGTTGTCGTCGCCAACGGGCTTTCCAACATCGTCGCACTGGCAGGCCGGAACGACGCCAACCTGGCGCTCACTGCCGATGGCCTGGTGAGAATGTGGAGTTCCTCTTTCAATTCTGTCCCGCCGGCGGCTCAGAGCAACGTCGTCGCAATTGCCGGAGGTGATAAACAGACCTTGGTGCTTAACGCCGACGGCAGCGTTGTCGGCTGGGGATCCTGGGACAGGGGCTATTCCGGGTCGGTGACCGTGACCGTGCCGACCAATGTGAACAATGTGGTCGCCCTGGGGGCGGGCAATTGCCAGTGCGTCGCGCTCAAGCCGGAGGGGACCTTGTATTCCTGGGGTGTAAATCATTTCGGCGGCGAGACGAATGCGCCGCAAGGGCTGACCAATGTCTCCGCCATCGCGGTGGCGCACAACCACGGACTGGCGCTGCGGGACAACGGCACGGTGGTCGGCTGGGGAAACAACCTGTTCGACAATGAAACCAGCGTGCCGCCGACCCTTACCAACGTGGTCATGATTGCTGCCGGCGCCGGGCACAACCTCGCGCTCGTCGGCGACGGTTCGCCGGCGGTCACGGTGCACCCGTTTGCGCAGCAGGTATACGAAGGGACAACCGCCGCTTTCACCGCGCTGGCGGTCGGCTCGCCGCCGCTTTTTTGCCAGTGGCAATGCAATGGGACCAATGTGCCCGACGGCACGGCGACCACATTGCTTTTGCCGGAACGACGAACGGGAACCGCGGAGAATTACGCGCTGGTCGTGAGTAACGCGTTCGGGACGGCCGTGAGCCGGGCCGCCAGCCTGACGGTGATCCCGGGCCAGGTCGCCATCACGCGACAACCTGCCAGCCGCACCAACAACGCCGGCACGTTCGCCACCTTTAGCGTGACGGCTATGGGAACACCGCCCCTGCAATATCAGTGGCGCGCGGACGGCGTGGACCTCGGCAACGGCGGCCACGTCACCAACGCGCAGACGGCCACGCTCACGCTCAAGGATGTGTGCAGGTCCGACGCCGGCGAGTACTCGGTCGTCATCACCAACACTTTTGGGAGTGTTACCAGCCAGGTCGCGCGGCTGGAGGTGATTGACCCGGCTATCAACGTCCAGCCCAGCTTTTCTACCCTGGGCGTCTCCGCGGGCCAGCCCGTGAGCTTGAGTGTGATCGCCGGGGGCACGCCGCCGCTGGCTTTTCAATGGTTCCATGCGGGGACCCCTTTGGCCGATGGCGGAGGCGTCCTGGGCGCCTCGAGCAACGCTCTGACGCTTAACTATGTTCTCCGCACGAATGCAGGCGACTATTGGGTGGTCGTTACCAATCTTTACGGTGTGGTGACCAGCCAGGTCGCCACGCTCATCGTCGACGACCCGGCCATTTGGTCGGCGCCGCAGAGCCGATTGGCCAACACCGGCGAGGCAGTCACCCTGAGTGTGGATGCCAGGGGCACTCCGCCAGTCACTTACCAGTGGCGCAAAGATGGGGTCGATATCAGCGGCGCGACAGGCTCAGACTTAGCCTTCCCGAACCTCCAGGGCACCCATCGAGGCCTGTACAACGTCAGCGTCGCCAACGCATTCGGCACCGTAACCTCTGACCAGGCGCGCCTGTCGGTAAACCAGGCGCTGCCTGATACCTTTAGCCCGGCGAGTGACGACGTTATCTTCCGCTTGGCGCAGCAAGCCGATGGCAAGATCCTCGTAAGTGGCCGGTTTACTTCGCTGGGCGGTCAGGCCCGCACCCGTCTTGGCCGGCTCAATGCGGATGGTTCGCTCGACACTCAGTTCAACCCGGCCTGGAACGACGAGGGCTCGTGCCTGGCCGTTCAACCGGACGGCAAGATCCTCATCACGGGTCCGGGAGGAGTCAGCCGGCTCAATCCGGACGGCACGCCTGATCCCAGCTTTATCTGCGAGGTTCTTGGCTCAATCTCATCGCTCGCGGTGGCGCCGGATGGCCGGATCGTGGTCGGGGGTGACTTGGCCACCTACGACTACTCCTGGACCAGCAAGATTGCGCGGATGAGCGCCAGCGGCGTGTTGGATCGCTCGTTTGCGCCCGTTTTCGACGACGCCGTGCTTTGCGTCGCGTTGCAGCCCGATGGCCGGATCCTGGTAGGCGGTGTCTTCGGTCAGCCCCGGTCCCGTCTCGTGCGATTGCTGGCGAACGGCGCCGTGGACGATACGTTCGACCTTGGAGTGTCGACCGGGTTCGCGTACATCGCGGAAATCATCCTTCAGCCTGACGGCAGAATCCTCGTGCCTGGCGTGGGACGGCTCTTTAACAATGGCGCACTTGATGGAACGTTCACGATCGCCAACGGTTTTGAGCTGGTTTCGGGCCTGGCACTGCAGGCCGATGGCAAGATCATTCTTGGCGTCCCCACAGGCAATCCGCTGCCCGGTTTAATGGGGCTTGGCCTCGGACGTCTCAATTCGGATGGGACAGTGGATCCCACATTTGACCCCGGGGTTTCCGGAAGCGTGACGGCGGTTTCGGTCCAGGCTGATGGAAGGATCGTGGTAGGAGGACAGTTCAGCGAACTCGCGGGCGAAGCCCGCACAAACCTTGGGCGCCTTCTCAACACGGACCCGGCCACCTCCGATCTATTCCGGGACGGCTCGCATGTGGTTTGGCTGCGCGGCGGCGGCGGCCCCGAAATCTGGCGCGCCACTTTCGAGTGCTCGACCAATCAAGCGGCCTGGGTCAGCCTCGGAGCGGGCGCCCGAATCACTGGCGGGTGGCGGGTAACCGCCGCCTCCCTCCCCACGAACTGTACCGTCCGCGCTCGCGGGTTCATCGCCAACGCCACCGCAAGCTGGTTCGTCGAGAGCCGCCTGGCTTTGACCGATATGCCGCCAACCATTCTGACTCAGGATGGCCGCTTCGGGTTTGGCACCAACGGTTTTGGGTTCGACTTCGCGGGCGCGCCCGGCCAGCGAGTCGTCGTGCAGAGCTCGGCCGACCTGCTGAATTGGACTGCCCGGGCGACCAACATGCTGCGCTCCGGTGTTCCGGGTTATTTCACCGATCCCGACGCGAGCAATTACCCCGCGCGCTTTTACCGGCTTAAATCGCCCTGAAAAGGAAAAGAAATGACCTCACGCCTACAAATCACCAGCGCTATGGCGGCAGCCTGTTTACTCGCGGTTAGCGCCAACTCCCAGGCTGCCGGGCCCAAGGGAGGAAACCCCAACCCCGGCATTGCACCGCCCCAGTCACAGGTTCTCGGCGAGGGCTACGATGAATGGGCGATCATGGCCGCGCAATGGGCCAATTCCTTCCCTCTAGGCGCGGCTGTGTCGCCAGCTTTGACGGTTGGGACCATGGTAATAGCGCCGCAACTAACATTTCAGGGAGAGATGTCTGTCCCGGTGACGATGAAGGTCGGCCAGTGATTACAGCCCCGGCCTCATGGATGGATGGTTCGCGATATTCCGGCCCATGACACCGGGCAACCATATTATCGTCAGCTCTTTCCTTGAAAACACGATTACCTACCAAATCACCGTTGCACCCGGAAGGTAGAGTCGGTGCGCGCTTTCTGCCACCGCCTTCGGGGTGGCGGGATTATTTTGCCGCCTCACCGGAGGTCGCCGCCCCCCCGAACACCCTGGCGACCTCCGGCTACTGTCTGTCAATCCTGCGGATTGCGGGGCGTGCGCCAGGCTTCTGACCCCTTGACGACGCTCCTTAACTGGCCTTTTTGGGCACTGACTTCACGAATTGTACCAGATCCTCGCCAGCCGCCTTCAAAGCCTCCGCAGCCGAGGACTGCTCCGCCCTCCGCATTGCCTCCGAAGTATCGAGATCACTCGACTGCTTCAGTTCAAGTTTTTCTCGACTGGCCACCCGCGTGAACGGGACCAGGCCCGTTCGGACGTCGAGCAGCACCAGTTCGCACGTGCTGTATGCTTTCACTTTGTCTTTGGCAAATGTTCGGCAAGGGGTTGGCTCTTGGTATCATAAACTCGACAGAGAACGGTGCCCGTAGTCTGCGGGTGGGCGGGCCGGCGTTTCACGTAGGACGGGCATCTTGCCTGTCTCTGTGCGCGACTATTGGCTTGCGGCCATGGGGAAACCGCCGGAAGGGTTTGTTTCTTCGCGGTAAACGCGGCTGCCGCGGACGAGGACCAGGCGCGTGAGCACAAGCGCCAGCAGGATGCACCCGGTCGCGATGGAGCCCGCGACCATCAGCGTCCGCTCCGAGTAATGGAAATGACCCTGCAGCCAGAGGTGACCGAAAAGGAAGCCGAAGAGGCTCAGCAGCAGCAAAGCGTAGCCCTGCACTCCGGCGCCGCGCCAGACCGCGAAAAACACGCAGAGCGCGACGCCTCCGAGGGCGAGGGCGTAGATTTTCAGGAACGCCAGCGCGGCTGCGGGTCCCGAGAACAGCCACCCGACTGAGGCCAGCAGCATGCCCAGGGCGGCGGGCGGCAAAAGCGCGAGGGCCAGCAGCACGCCGGCCAGCTCCGTCGCGGAGATGGGCAACGTCCGCAAAACCCGCAGGTGTCGCAACAATGGCAGTAACGAGTAGAACACAATGAACCAGCAGGGCATGAAACTGCCCATCGCTGCCAGCATCTCGAAGTCCATCGGCAGCGATAGATTGCGTCCCTGCCACAGCCACAGCAGCGCCATGAGCGCGACCATGCCCGCAATTTGCAGAAACCCGCGGACGCACACCGTGCTCAACAGGAAGCGGAGTCCGCCGCCGGTCCCGGGCGCACAGGACTGAGCCGCCGCCGTTTTGGGTTTCGGCAGTCTCAGCCGCGAGGCGCGCCGCCGCAGGTCGGGAGGTTCGATGCGGCCCAGATAGAGCCCGGCGCGCGCGGGATCAAATTGCTCGGCGAGGACCCAGCCCGCCACCGTCAGCAGCGCGCCGATTCCCAACAGGATGCAGCTTCTGAGCGGGCTGTTCGATGCATTATTGCAGAGCAGCATGGTGCCGAAGAACGCCACCACGGTCACCACGCTGAGGAGCGAGTTGCGGATGTATTCCTGCGGGTTCCGGCCAAAGCCTCGCGCCCCGACGAAATTGAGGGTGAACTGGAGCCCGAGCCACACTGACGTAAAAAGGCTCGCCATCACCAGCCGATAGGTGGGGAACGGATGATTCGGTCCGAAGTAACAAAAGATCCCAGCGCCTGAAAACAACAGCGCCGCCAGCACAATCGCCGGGATTGGAACCGTCGCCAGCCACCAGGCCCGACCCATCTGCCGGCCCGTCAGCGGCAGGACCGCCACGGGCCGAAGCAAACCCCGCCGGAAATCAAACGAAATGAGTGTCGCGCTCGTCCACATCGATAACATGAAAGCCCAAAACTCGAAGGTATATTGCGGGCCGCCGGCGATTAGCGCGCCTAGAGCGAACTCAGCCACGCCGGCCACGGCTAGCACCCGCCACCAGCGCCGAAGATGGTCGAGCATCAGCCGGTTCACGAGACCTCCTCCTCTTTGAACAAAGCGACGAACAAGTCCTCCAGCGTCAGCCGGGTGAGCGTGACATCCCGCGCCCCTTGCCGCTGCAGCCACTCCTGCGCGCCGCTTTTCTGGTCGAGCAGCGCGTGCCAGCGGTTTTCGTTTGACCGCAAGATCAGGAGGCCGTCGGGCGCCGGGCTCTGGAGGCCGTCGCCGTTGCGGGTGAAGAACTCCACCAGCCGGTAGCGGTCCACGACTTCGTCGGTGCGGCCTTCCAGCAGCAGCCTCCCGTTCTTGAGCAGACCCACATGGTCGGCGAAGCGTTCGATGTCGCTCAGGCTGTGGGAAGAGACCAGCACCGTGCGCTCGCCGTCCGCCACAGCCTCGAGCAGCTCGCGGAAGACTTGCTGTTTGGAAACCGCGTCCAGACCCGTAATCGGCTCGTCCAGGACCAGGACTTCGGGGCGCCGCGCCAGCGCCAACAGCAGACTTAACTTGGTCTTGGCCCCGGACGACAGTGTGGCGATGCGGTCGCCGGCGCTCAAATGGAACGCCTTCATCAGCGCCGAGCAGTAGGTATCGTCCCATCCGGGATAAAAGCCCCGCACAAACCGCAGGGCCTTGCCGACCTTGCCCCAAACCTGAAAATTCAGGTCCGGACTGACATAGGCAGCCAGCTGCTTGAGCTGCACGTCGTCCGCCCGGTGGTCCAGGCCCAGCACCCGGATATGGCCGGCGTCGTTTCTGCCCAGGCCGAACATCAAATCAATCGTGGTGGTTTTGCCCGCGCCGTTGGGGCCGATGAGGCCATAAATAGCGCCACGCGGCACGGTCAGATCGAGCGGACCAAGCTGGAAGTGGGGGTATTTCTTGACGAGTCCCCGGATCTCGATGGCGTTGGTCATATCATTTTCTTTCTTTCAGAATTTCATGGAACAGCGAAAGCACCTCGGCCGGCTTCAATCCGGCTTCGGCGGCTTCGCGACAACCCCCGCTGAGCAACTCCCGGGCGGCCGCCAGCTTCGCTTCGCGGCTGCGGTCCCGGCCCTGTTCGGCGACGAATGTGCCGAGCCCCTGCCGGCGGAAAATGATGCCTTCCCGCTCCAGCTCCTCGTAGGCGCGTTTGACCGTGATGACGCTCACGAGCAACTCCTCCGCGAGCTGCCGGAACGAGGGCAGCGGTGCCCCGGGCTTCAGCCGCCCTTCGCTGACCTCCCGCTTGAGCCGGTCGACGATCTGCTGGTAGAGCGTGCCGTCGGCCGCGGGCGAGATCGGGCCGAGCAGGCAGGATTTACGTTGGTTCGTCACTGATACTACTGTATATATCACATAATAACAGTACGTCAACAGGAATTTCTGGTGGTTTTGAGCGAGCCTTTGCCGGCCCGCCAGCCTCGCTTTGATGAGTATAACTACAGCTTGCGTTCCGAATAAGGGTCTGCTGCAATCGGCCCAGCGCCGTCTGAGAGCACACGACATGAGATTGAACGTTGTTGCGATCGCCGCGTCCGGGCTGTTGTTGGGCGCCAGCTACTCATCCTCCGGTTGGAATTTCGCCGTGTGGCCAGGGCCCGATGCCAGCCAATGGGCGCCAGCGCTAGGGCTCACCAACGTTGTCGGAATCGCGGGCGGGACTGACCACACGATGTTTATTCGCGGCGATGGAAGCATCGTCTGGTCCTGGGGCGGTTCATGGGCCGGCCCCGCCAACGCGGTCAAAGTATCAGCCTATTGCCACGACTTGGCGCTGCTGGCGGACTCGACGCCCGTGGAATGGGGGTTGGGCGGTTGCGCGGGAAGCGCACCTTACACCACGATGCCGCCAGGCCTGCGAGATATTACCGCCATCGCTGCCGGCGACCGCCACAGCCTGGTGCTCAAGTCCGACGGCACGTGTGTTTCCTGGGGCTGGATGACTGTCGGTACCGGACAAGCTTTTGTGCCGGATGGGCTCAGTAATGTGGTGGCGATCGCGGCTGGATTTGACATCAGCAGCGCTTTGAAATCCGATGGCAGCGTCGTGGCCTGGGGCGATCCGGAGTACGGGGGCACGGCGGCGCCGGGCGGCCTGACCGACGGCGTGGCCATTGCCATGGGCCACCATCATGGCCTCGTGCTGCGGTCCAACGGAACTGTCGTCGCCTGGGGCACCGCCCCGCCGCCGGGCCTGACGAACATCTCGAAGATAGCCGCTCAACAAACCTGGAGCCTCCTTTTGAAGCAGGACGGCCACCTGCTCGCGTGGAATGACGGCGTAGGTTCCCAACACAATGTGCCGACGCAGCCCCTCACCAATGTGCTCGATATTTCGGCCGGCTCCTATCACGGCGTGGTGCTCGTCGGCGACGGCCCGCCGCAGCCGCTGTGGAATCTTTCAAACCAGGTCGTTATCGCCGGAGGTTCCGTCACCTTTACGGGTGAGGCGTTGGGGACCGAACCTCTTTCCTACCAGTGGCTCTTCAACGGCATTCCGGTGCAGGGGGCGGCCACCCCAACGCTTGCCTTGACCAATATCCTGCCCGCTCAGGCAGGAACCTACGCCGTCGTCTCGAGCAACGCGTTCGGAGTGCTCACCAACTCCGGCGGGAGCTTGACCGTGCTGCCGTTCCTCACCATCACCGACCCCACCAATGCCACTTTGTTTGGCGGCGACACGTTTCTGAATTCCATCACCGTGGAGGGGCCGGATGTGACGTACCAATGGAGGCACGACGGCGCTGATTTGCCCGGTCAAACGACCGCGCTCCTGGTCGTGCCAAACATCACCACTAACGAAACCGGTGGCTACACCGTGGTCGTAAGCAATGTCTTTGGTCGCGCGGAGAGTTCGGTCGCGACACTCACGGTCGTGCCGATCTCGGTCACCTCTCAACCAACCGACCGCAGCGCCTATGTGGGCGAATCGACCACTTTCTTCGTCGATGCCTGGAAAAGCGGCCCGTTTAGCTATCAATGGCGGCACGATGGCGCGGATCTCCCCGGTGAGACGAACCAATCATTGACGCTCACCAACCTCACGCTGCAGCAGGCCGGCCCGTATAGCGTCCTGGTCAGTAACCCTTATGGCTCAATCGAAAGCTCGAATGCGCTGTTGAGCGTGGTGGACAGCGCGCCTGCGCTCACCTCACAGCCCAGGGACGTCGTCACCTGGCGGGGTGGGAGCGCGAGCTTTCAAGTCAACGCCACCGGGTCCAAGCCGTTGAGCTACCAATGGCGCTTCAACGGGAACGACCTTTCCGGGGCCACCGACTCGGCGTTCGCCATCAACAACGTCACTACCAATAATGTCGGCAGTTATTCTGTGACGGTCAGCAACGCCTTGGGTAAACAGGTGAGCCAGGGCGCCAGGTTGGCCCTGGTGCCCGTCGTCCTTTGGCCGACAGAAATGCTGAGCCTGATGCCGCTGTCGCCAGCCCTCAGCAACACAGTGGCGGTCTCGGCCGGCGGCGCGTTCAGCCTCGCCCTGAGAGCCGATGGGGCAGTCGTAGCCTGGGGCGCCAATGACCAACGCCAGACCAACGTGCCGCCGGGCCTGGGCAACGTCGCGGCGGTCGCGGCGGGCGACGCACATTGCCTGGCCCTCAGGTCAAATGGAACCGTGGTTGCCTGGGGCTCCAACACTTACGGCCAGACCAATGTGCCGGTGAACCTCAGCAACGTGGTCGCCATCGCGGCGACTGACCTCAACAGCATGGCGCTCCGCTCGGACGGAACCGCTGTCGCCTGGGGTAGAATCGATTACGCTCGCAGCACCGGCGCGGTTCCAGGCATGGACTGGAACGGGATTACCGCGATTGCGGCAGGCCAATTCCATCGTCTCGGACTTCGGCAAGACGGAACGGTGGCGGGGTGGCTCGACTACAGCGACTACAATCTGAATCGGGTCCCGGCGGGGCTGAGCAATGTGGTCGCAGTCGCGGCCGCTTCGAGGCACAGCCTCGCTTTGAAAGCGGACGGCTCGGTTCTCGCCTGGGGTGACACTCTCAGCGGCCTGGCGAATATTCCGGCTGGCTTGAGCAATGTGGTTGGCATTGCCTGCGGCTTGGCCCACAACCTGGCTCTCAAAGCGGACGGCACCGTGGTCGGTTGGGGCTTCACTGGCGGTTATGGCCTTACGAATCCGCCCCCAACCCAGGGCGCGCTCGCCGCCATTTCCGCCGGCGGGCACAACCTGGGCTTGCTGGCCGCATCCGATCCGGCGATTGTCCGGTCACCCCGGTCGGTCGCCGCTCCGCCCCTGCAGCCGGTCCTGCTGAGTGTGGGGGCCGTCAGTGCTCGCCCGCTTTCCTATCAATGGCAATTGAATGGCCAAAATATTGCTGGAGCGACGGACACCTTTTATCGTATCCCAGCGGTCTCGCAAGCGAACCAGGGTGATTACCGAGTGGTGGTCAGCAACGAGTTGGGCGCCGTCACCAGCGCCACCGCGAGATTAAATGTGGCAGGTGTGATCGCCTGGGGTTGGAACGGCTTTAGGCAGACCAATGTTCCTGCGGGTCTGAACGCCACCGCAGTCGGGGGCGGCTATGGCCACAGCCTGGCGCTCCGTGGTGACGGGAGAATCGTCGCCTGGGGCATTTACGGCACCCAGGTGACGAATGTCCCTGCGGCGGCAACAAATGTCGTCCAACTCGGTGCCGGGCCATATCACAACCTGGCGCTCCGCACCGACGGCAAAGTTGTCGCCTGGGGCAGCGACTCGAGCCAGGTCAGCGTGCCTGCCAGCCTGAGCAATGTGGTTGCCGTCTCCGCGGGCGGGAACGACAGCCTGGCGTTGAAGTCGGACGGAACCGTGGTGCATTTTGGCACCTACAGCCCGCCGCCCCCGTGGCTCAGCAATGTGGTGGCCATCTCCGCGGGAGAATTCTTCAAGATGGCGCTCCGGTCGGATGGCTCCGTCATCACCTGGAGTGCGTTGCCGCCGCCGGCGGGCTTGAGCAACGTGGTGGCCGTCGCCGCGGCCAGCGCGGCCGCCGCGGCCCTGCGGAGCGATGGCACCGTGGTCTCCTGGGGCAGCACTCCCTTGCCGCCGCCTCCGGACCTGACCAACGTGGTCGCCATCGCCGCCGGAGGCAATCATCTGCTGGCGCTCAAGTCGGATGGAACAGTCGTCGCCTGGGGCACCAACAGTTACGGGCAGGCCAGTGCACCGCCCGGGTGGACGAACGTGGCGGCGGTTGCGGGCGGCTCCGCGCACAGCTTGATCCTCATCGACAACCGGGATCCTCTCATCGTGCGCCAGCCGGCCAGCGCCCGCGCCTGGTCGGGCAACCAGGTTCTCTTCAGCGCGGGGGCACGTAGCGGGCTTCCTCTGCAATTCCAGTGGCAGTGCAACGGCACCAATCTTCCCGGCGCGACGAACTCCTGGCTCCTGCTGCCCCAGGCCGAGGCTGCCGATGCCGGTTTGTATTCCCTTCTCGCCAGCAATGCGCTGGGCAGTGTCTCCAGTTCCGCTGCCTCCCTGGCAGTTTTCGACCAGCCGCCTTTCATCCGTAAACAGCCGGCGAACGTCAGCGTCAGCAGCAGTTCCCCGGCGGTGTTCCAGGTGATCGCCGAAGGCTCGGAGCCAAAGCAGTACCAGTGGCGAAAGGATGGCTCGTCCATTGACAGCGCGACGACGGCAACCTTGAGTCTATCCAACCTTACGCGGGCCGACGAAGGCTTGTATTCAGTGGTCGTCTCCAACGCTTTTGGCTCCGTGACCAGCTCGGCCGCGAGCTTGCGCGTCATGGTGCCCCAGCGGCTTCAGACACCGGTATTGAACCCTGACGGTAGCGTCGCTCTGGTGTTCAGCGACAGCGACGGAGGCCTGCTCTCGGCCGCCGATCTGCCCCACTTCGAGGTGGACTCGACGACCAATCTGCTCGATTGGGAAATTTTGACGAATGCGTTGACGCTTACCAACGGAATGCTCTGGTATTCGGACGAGGCTTCGACAAATTATCCGCAACGCTTCTACCGCGTTCGGGAAAACCCCTGAATTTGGAAGGCATTCTGACGCTCTCGGCCCCCGTGAACATTCAAAACGCCCGGCTGGCCGGAGCCGCTCTGGTCGGGATCAACGGAACCTCGTAGCTGAAGCCCCGTTGCATGAAAGCCGGTCTCCGGAAGGTAACCACGCGTTACTTCTCAGGCGATTTATTGAAGGAAAGGTGAATGCAACCACTTTAAACGATATGAAAACAAGACCACTCATCGGGCCGATAAGCGCTTCGCAGACGACTCGTTTCACGTTACTCGTAGCTGTTGGCCTTCTCCTGACTGCCGCCGGAGACACGCGCGCGGCCTCGGAAGGAACCCCCGTCCAGAAGCCACTCACCGCGGAAGGCGTGCGGGCGGCGGCTAAAGCAGGGACCATCACGTTCCGGTTAAGCACGCCCGAAGAGTTGGAGGCCATGCTCGGAAACACGAATAACAAGATCGAGCGCAAGGAAGGGGATATGGTCGTTCAAGTTCTCGAGTTTCCCGGCGTGACGGCTACGTTTGGGAAACTCAGGGAGTTTGCAGGCCCATTTACATTGTTCGAATTGCAGGTGGAAGGCCAGCCAGTGGACATCGGCCGGGACCGGCAGCTTGTCCTGCGGACGGCGGACGATTTGAGCAAGCTGGATTCCTTCTGGGGCCTGGCCGGAGTGTCCACGGCGAAGCTGGATCTTCGGGACCAATTGAAGGCCGTGCAGAAATTCACCTTTGACTCGCGGACAGTCTGGCCGGCTGCGGAGAAGATGCCGGCGGGTTTCGATCCGGGTCGGCTGTTGGAAGAAGGGAAGAATCCGGGCCTGGGGGTGCGCAAGCTGCACGCCGCGGGCATCGATGGCAAGGGAGTGGGCATTGCCATCATTGACCAGCCCCTGCTGAAAGAACATGAGGAATACAAGGACCGCCTCGTGACCTACACGGAAGTAGAGACCGATGGGGCGGGGCCACAGATGCACGGCCCGTGCGTAGCGAGCATCGCAGTGGGCAGGAACTGCGGCGTGGCCCCCGGCGCCTCCCTCTACTACTTCGCTGTGCCGTCGTGGAAATGGCTGCGGAACGAACCCTGGGCGGAACAACTTGAACGGGTCGTCGAGTTGAACCGATCGCTGACCGACACTCCCCGAATCCGAGTTGTGAGCATTTCGTTAGGCGCATTCTCCGGGCGGCCGAACCCAGCGCGCTGGAGCGAAGCCGTCAAAAAGGCGGAGGAAAATGGTATCCTGGTAGTGACCTGTGACCCACAGTTCCTGCGACTAGCGACGCTTAAGCGCCTCGAGACCGGTCCCGAGCCAGGCGCGAACGACTACGTGCGCGGATTGTTCGGCTACCCCGCCGGCGCCCTGTGCGTGCCGGCCGCCAACCGCACCCTGGCCAGCTTCCGCGGCTCGCGCTGCTACACTTACGACCGCACAGGTGGCCTGAGCTGGACAGTGCCTTACGTCGCCGGGGTAGCTGCTTTAGCGTGGCAAGTGGATCCTTCGATCACGCCGCCCGAAATGCTGGAACTGCTGAAACGCACTGCCCTCAAGACGGCAGCCGGCGCGGTGATTAATCCAACGGCGGTGATCGAAGCGACCAAAGCTCGCGCGGAAAAGAGCTGAGAACAGAGGCGAGCAGCGAACATCTCATTTTTTTGGACGAGACCGTTTGAAAATTCTCCTCCCCATAGACGGGACCGGCCAATTTCCCCTCACCCCGGCCCTCTCCCCGAGGAGAGGGTGAATCGGCGTCCGTTGGCGGGAAACGTGGACATGGCACCAATTCGGTGGAGGCAGCCGTCGTTGCTCCCTCTCCTCGGGGAGAGGGCCGGGGTGAGGGGAATTCTGGTCGACGCCCGTGGTTCGTAACCCAACCCAGCGGATCCTCCAATAAATGAGCTGCACGTGGCGAGCAGCGGCGCTCGCGCCAGCGTTGACGCTGTGTTCGGAGGGAGCTAGGCTCGGCAAAATGCCGGCAAAACAGCGGGCCATTCATGGCAGAGCCACCCCATCCTAGCACTGCCGCCGCCGCCCAGTTTGCGCTCACGCACTGGAGCGCGGTTCTGCGCGCCGGAGACCCGGGCTCGCAGGCCGCGACGGATGCGCTGGAAGAGCTTTGCCGCGTTTACTGGTTTCCACTCTACGCCTTCGCGCGGCGATCCGGCTCCAGCCCGGCGGATGCTGAGGACCTTACCCAGGCGTTCTTCGCCCGGTTGCTGGAACACAATTTTGTTGCCCGGGCAGATCCCGCGAAGGGCCGCTTTCGCACCTTCCTGCTGACGCTTTTCAAGAGGTTTCTCGTGAATGAATGGCACCGCGAGCATACCCGGAAGCGCGGAGGATTCCAGCCCGTGGTGTCCATCGAGACCCACCTGGCCGAGTCGCGTCTGGGAGCCGAACCAGCCCACACCGAGCAACCGGACGTCCTGTTTGAACGTCACTGGGCGATGACTTTGCTGGACCAGGTGATGAAGAAGTTGGAAGACGAATACGAGGGGTCCGGCCGCGGCCAATTATTCAATAATTTGGAGGGGTGCCTGGTGCGCGATGCGACGGCGCTGCCGTACGCTGAAATTGGCGCCCGCCTGAATCTCAGCGAAGCGGCCGTGAAAATGGCCATGCGACGGCTGCGCGCGCGCTACCAGGCCATCCTGCGCGAAGAAATCGGCAAGACCGTCGCTTCTCCGGAAGAAGTTGAGCCCGAACTGCGAGACTTGTTTGCCGCGTTCCGTCATTGAGGCCCGTTACTTTTCGGCGGGTTCCTTGAAGTAGAGGCACGCGAACGGTATGAGCCAGCCTGAAACAACGACACGGCCGCTTAAGCGGTGCCTGATCTGCGGCCAGGAATTGCCGCCAACCGTCCCGCCCTCCCGCTGCCCGCATTGTCTCCTGCAACAAGGTCTGGCCGACACCGCCGCGGCGCCTCAGAACGATACGCCCGCTGTTTCCGAAATGAGGTCCGGCCCGGCTCTGCCGCAGCCCGGTGAAACCTTCGGCCATTACCGAATTGGACGGCTGCTTGGCGAGGGCGGAATGGGGGCAGTGTTTGAGGCGGAGGACCTGGACAACGGGCGGCGGGTGGCGCTGAAAGTGCTTGGACACCGGCTGGATTCGCCGGAAGCGCGGAGCCGCTTCTTCCGGGAAGGCCGCCTCGCCGCGTCCGTCAACCACCCCAACAGCGTCTATGTCTTCGGCACGGAAGATATTGCCGGGGTTCCGGTGATCGCGATGGAACTTGTGGCCGGCGGGACGCTGCAAGACCGCGTGGTCCGCCAGGGGCCGATGCCGGTGGGCGAGACCGTGGATAGCGGGTTGCAGATCATTGCGGGCCTCGAAGCCGCCCAGCAAGTCGGCGTGCTCCATCGCGATATCAAACCTTCCAACTGCTTCGTGGAGACGGATGGCACGGTAAAAATTGGCGATTTCGGCCTTTCGATCTCAACGGTGGTGCGCACGGAACCCGCCATCACCGCCACCGGCGCGTTCCTTGGCACGCCGGCGTTTGCCTCCCCGGAGCAGCTCCGAGGGGACGAACTGACGGTTCGTTCGGATATCTACTCGGTGGGCGTCACCCTCTATTTCCTGTTGACCGGGCGCCATCCCTTCAACGCGCCCGACATGATTCGCCTGCTCGCCACGGTCTTGGAACGAAAGGCCGAGTCCCCGGCGAAGTGGCGTCCAGAACTGCCCGCCGGGTTGTGCCGGATCGTGTTGCGTTGCCTGGAGAAGCAACCGGAAAAACGGTTTCGCAACTACAGTGAACTCCGGAAGGCGCTGTTGCCTTACGCCTCAACCGCCCCGACACCCGCCACGCTCGGGTTGAGGTTGGCGGCCTACATCATGGACACAGCGTTGTTGGCCTTGCCGGTCTGCCTCGCCAACGCCCTGGTCAACTTGATCTCGGGGTCGGCGCAGGCGGGCCACGTCGGGCTTGCGGAAGCGATTGTAACCCAATTCACGGCTTACGATCCCTCCGCGCTCCTCCTTCACAATATCTGCGGAATGGTGCTTGGCCTTGCTTATTTCACATGGCTGGAAGGGACCTGGGGAGCATCGGTTGGAAAACGGATCTGCGGCCTCAGAGTGGCTCGGCTGGACCACACCTCTCCCGGTTGGCGCCGCGCGTTGGTGCGTGCTCTGGTCATCACGGGCGCACCTTCGGTCGTGTGGCTGCTCGGCTGGAACGCAGCGCATACCTGGGCCTCCGGCATTTCCGCCCAACAGTTGATCACGGGGATCGGACTGCTGGTCCTGCCGACCCGGTTGGCGATCTTCGTGACCGCACGGCCGCGCAATGGTTATGCCGGCATTCACGACCTGGTCAGCGCGACTCGTGTGGTGCTGAAGTCAGCTTATCAAGCTCGCCCCGTGCTGCAGCCCGCCTCTGAGGGTTCGCCTGAACTCAAGACCCTGCCCCTCATCGGTCCTTACCACGTGCTCGATCGGATGGGACGCCAGAACGGCACCGAGCTGCTTCTGGGTTTCGACGCGCGCCTCCTTCGCCGCGTTTGGATTCGCACACAGACGCCCGGCGCGCCTCCGACTCCGGAGAGCCTGCGTCAGTTGAGCCGGCCGGGCCGGCTCCGTTGGCTCACCGCCCGGCGCGCTAACACGGAAGCCTGGGATGCGTTCGAGGCCGCCTCCGGGCAACCCTTGCTTCATATCATCGCTCAGCCTCAGGAATGGGGCAGGGTCAGGTTCTGGCTGCTGGACCTCGCGCAAGAACTCCTGGCGGCAACCCGGGACGGCACGGTACCGGCAACCTTGAGCCTCGAACGCGTTTGGATCACCGCCGACGGACGCGCGAAACTGTTGGATTTCGCTGCGCCAGAAAGCGACACCTTCCAAGCAGGCCGATTGGCTGGGAATGAGACCTCCGCCGCGACTCCCGGGCTTTTCCTCAAACTGGTCGCCACCTCGGCTCTGCGTGGGCGTTTTGGTGATCCCACCAAGACCGCGCCCACGAGCTTGATTCCACTGCCTCTGCACGCCTCCCGATTTCTCGAGACACTCGAACCCGATGCCGATCTCACGCAAGCACAAGCCGCTCTTCGAACCCTCCTGCCGCTGCCACCGCGGATCTCACGGGCCCGCAGAGCGCTGCTGTTGGCGGGCGCGCTGGCTTTCCCCATCCTCGCCGCCGGGTTGGCTGGGGGAATAAGCACTCTCAAGCGGAATCTCCTGAACGCCGCTCCTGAGCTGGCTACCCTGAACGAGTGCCTCACGCATTACGATCAGTTCAAGCATGAAGCGAGCTCCCACGAGATCGCCCACAGCGAAGACATCGATGCATTTGAAACCTACATTGCCGGCCGATTCGCTCAGTTGATCACCAATAGCGCCCAGTGGGACAATCCGGTTACCAAGGCGGTTATCCCGTCTCCCTTGCGCGAAGAAGCAGAACAAATTCTCAAGCGCAAAACCTCTCCCGGGACCGCGGAGCTCACCGCGGCCTCCGCCAAGGTGGAACAATTCTTCAAGAAACCGCCCGAATTGGCAGCGCGCGAAGCACTTCAGCAACCGAACATGTTCCTAGGCGCTTTGGCGGTTGGCTACACCATTGCGATCATCGTTGCGATTATCCCGTGCCTGGTCGCATCGCTTCTCTTTCGCGGCGGCGCGCTCGTCGCGCTGCTGGGCATCGTCTTCGTCAACCGCGAGAGTGTGCCTGTTTCGCGCTGGCGGGTCACGGCGCGAAACCTGGTCGCCTGGCTGCCTTTCGTGCTCATTCCAGCCACATCGCGGATTCATGAAACCCTGCCATTCGTAGTGGGCGTCGGCGTGCTTTTCCTGGCCGGGATTTCGCTGCTCCTGCCAAAACGCGGCCTGCAGGACAGGCTGACCGGAACCTGGCCTGTTCCTCGCTGACGCTCTTCCGATCGGCGAACTTCGCTCGCGAAATTGCTGGACAATCCATTCACGACCGGCCAGGATGGGACCAATCCCCGTCGTAAACCGCGCCACCGCGGCTTTCGGCGGCGTCACGCCGTGAAAGTGCTCTGCGAATGGGATGTTCTGACCGAATCGTTGGCTGCTGCAGCTTTGCGCACTCGGATCGCCAGCTCAGCACCTCGAGGAGCTCTTTACTGCAAACCGCAAAATTCGACTATGAAAACACTCACTTGCGCATCGAGCGTTTGTGCCGCAGCGTTGGTTGCGCTGTCGGCTCTGCCGGCCTTATCCGCGGAAATTGATTACTTCCTCAGTCCGCCCGGCTGTGCGTGGGGGCGCATCCTCTTTACAAACTCTGCGAGCTCGTGCGCGCTGGCGCTGGAGCGGTGCAGCGAAG
The DNA here is from genome assembly GCA_036524155.1 of Verrucomicrobiia bacterium. GTDB lineage: Bacteria > Verrucomicrobiota > Verrucomicrobiia > Limisphaerales > UBA8199 > DATDCV01. The sequence continues at coordinate 43,860 of DATDCV010000388.1, forward strand.
GCTTCGTCGTCGCCGGGAATGTGAAGCTGCCCGGAGATACCTACCATTCGGCCCTGGTCGCCATACTGGCGGAGGATGGGACAGTAATCCGCAGCAACATCTTTCCGGGCTTCGAATATCCAAGTTGGGGCCGGTTAGGTAGCGGCGCGGGGGCAGTGATCCCCTCCTCCAATTCCCTGGGCCAACCAGACGGATATGTCGTGTGTGGCTATAAAATGAAGCATTTCGTCGGGGTCCCAGGGGTCGATCCTCGCCCCTCCTGGCTCAACCCGTCCCTGTGGATCCTGAAGACCGACCTGCAGTTGCAGCCGCTTTGGGAGACCAACCTGGACCGCGGCAGCTTTGCCTGCGGCCCGGGACTGGCTCGATGGGGCACAGGCATCGCGCCGACGGCGAGCGGCTACCTCGTCACCGGCCAGGCTTATGCCGATTACGAGATCAATCCGCTCGATCGCGACGGTGGGAGTACAAGCCTGGGTTGTATGGTGCACCTCGATCCGAACGGACAGGTGCTGCAGCTCTGGGAGGCGCAACAGCCCGGCAACGAGTGGCTGACTTCCGGCCCTAAATCCATCGAGACAACATCCGACGGCGGCTACATCCTCACCATCTACGACAGCCTGCTAAAATTGAGTGCGATGCGGATTCCTCTTTGGACAAACACTCAGCCGATGTGGAACTACGCTGCAAAGCAAACCTCCGGCGGCGGCTACGCCGCAGTGAGGCGAATCCAGGTCTCGAACATCCCTCCGTCCTATGAAAACACCGAGTTGGCGTCGTTTTCCGCGGGCGGCGCCCTTCAGCGGAGCAGTAGCTTCGGCGGAAATTCCGGCAACGATATCGGCCGGGCTCTCCTCGAGGCGCCCGGGACCCTGGTCATCGCGGGGCAGACCGATTCGATGGGCGCCGGAGGAAAGGACTTCTGGGTGATCCGGACGGACTCCGCAGGAACGAAGGTTTGGGATGTTGCCCTGGGTGGGGCAGGCACGGACGTCGCCTATGCGGCCGCTTTATCGGCCGACGCTGGCTATGTCGTCGCCGGCCAGGCGCAAATCGCCACCAACTCCTGGATGTGGGTGGTGAAGGTCACTTCCAATCTGCACGTTCCCACCGCCGCTTTCACCGTCCAGCCCGCCAGCCCCGTGTTCCGCGACCAGGTCGTCACTTTCAACGCAAGCTCATCCAGCAATCCGGGCGGGTCAATTGCCAGCTACAAATGGAATTTTGGCGACGGCACCGCCAGCACGGGTGTAACCGTGCAGCACAGCTACTCAGAAGTGGGGATCTACAATGTTGTCCTCGAGGTGTTAAGTGCTGACGGACCGAGGGCCTGGGCAACCCAGGCAGTGGAAGTTTCAGGACTGGTTATGCAGTGGCAGAGATTCTTCGGCAGTTCAGCTCTGAGCGTTTGCGGAATCGTTGAAGCTCCGGACGACGGATTCGTGCTCGCCGGCACGAGAGATGGCAGTTCAATGGATCAACGTAATGTTTGGCTCTTCAAACTTGACCGGCGCGGGAAGCCGGTCTGGGAGAAGTTCCTGGACGGCCCGGTACCGGCAAATGAATCGGCCAAGGCCTTGAAACGTGACACTGGTGGCGGTTACGTCGTGGCGGGTGCTTACTCCTATTACACCGGGTCGTGGCACAACGAGGGTTTCATGCTTAAGGTGGACGAAAATGGAGATCCGGCCTGGCCGATGAGGCTGTTTGTTGTAACCAACGGGACCATACAGGCCGACTCGGTCGCACCCGCGGCCGGCGGGGGCTACTTCGTTGTCTGCCATGATGTCTATAGCGCGCGGCCCTTCTTGATTAAGACCGACGACACCGGCGCCGAACTCTGGAGGCGTCAGTACGAAATGGAAGCCGGCCGAGTTGGAGACCGCCTCCTGGCAACACCGGATGGCGGCGCTCTCATTTATGCGAGAGCCAACGGCTACCGCGACTGGCTTCTGAAAACCGATTCGTCAGGCCTGCCTCTCTGGACGAACGTGATGCCCTACCGCGGCAGTGCGAACTGGCTCGCTAGCCGGCCTGCCCCAGCGGAAGGGTTCGCGTTGGCCGGCCGCTATTACGAAGATATCTGGCTATCATTTATCACGCTCGACGGCGCATCGGCGGGCAGTCATTCATGGTCGGGACCTGCCGTCTACGATCAGGATGACATCGCCTACGGTGCCGCCCTCACCGAGGATGGCGGATACATACTCGCGGGGAGCATGTGGTTCCAGGAAGAGGTTTGGGGTCGAAAGGACACGGAGGTCTGCCTCTTGAAGACCGATTCAGCAGGAGAACGTGTCTGGACCGAGACGTTCCCGGGGACGACCAACTACGCCGAAAGCGCCAGTGCTATTCTGGCTCTCACGAACGGCAGCTATGTCGTGCTGGGAGACGATGGCAACTCGAGCACCCCGCCGGCCTGGTTATTCAAGCTGGCGCCCAACCACGCGCCGATTCCGGTGATGGAACTGGTCACAAACGTGATTGCTGTTGGCGAAGCCCTTTTGGGAAACGCATCTGAAAGCAGTGATCGTGACGGCTCGGTGGTGGGCTGGGAATGGATTTTCGGGGATGGCCAAACCGGCTCGGGCCCATCCGTGAGTCACATATATACCAATTCGGGCGCTTACGAATTGCGGTTCACCGCTGTGGACGATGAGGACGCCGAGAGATCGGTCACCAACACGGTTTACGTCTCCGGAATTCACGAAGACACGGGGAGCTTCGCGATTAGTGGCAGCTCAATAACAAATTCGCCCGGCTCGGATCCGGGCACCTATCCCAGGGAAGGAGTGCCGCTGATGGTGGATTGGGAGAACTCAAGAGGTTTCGCTATCAATGGAGCGGCGCTCAACGGCAGTACCAAGACCTTCCGGATCACGTTCACGGAGCCCGTGCCTGCGGGTTTGCTTCTCTACCGCCTGCCTGGGTGGACGCAGATGGCCTACACCATCGTCGATAAGCACACGATACAGGTGCAAGTCTGGCTCTACGCGGGCGCCTACAACCTCGCCTTCGTTTTCGCAAGACCGGCGCCAATGCCAACCATCATCGGTTGGCAGGCGGCCAACTTCTCACGGGTTGCACTGAGCTTTGCCACCACCATCGGCTATCGCTACACGGTGCAGTTAGCACCGGAACTGGCGGCGCCTGCTTGGGGTGACGTCCTGCATTCGCGCAACGCCGCTGACCCGCCAACCGTCAGTGCCATGGACGGTACGGGAGCAACCGAAACCGTCTTCGTGGATATGCCACCGACTGGCCCGGGGTTCTTCCGCGTCCGAATGCAGCAGCCGTAAGCGTGCTCCGTCCACTGATTCTTCGTGCAATGAGCGGGGGGTTTGCTTAACTCGGTTCGTGCCGCTCGATGACGCGGAGGAGCGCTATGCGGATCAGCGAGCGGATGCGCTCACGCCTGAGAAGGTTTACGAGCGGAAGTGCGTCAACACGCTGGCGCGGAGCTTGGCAGCAGAGGCCGCCAATGATCACCACCCGTGAAGCGAGGCTTGCGGCGGAGGCATGGATCCGCGAAGAGGCCGGGCGGCACCCGGAGTTGGTGGGCGCCATCCTGGCCGGGTCGACCCAGGCGCGAAACCCGGAGGAGCCACACCCGCCTGGCTCGGACGTGGACCTTTTCATCTATGTCGATGCTGAGGTTCCGTCCGATATCCTCGAGCCGCGCGGCCGCTTCGCCCCCCGCAAGCTGGCTTTCCGCGGCGTGGTGCTGGAGCCGTCGTTCCACGAGGCGCGGCGGATTGCCGACCCCGAGACCGTCCTCGGCGACATGCACCTCGCGCCGGTCTTCACCGAACCGCGCATCCTCCTGGATCCCTACGGCAGGCTGGAAGCGCTCGCCGCGGCGGCGAAGCCAGAGGTCCTCCGGCGTCGCCACGCGCAGCGGCGCCTGGCGCAGGCGCTGGAGTTCGGGCCCTCGACGGGCGCGCCCGCGTGCATCCAAGACATCCCTGGGCTCCGCGCGCCGTGCTGGCGCAACGCCGCCCACGCCATGGGCGTCATGCGCTGCGCTTTGGCCACGCTGGTGGCCGGCCTCCGCTACCCGACCGTCCGGCGCTCTTTCGTGGTCGCCCGGGAGGCGCTCCGCGGCGCCGAGCGGGAGGACCTCGCCGACGAACTCCTGCGCCTCCTGGGTAGCTTCACCGTCTCTCGGGCCGAGGTCGAGACCCTCGCCGCCGAAGCGGAGCGGACGTACGACGTTGCAGTGGAGGTGCGGCGCACGCCGGTCGTCATGGACTGGAACGTGTCGCGCGACGTGCGGGAGCTGGAGCACGCGGCCGTCCGAGAGCTGATCGATGCCGGTCACCACCGCGAGGCGCTGTTCCAGCTTCTGCTGGTGAGGACCGTGGCTCAGGGGATCATCGAGAACGACGGCGGCGAGGAAGCCCGGGCTGCGGCGCGCATCGGCTACCAGCGGCTCCTGGCCGCGCTGGGGATCGACGGCGACGAGGCATTCCAGGCACGGGGGCAGGCGCTCCAGGCGTTCATACCCGCCCTCCGTGAGGGCTGCGAGGCGCTGCTGGCCCGGGCCCCGGGGCTCCTCGACTGAAGCCGCATCACCCGAATCGGAAACTTCTCTTTTTATTTTACGCTTAATTTGTTCGCAATCTGTCTGCAAATGCCTCGGGCACTTTGCCAGATGGCAGAAAAAACGAATTGCGAAGTCCTTAGAAATGGCGGCAGCGGCGGGGCTCGGAAGAACCGGGAGTTGACAGGGTTGCGGTCATACGCTAATTTCTGAATATACAGAAATGAGAGATGCAATGACATCGCTCCGCCCGGTCCAGCAGAAGTTCATTCTCCATTGGGGCGAGATGGGCACCCGCTGGGGCATCAATCGCACCGTGGCGCAGATTCATGCCTTGCTCTTCATTTCCGAGAAGCCCTTGAACGCCGAAGACATAGTTCATGCGCTCGGCGTGGCGCGCTCGAACGTCAGCAGCAGCCTCAAGGAACTCCAAAACTGGGGCATTGTGAAGCGCGTGCACGTCCTCGGGGATTCGCGCGACCATTTCGAGAGCATGAAGGATGTTTGGGAGATGTTCCGCGTCGTCATGGATGAGCGCAAGAAACGCGAATTTGATCCCACCGAGCGCCTCATCCGTGAGTGCATTTCCGAAGCCGAGAAAGACAAGGAAACCGACAAACACACAACGCAGAGGCTGCGCGAGCTCGCCGAGTTCTTTGAAACCACGTCGGCCTGGTATGGCCAGGTTCGCCAATGGTCCACCAGTGCGCTGGCCAGGTTTATTAAGGCCGGCGACAAGATCCGGAAGCTTCTGGGCATCGGCGGTTGACCGCCTTTTTTTTGCGAAGCGATTTCTATGAATACAGAAATTACTGACAAAAACGCTGCAAAACCAGCCGGCTGGATCTACTTCGACGGCGACTGCCGGTTCTGCACCGCTCACCGGCAACGTTGGGGGAAGATTTTCGAGCGCCGCGGGTTCGTGTGGGTGCCGCTGCAGACTCCTGGCACGGCGGAACGGCTTGGCATCACTGAGGCACAGTTGCAGGCGGAAATGTGGCTCCAGCTTGCGGATGGCCGGAAATTCAGCGGCATCAACGCCTGGAGTGTGCCGATGCGGCGTGTTTGGTGGCTGTGGCCGTTGGGAGTCGTGCTCGCCGTGCCTGGGTTCAACGCCGTGGGCCGTGCCCTTTATCGCTGGCTCGCCAAGCACCGGCACTGCATCGGCGGGGCCTGCGCCGTTCCAGGACGTGCCCAGGCACACTCTTCGAGCCAACGAGGCACAAAATGACAATCCAACCCTCCACCGTCGCAATGTTCAGGCGCTGGCTCGGTCCGGTGCTGGCCGTGGCAATCGGCGCCGTGTTGGTCGCGGCCTGGCACAGGCAGGCATGGGTATTCATGTGGGCGCTCGCGTTTGCGATCTTCGCTGGATTCAAGTGGCTGACCTATCGCGAAGCGCTGGCAGGCGGACTGGCGGTGCCGAGAATTGCGCGCTTCGTCTACCTGCTTTGTTGGCCAGGGATGTCGCTCAAGGAGTTCGCCAAAACGACCCCCTCCAAGCAGCGGACAAACTCGATTCCGCATTGGATGGCAGCCGCCGCCAAAACGCTGATCGGCGCCGGCTTGGTCTGGTTCGCGGTCCCAAGGATTCCGGCCGATGCATGGCTGCTGCGTGGCTGGATGGGCATGGTGGGCATCATCATGATGCTGCACTTCGGTTTGTTCCACTTGCTCGCATTGGCGCTCCGAGCCTGCGGGTTCGATGCGCGTCCCAACATGCGGGCACCGCTGCTGGCCCGATCGCTCGCCGACTTCTGGGGCAATCGCTGGAACACTGCGTTTAACGTGCTGGCAGCCCGGTATGGGTTCCGGCTTTTGACGCCACGCATCGGCCCTCGCGCGGCCCTCGGCGTTGTGTTTCTCGCGTCGGGTTTGCTGCACGAGGCAGTCGTCACGCTGCCAGCGCGCGGCGGTTACGGTTTACCCACAACGTATTTCGCGCTGCAAGCAGGCGGAATCTTCCTGGAACGACTGCCGTTGTTCCGCAGGCGGCCGTGGCTGAAACGCCTTTTTGCGTGGGTGGTGCTCATTGTCCCGCTCGGCTGGCTCTTTCCTCCTGTTTTCGTTCGCAACGTCATGTTGCCGATGCTTCATGCGATCGGCGCAACTGGAAATATGCCATGAACACGGTCTTGATTCTGAAACTCGCGTCGCTCAGCTATCTCGGGCTGCTGGCAGCCGGCATCCTCATGCCGGGCGTGGTAGGACTGCGGGAGCATCTCTTCGCGCTGCCCACGTTCGTCCGCCAGCTCTTCTGGGTTTACTATGCGTTTATCGGCTTAAGCCTGATCTGTTTCGGTCTCGGCACGTTTCTGCTCGCCGAGCACCTCGCGTCGGGAACGCCGCTGGCGCGAGCGGTCTGTGGTTTCCTCGCGCTGTTCTGGAGCATGCGCTTTGTCGCGGGGACATTCGTGTTCGATCTGCGTCCCTACCTGACGAACTGCTGGCGCCGCGCGGGTCTCGCTGCAGCCAACCTCGTCTTCACCTGTCTGCCGGTGGTTTACGCTTGGGTGGCGCTGAAAGGGGTGAGCCCATGAGAGCGATCTCGTTTCGCTTCCTGATCGCCCTGCTCGAAGTCGTGAAGCGCCTCTGGTTCACGCGCGGGGAGCAATTGAGATGCCTTCGCGAAGGCCAATCGGTGCCACCCCAAGGCGGAAAGCCCTATCATCGTCACAGCGCCTTCTTGGAATTCCCATGAAAACGAGAATTATTCTAGCCGGCGGTAGCGGTTTTATCGGCAGCGTCCTGGCCGATTACTTCTCCGCGAAGGGAATGGAAGTGGTCATCTTCACCCGCAAGCCGAGTCAAAGGGCGGACGCCACTCGGGAAGTGCGCTGGGACGGCGAAAGCGTTAGTGATTGGCTCCAGGAACTCGAAGGCGCGCGGGCGCTGATCAACCTCTCGGGCATCTCAGTGAATTGTCGTTACCACGCGCGAAATCGCAAGCTCATGCTGGACTCGCGCCTGAACTCTACTCACGCCCTCGGCGAGGCGATCGGACGGTGCGCCAATCCACCGCCGATCTGGCTCAATTCCAGCACGGCGACGATCTACAAGCACACGTTCGGCCCAGCCTGGGACGAGGGGGGCGAAATCGGCGGCTGCGCCGAGGCGAAGGACATCTTTTCGGTTCACATCGCGACCGAATGGGAGCGTGTGTTCAGCGAGTCGAACACACCTCGCACGCGCAAGGTGGCCCTGCGTTCGGCGATGGTTCTGGGCCGCGGAAGGAATAGCGTGCTGCCAAACCTGGTCCGGTTGAGCCGGATCGGACTGGGCGGCAGTCTGGCGGGCGGACGCCAATTCGTTTCGTGGATTCACCAGGAGGATTTCTGCCATGCGGTTGAGTGGATCATGGAACACGAGACCCTCCGCGGCCCGGTGAACCTGGCCGCGCCGAATCCGGTGACTAACGCGGAATTCATGGCCACGATCCGCAAGGCTTGTCGTACGCCCTTCGGCCTGCCCGCGTCACGTTGGATGCTGGAGATTGGCGCGTTCATCCTTCGCTCCGAGACCGAGTTGGTCATCAAGAGCCGCCGCGTCGTTCCCGGTAAACTTCTGGCCGAAGGATTCGTCTTCCGACATCCGCACTTGCTCCCCTCAATTCAACACCTCATTTCACCCCGCAGAATGGCAGCGCTTCCTCCACCGAAGCCTAACAGGTTTACGCGCACTATGAACACGCAACGGCAAAATCTTTTCAAAGGTGTGGCACTCGGCACGGTGGTTGGCGTGCTGCTTCAGTTGGGCGGGTATCTGCTTGTCCGCGGCGCGCGGTCGGAGTTTGGCTGGGTCATGTTCGTGCTCGTGCCGTTCGTGTCCGGCTTTGCCGTGTCCGCGGTCGTGCGCCGGCCCAAGCGCATTGCCGCGTGCTGCATGACGGGCGGCATTATCACGTTTTCGGTCATGCTGTTCATGGGATGGGAGGGCATCATCTGTTGCGCGATGTCGTCGCCGTTGGTGGCGGCGGGCGTCGCCATCGGCGCGTTCATCGGCTACAAGGTTCGCGGCCGGTTCATTGACAAGCTGGACAACCCGGGCAAGGCGACTCTGGTGTTGCTGCTATTCTGTCCGCTGTTCATCGCGGCGGCGGACCGCGTTGAGCGACCATGGCGTGCCGTTCAGCGGCGAGAAGTTTTCACCACGGAAACCACTGTCGCTGCTTCGCCCGAGCGCGCTTGGGAGTTGGTCGCCGAGATGGACAAGCTCGACGGCCCGCGACCATTCTTGCTGCGCTGCGGTTTGCCGACGCCGACCCGCTGCGAGTTGACTTATGCCGGTGTCGGCGGCCAGAGGGTTTGTTATTTCAACAGTGGGGTCATCGCGCAGGAAGTGACCGCGTGGGAGCGCCCAGCGTTCATGGGCTTGCGCATCACCGAAAGCACACTGCCGGGACGGCACTGGCTGACGTTTGTGGACGCTAGCTACGAATTGTCCACGGCGGGGACGCAGACCAGGGTCGTGCGCCACACGACCATCGGCACGCGGTTATATCCGCGCTGGTATTGGCGTCCGCTGGAGCGCTGGGGAGTGACTTCGGAGCACAATTTTGTGTTCGCCAATTTGCACCGCTGGACGGTGACAAATGGAGGACCTCCATAACAGGGACCAGATACCAAAAGAATAAAACCATGAATACCAGTCTGAGCATCTACACCGCGTATTTCCTCGTCAGTCTTGGGATGACGATCTGGGTCGCACGCACACTGCACAAGAACGGCCGGCTTTTTCTCGTCGAAGCCTTTTCCGGAAACCAGCAAATGGCCGATTCGGTAAATCATCTCCTCCTGGTCGGCTTTTACCTGATCAACCTCGGTTTCGTCCTGCTGTTTCTGAGGATCGGAACCAAGCCCACCGACATAGTGGAAGGAGTTGAATACATTTCGACCAAGCTCGGCATTGTCATTCTCGTGCTGGGTGGAATGCACTTCTTCAACATGTTCAACTTTTCGCGGATGCGGAAGAAGGGCCTCGCTCATCGTCCGCCGCCGTTGCTGGTCCCAGCCGCGAAGATCTGACCTTACGCTGATTAACGCTGCCCCGGAGGAACTGCCGTACCGGCATGAAAGAGAGATAGAGACTCTGTTCAAGCGCCTGGGCATTCCTATCAAGCAACTCAGTGCGTTTGCGAGTTGCTGGGTCGTTCGAATCTAAACACAGCGTCGCTAATCACAGCATGGATTGCGCATTGCAGGCGACGAGGTGACGAGTCGATTCCCCTCGCGAGCGCGGCATTTGGATCGAATCGACTCGTCACCTCGTCGCCTACAATGAGGGTCATCTTGGTTGGAAGAACACCAAGACATAATCCTTGATCGAGGTTAATGTGCAATCTTGATGCCTTAATCACCGCCAAATGTTGATGACATTCACCTTTCTCAGCGCGGCAGCGCTGTTCGTGGCCGTAGCGTGCGCTGCCTTGTGGCATTTGCGGTGGATGCGGCGGTTACCAACCCTCGAAGATTTGAACGAGGGCGGGGCATCAGCCGCGCGAGAACCAATCCGCTGCTCGGTGATCGTGGCCGCGCGGAACGAGGAAGCTCGACTCGAGGAGACTGTCCGCCGTCTGTTGGCTCAGCGCGGCGTTGAATTGGAGTTGATCGTCGTGGATGATCGCTCTACCGATCGAACGGCCGCCATCCTGGAGCAACTGGCGAAGGAGGATGCGCGGTTGAGGGTCCTGCGCATTGACGCTCTGCCGGAGGGATGGCTGGGCAAATGCCACGCCTGCCATATCGGCGCGCTTGCGGCACAAGGTGAGTGGATCCTCTTCACCGACGCCGATTGCTGGTTGAAGCCGGATGTGGTTCGGCGCGCGCTCCTGGTGGCGGAGCGCGAGCAAGCAGAACATGTCACACTCTCATCGGGTCTCGCGGTGCCAGGCCCCGGCTTTCGCGCCGGCTCTCTCATGTTCCACCTCAGCCTCGCGAACTGGTTCTCCGGCGTAAACCGCGACCGGCCGAAGGCGCACCTGGGCTTGGGCGCGTTCAACCTCGTCCGCGCGTCAGCCTATCGTCAATGCGGTGGTTACGAAGCGCTGCGCTTGACAGTGCTTGATGACGTGAAGCTGGGCCTGTTGCTGCGTCGTGCCGGAAAGCGCACGAGGGCATTTCTGGGTGCCAATGAAGTGGAAGCGTACTGGGGAACGTGTCTTTGGGATGTGGTCCCAATCATGGAGAAGAATTACTTCGCCGCGTTGGAGTTCAGTCTTCCGCTGGCGCTGGGTGTCATCGCGTTTCTCACGCTGCTGATGGGCGCCGCCATCCTTGGCGCAGCCTCGCGAACCGCCACTGGTCTTGCGGCTGCGCTGTCATCGTTTTTCCTGGCGATTCCGGCGGCGATCCTGGCCCGCCGCATGGGGTGGTCCTGGTCGATCGCCCTTGGCGTGCCCTTCGTGATGCCGGTCTTCGTCTGGGCCTTGCTCAATTCCACCTTCAAGACTTTGTGGCGCGGCGGCATCCGGTGGCGCGACACATTTTATGCCCTCGAAACGCTCCGGGCCGGAAGTGTGCGATAGCTCATAGGACATGAAAAGTCATGAATCAATCGTCGTGATCGGCGGCACTCGCGGCACCGGGTTGTTGGTCGCTCAACGCCTCCATCGGCGAGGCCAGCGTGTTCGCGTGCTGGCCCGTGATCCGGTGCGGGCTCTGCCAAAATTTGGACGGTTGTGCGTTCGGGCACCGAGGATACATTGCTACCAGTCATGCATACTAGCGCTCCAACATTTCACACAACGAACGAGTCAACATTATGAATGAAGACAGCAAGTGCCCGGTAACGGGCAGGGCTCACAATCACACGGGCGGCGGCGGCACGACGAACCGAGACTGGTGGCCGAAACAGTTGAGGCTTGATATCCTGCACCAGCATTCCTCCAAGTCCAATCCGATGGGCGAGGGCTTCAACTACGCTAAGGAGTTCACGAGTCTCGACTTTGGCTCCGTGAAGAAGGACCTCCGTGAACTGATGACGAAGTCGCAGGACTGGTGGCCGGCGGACTTCGGCCACTACGGACCTTTGTTCATCCGTATGGCGTGGCACAGCGCGGGCACCTACCGCGTCGGCGACGGCCGAGGTGGCGGCGGCAGGGGCCAGCAGCGCTTCGCGCCGCTCAACAGTTGGCCGGACAACGTCAGCCTGGACAAGGCGCGCCGGCTGCTCTGGCCGATCAAGCAGAAGTACGGCCGTAAGATTTCCTGGGCCGACTTGATGATCCTCGCCGGCAATGTCGCCCTGGAGACGATGGGCTTTAAGACCTTCGGCTTCGGCGGCGGTCGCGAGTACGTCTGGGAGCCGGATCAGGACGTCTACTGGGGCGCCGAAAAGACCTGGCTGGGTGACCAGCGCTACACCGGTGACCGGGATCTGGAAAATCCGCTCGCTGCCGTGCAGATGGGCCTGATCTACGTCAATCCGGAAGGGCCGAACGGCAACCCGGATCCGGTCGCGGCGGCCAGGGATATCCGCGAGACCTTCGCCCGCATGGCGATGAATGACGAAGAAACGGTCGCACTCATCGCCGGCGGCCATACCTTCGGCAAGACCCACGGCGCCGGCCCGGCGTCACACGTGGGGCCCGCCCCGGAAGCCGCCGGCCTCGAGGAACAGGGGCTCGGCTGGAAGAGCACCTATGGCACGGGCAAAGGCGGTGACGCCATCACCAGCGGCCTGGAAGTTACCTGGACCACGACGCCGACCCAGTGGAGCAACGGTTTCTTCAAGAATCTGTTCGGCTACGAATGGGAGTTGACGAAGAGCCCGGCCGGTGCGCATCAGTGGATCGCGAAGGGTGGCGCGGGCGCCGGCACCGTGCCGGATGCCCACGACCCGTCCAGGCGTCACGCGCCGACCATGTTGACCACGGACCTCTCCCTGCGGCTCGACCCCGTTTACGAAAAGATTTCGAGGCGCTTCTACGAGCATCCGGATCAGTTTGCCGACGCGTTCGCCCGGGCGTGGTTCAAGCTGACTCACCGCGACATGGGCCCGCGTGCGCGCTATCTCGGCCCGGAGGTTCCGGCCGAAGAGCTCCTCTGGCAAGACCCCATTCCCGCGGTCAATCACAAACTGATCGATCAAAAGGACATTGCCTCCCTCAAGGGGAAGATCCTGGCTTCAGGGCTGTCTGTTTCGGAAATGGTTTCGACGGCCTGGGCGTCGGCGTCCACCTTCCGCGGCTCCGACAAGCGCGGCGGAGCAAACGGCGCCCGCATTCGCCTGGCACCGCAGAAGGATTGGGAAGTCAACCAGCCCGCCCAACTGGCAAAGGTGCTCATGTCCCTGCAGAGCGTCCAGAGCACGTTCAACAGCGCACAATCCGGCGGCAAGAAGGTATCACTGGCTGACCTGATCGTTCTGGCCGGTTGCGCGGGCGTCGAGCAGGCTGCGAAAAATGCCGGTCACCCGGTCACCGTTCCCTTCACGCCGGGACGCATGGACGCCTCGCAAGAGCAAACCGATGCGGCCTCCTTCGCCGTGCTCGAGCCGATCGCGGACGGCTTCCGCAACTACCAGAAGACCCGTTATGCCGTATCGGCCGAGGAGTTGCTGGTTGACAAGGCGCAATTGCTGACCCTGACCGCACCCGAAATGGCGGTGCTCGTGTGCGGCATGCGCGTCCTGAAGACCAATTTCGGAGGGTCCCAGCACGGCGTCTTCACCAAGCGGCCCGAGGCGCTCACCAATGACTTCTTCGTCAATCTGCTTGACATGAGCACGACGTGGAGGGCAACCGCGAAAGACGATGACGTATTCGAGGGTCATGATCGTGCCACGGGCGCACTCAAGTGGACCGGCACCCGTGTCGACCTCATCTTCGGTTCGAACTCCCAACTCCGCGCCCTGGCGGAAGTTTACGGATGTGAGGACTCCCAGGGGAAGTTCCTGAGCGACTTTGTAGCGGTGTGGAACAAAGTCATGAACCTTGACCGCTTCGAACTGCTGTGAAGTTCTGCCCGCAATTTGTCCGTAAACACCACTCGGCGGCATATGGATTCACGGAACCGGCAGAATGCCAATAGAATTGAGATGGCGGGAGCGGCGGGGCTCGAACACGTCAGTCAATATTATAGCAATACACTAAATACCTGATACTTACGCAGATCGGCCATAAAGGCAAAATCGCAGAAAACGCATATATGCGTCCGTTTGAGGCAAAAGTTGGCAGGAACCTGGTAGGAAGAGTTAGCGCCCGGTAATTCACAACTTCACGGCCAGCGGAATCCCGGTCGGGAGCAGCAAGGGCTTGGAAGTGAGCCGGGTTTCATTTCAGGAATTCGTCCCACTTTTCTTTATCGGAGGCGGGTTCAAACCGCCCTCCCAGGTGCACCGCCAGGAATGCCTCCTTAGCTGCAAAGCACTTCATGCTGTTTTCGGGACTTGTCACGCCGTGTCCCTCATCGGGAAAAAGGAGATACTGGACTCGCCCCCCGTTCTTACGAATAGCCTGAACCATCTGCTCCGCTTCGGCTTGATTGACCTTCGGATCGTTCGCGCCCTGTACAATGAATAGGGGGGCCTTAATCCGGTCCGCCTTGAAGAGTGGAGAACGCGCCTTCAAGGCATCCGCCTCCTTTTCCCAGTCGCCGATCCGCTTCTTGAACTCACCGAGCATGGGGGTCCAGTAGGGAGGAGTAGATTGCAGCAACGTGATCAGGTTCGAAGGGCCCATCTCGTCGACTCCGC
>DATDCV010000389.1:0-1652 GCA_036524155.1 Verrucomicrobiia bacterium
AAGGAGTCGAATTTCAGTCTGGTCGAGGTTCTCCCCCAGGGTTACTCTCAGTTCAAGGATGGCAGACGTTCGAAATCTTGTGCGATGATGTAGATGAGCCAATCAGCAATCCGATTATGGAACTGACGAAGCTGGGCTGGAATGCCGACCTCAATCAGCATTTCGCGCCCTATCATGCCAAGGGCCTGGTCCCGGCTCGCGTCGCGGTGGAGGACAAACTTTTCTTCCGCGTCTGGACCGCTGAGGCGGAGCTTCTCGCGCAAGTCTCCGGCAAGTGCATCCACGAAGCTCGCCGGTCCAACTCAAAATTTCCCAAGGTCGGAGATTGGGTCGCCGTAAAGCTCGTACCCAACGAAGAGAAGGCGGTTATGCAGGCTATCCTTCCGCGACGCAGCCAACGCTCAACTCACCGATGCGGCGGAGCCGCATTCGGTGAAGCGCCGGGCTCGACCTCCCCGGGCTGACTGGACTTGGGAAAAGCAGCTTTGCTGGCCACCACATCCGAGAGCTTTGCCGTGCTCTTGGATTCTCGCGCCGCCCGAGTTCGAGGCGCCCATTGTTCCCAGTCAAATCCGGTGCTCCGTTTGGGCACGAGTTGCCGAAGGCTGAGCTGCCGTTCGGACCCGGCGCTCAAATCCCACTGCAGCTCGAAGTAAGCCAGAATGCCCCCGGCAAACTCCGCGGCCTTCGGCCACGCCTCGGGCAACTTGGCACCCATGAAGTCTGCATAAATGAGCCAGACGGCAGCCACGCCTCGACCGCCACCCCCAGGCGCACTCAGATGAACCGTAAACTCGTCCGACTGTGCCGCGTGCACGACTGTTTGCTTGTCCACCGGCCCAGACACGCCCACTGGATACCACCCAACCGCCACGAATGGCGCCCGCTCCGTAACCGCGTCCTCTTGTGTGCCGCTCTCGTCATATTTGCGAATAAGCACCGCCGCGAAGTCGTTATCCACTCCCTTCCCAGGGTCCACGCCACCGTAGCGCTCCACTCGCTCGATGCCGTGGAGCCTCAGCAGATAAGGCAGGTTGGGCCAGAGCCATCGGTTTTCTTTATCCCAAACTCGCACATAGCGCATCCAATCGTATTCAGGAAATGCGAGCCGCGAATTCCAGAACTCGCGTCCCGCCTCATCTGACGGCCGACTCAACACTATCCGAATGTGCGCCACAAAACTAAGGTCGGGTAGCCGTTCCGAACGGACTGCCAGACATCCGTTGAGCAGCGGTCTCGCTTTTGGCGCGGAAGCCTCCGGGGAGGTTGTGGGCGGCCAGAAGAGCCCAAAGTCAAGTCTGTTGGTTCCGGCTTGAGTCGCGCTCGTAGCAGAATGGGGAAGTGAAGCGCAGCACCAGATCCAGAGCAGAACGGGAAAAAGTCGTTTTTTCGTGCGGGAATGCATGCCCTCGTTTGGGTCGAACGCGCAGGTCAGCCACCGGGGCCAGCCGCCGCTAACGTTCGGTTTGTCTCTACGCCAACCGGCTGGCCCCGGTTGGCTGCACCGCCAGGTGTGCGCCTGACATGGGCGTGAACTGATGGGGTGACCTGCCTTCGCTGAGAGCTTCGGCGAGGCGAGGAAGTCCCCTGTGCGGGAACGCAGTCAGGCTGGCGGTCATAACGAACGTCAGCATGACGCAAGCACTAGACCT
>DATDCV010000390.1:0-14127 GCA_036524155.1 Verrucomicrobiia bacterium
CCTTCCGCCCACTCCCCTTCAACCCACTGACCACCGACCACCGTCTACCGTCCACCGACCACCGTCCACCGCCCACCGACACCTGACAGTCGTCCTCCCACGAATCCCCCATTCGGCTCTCAGATGAATTTCGGATTTCGACCTTCGCCCCGCCATTTCTGGTCGGCGGATCTGGTGGAATCACTTTGGAGTTCGGAAACGGCGGGGTTTCGGATTTCGGATTTCGGACTTCTTTCGGGCTTCGGCCTTCGGATTTCGGATTTCCCTCCCCTTCCCCTTCCTCCGCCAACTCAACCCCGTTCGGAATCACGCAAATCGGATTCCTCAACCCATACCCGCGGATTGCCTGAGCCTCCGACTCGCACAACGCCCGAATACACGCCGCCCCCTCCAAATGCCGCCGCTCGTAACACCAACCCGCCAACCGCTTCTTCCACCCCGAATTCCGAACCGCCCACCCATCCAGCATCCCGTGCGGCGACACCACATACGGCCCCCCGGAACGCTCGTGCCACGCCAAAACCGCCACCGACGTATACATCCACAAACCCTGCGCATGCACCAGGTCGAACCCCGAACCCAACAACTCCCGCCGCAACCCCGGCGAATACCCCAACCTCCGCGGACCAACCACCTCGAACACCCGCACCCGCACCCGCCCCCATGCCGGCAGGTCCCGTTCCGTCCACTCATCCCGCAGCCCCATCACCGTCACCCTCATGCCGGCCTCCGCCAGCGCCCTTTCCAACTGCACCTCACTCTCGAACAAACCCCCTCCCTTTCGGGACACCGACCCCATGATCGAAGCCGTATTCACCGCAGCATCAACAACCGCAGCAGCACCCGCTCCGCCCAACTCGCCCGCCTCGGTGCCGTCTCCAGCGCCTTTTCCACCGCCCCGGTCAGCCCCGCGGCAAACCGCTCAGTTCCCCAGCCGCCGATTATCCGCTGGCTCGCCTCTCCCATCTCTTTCAGCCGCGCTTCCGGCGAACCGCTCACTCTCCCCATCAGCTCCGCCAGCCCCTCGACGTCGTAAGGGTCAAACGTGTGCCCATTCACACCCTCCCGCACCAGGTCCGGCGCGCACCCGCAGCGGTTCGACACCAGCACCGGCAACCCGCTCGCCATCGCCTCATTCACCACCAACCCCCATTGCTCCGTCGTGCTCGCGTGAACAAATGCTCTCGCCAGGCCATAATGCGCCGGTAGCTCCCCGTATCCTCTCGCCCCCGCGAGGTGCGCGTAAGCCCCCCGCCCCAGCTTCCCGATCTCCCCCTCTACCGCCCCGCGCAGCGCCCCATCACCCACCAGCACCAAATGCCACGCTTCACCTCTCCCCACTCGCCCATTCCCGCTCTTCCCCGTTTCCGCTTTTCCCGCATACCTCCCATACGCCTGCACCAGCCGAAGCAGATTCTTCTTCTCGCCGAACCGGCTGCAGGCCAGAAAAAAGTTTCGCGGCAGCCCGAGTTCCATTCTACCCGGATTGCCCTTCGCCCGCGCCGCGTCCGCGCCGGCCGCAAAATGCCGGTTGTCAACCGCGTCGTACCCCGTGAACACCCGCTCCCTGCCCAGGCCCAGCTCCGCCAGGTAACCCGCCTGCGGCGTGCCCCCCGCTAAACCCGCCGCGCACATCCGCACCGCTCGCGATTTCAGCCATTCCTGCACCGCGTGCCGCCGGCTATCCGACCTCTTGCTCTCCGAACAAACCACCACCGGCACCCCTTGCAACGTCGCCCAGTGCAGCGCCGCCAGGCTCGCCCGAAAACCATAACCGCTGATACAAACCACATCCGGCTCCAGCCGCTCCAGCGTCGCCCGCACCCGTCGCACCAACTCCCTTCGCCCAATCCCCGAAGCCTCCCGCCCCTCAAACAGCGTCACCCGCTCGAACGAACCCTCGCCACCCGCCGTTTCCAACACCGCAAAACCGTCCCGGTCCGTCGTCTCCACCACGAACACATCGCCCCCAAATCGCTCCGCGAACGCCGACCAACGCGCCGCATGATACGGCACCAGGTTCGCCACCAAACCAATCACCCTGCGTTTCCCCGCCATCGCTCTATTTGTGCCGCGCATCTGCTCGGGCCCCCGCCCGCTCCCCCTGCACACGCTTCCTCCGCAGTTCGTAAACCATCGTCTTCGCCAGAACCTCGCGGCGCAGTCCGAATCCACCTGCCCCCAATAACCTGAAGAAAACTCGCCCCGCCAGTCCCTTCGCGCTCCGCACCCTGACACCAGCATAGCCGACCAGGTCCAGCCCGCACCGGTCAGCCAGCTCATAAAGCGTGCCCGGATCGTACCACGCTACATGGTCTACATTCTCCTGGAAAACCTGCCGGCCGAACAGCGCCTTGATTATCACGTTGAGATACCAAGGGTTGGGCAGCGTGAGAATCAATACCCCCTCCTCCGTCAGCATTTCTCCGCAGTGGGTTAGGAACGGGCCCGGCTCGTCAATATGTTCAAGCACGTCGCCGCACACGATCACGTCGAACGTCCGTGGGAGCCTCGCCTCCGCCACATCGAAGCACGAAACCGAAAAACCCCGCCGCTGCAATTCCGCAATCTCCCCGGGCAGCACGTCCACGCCTTCGCACTCTGCAGCCACTTCGCACAACCTCCCGTGCAACCACCCCGGCCCTCCCGCCGCCCTCAAACGGTGGTCGACGACGCCTATGTCCAGCACCCGCTTCCCTCTGGCTCTCTCGCAAAGGTAATCAACCCGGTCCGCCAGAAGGCCGGCGCCGCGTGCTCGCGCCAGCGCCGCCTGGCGTGCGCCCACGACTCTTGCCTCGTTCGGGTCATCCGTGATTTTGCGCCACTCGTCCATTCTCGTTCGGAAATGTGCGTTCAGGCCGCGGTGCCGCCCGCTCCGGGCGCCCTCAGGTTTAGCGCTTCCAGCATCCGTTGCGCGTGTCTCCCTGGCGAACCGTAATCCCTTATCCGCTCCCGCCCGCGACCGCCAATCGTCGCCGCAAGCCGCCCATCCAACAGCAACCGCGTCACCTCTCGCGCCAGCGCATCGTGGTCGTGGACCGGGAACAGCGTACCCACGGATGGACTGCAGATCACCTCGTTCGTTCCGCCTTCGAGAAGTGACGCCACTATCGGAATGCCGTTCGCCATCCCCTCCAGCGGCGTCCGCGCCTGCGCGTCAAAATCGGAGTTGAACAGGACCACGTCCAGGCTGTGGTAAAAGTCCTCCAGGTTCGCCTGCCACCCCAGCCACCTGACTCGCCCCGAAACCCCAACCTCACCCGCCCGACGCTCCAGCGCGACTCGTTCGGGCCCGTCGCCCGCAATCAGAAACAGGCTGTTGGACACTGCCGGCGCCACTCGGGCCGCGACGTCGAGAAAGACGTCCCATCGCTTGCGGGGCACCAGCCAGCCCGCGTTACCGACAACCTTGGCCGACGCTGGGATGCCGAGCCGCTGGCGCGCCGCGGCTCTTGTCGCCTGGGTAACCGCCGAAGGCAGGCGAACCGGGGTGCTGACCATCAACGAACGCCGACTCAGCCACGGGGCGATATTGATGGCTTCGGACATGATGTATTGGGAAACGAATGCGATAGCTGTAAACTGACAGGCTGCCACCCGGTAAATGGCGCGCCACTGCCAATTCGGCTTTACCCCCTTGTGATGATAATGAATCGAAAGAACCCGATGTTCGCTGAACCGGTTTCCCATCGCCAGCATCGCCATCAGGTTATGACCCACCATGACAAGGCCATCCGCAATCGTGCCCCGCAGCGCCCGCCGCAGCGCTCCCGCACTCCGCCACCCCCACTTGCCCGAATACCCAATACCCCGCACCTTGATCCCTTGCCAGGCCAAAAGGGGTCCCATCTTTCCAACCTGGTTGATCGATAGAACTTCGCTTTCTATGCCCATCCGCTGGAACTCTTCAACGAGCACCCGGGCGTTGTGCTCCATACCTCCCAGATTTGTGCATTGTATAAGTATTACGACTTTCAAACTCTTTGCCTTACAATCAGTGCGTCTATGGCATTGGGACGGACACCATGACGGGCAGGATGGCCGTCACGCGGTTTGAGATTTCTTTCGCTCGATCACCGCTGCGTCGGGCGCCGGCTTTGGCCGTCTTGCCTCGGGACGAGGTTTTGGTCCGCCAGACCGTTCAACCAGTGTGACGATGACCCAGCCGAAGGCGAAAGGGTAGAGCGTGAGAAATGTGATATCGCGCCCCAGGTTGAACGTGAGCACGAGGCCCAGAGCATATAAAATGAGGCGACCGGGGCGATGGCCCTGCAAATCCAAACGTGCCAACAGGCAGGTCCACAGGCTGGTCAGCAGCGCGGCAAAAATCGGGCCGAAGCACCGTCCGAAATTCGCCACGCCCTGCCCGATTATTCCCCTGGAGATCGTGGCGGTCGTCCCTCCCTCCGTATATTCCTGGCCGCGAGCGATGGCATAATCCAGGCCGATGGCAGGTTTGTCAGGCCAGAGGCCCCGGGGGACCGGGTTGACCAGTTGGGCCAGGTACTCCTGACCGTAGGCAAGAGTGCAAGTGCCGTCGTTTATGAGCGTGTTGATCCAGCACAATTCTTCGAACATGTTCAGGCCGGTATGACGGACTTCTGCTTTGGTTGCGTCCCGCAAGATGTCCGCAGAATGGAGGTCAATTCGCATCCCTTCCCGGTTTGCTATGATCACTTTGAACCATCCCTCAAGAGCCAGGAAGCAGACACCCAACACGACCAACCGCACGAGCATAGAGGCTCGCAAACGGAGAAACACCCAAGCTAAGACCGCAGGCACTACCACAACCAGTATGGAGTTCCGGGTGCGATCGAAGATATAATAGGGCCAGATCACCGCGCAGAGGGCAAGCGCAGCCATCCGCACCCCGCGATGCCGGACCAGGGCCGCGACAACGCCGAGTGAGGCCGCGATAAAAGACTGAGTTACGGCGGCCGCGGAAAGCAGGGCCGATATGCCGCCGCCGATCTGGGGCCGTCCCCACGGATCGAGTTTGCCGCCGAGGAAAGGGAAGAAATAATAAACCGCGTTCTCCTGGAAACGGATCACCGCGATTAGGGCGAGTATCGTCCAGCCAATCCAACAGACGTGGAATAGTTTGTGCAAACCGGATTCCATGCCCGCAGGCATTTTCCCGGACCGGACGATCCTATCCACACGGCTACGGCGGGCAAAGACGTTGTTGTTGATAACGCCGCTCGCGTGCGGTGTGACGAAAAGGAATGTAACCAGGAACAATGCCACCTGCCACCACGCGTCCCTCAGTATCGATCGAGTGAAGAACCAGGCATGCGTGTTCGGATAGTCATTGTAGAGAGCGTCTCCCACATACCACACCGCAACCGTGCCGATGACCGCCAGCATCGGCAGACCCAATCCGGTGCGCGTGTTGCCGGCCGCCCGGAGGCCACCCAGGCACAGGAGGCTGGTGACTACCCAAAATGGAGACGGCATCAGTGCAAGCGTATCGAACACGGCGGCGGCGTGGATCCGCGGTTAACCGAGGCTGTTCACGGACTGGATGATGCCCCGCCGGAAACCTGCCCAGCTAAACCGAGCGGCGCAGTTCCTGGCGGAATGGCGAATGTCAGAATTCCCCGGAAGAAGAACGGAAAGGCTCTCTAAATTAGCCGTGAGTTCCTCAATATTGCCCGGAGTGCAGCAAAACACACCGTCCGGTTCAGCGCCGATATCAGGCAGACCGGTATTGGGCGTTCCAAGAACAGGGCAGCCACGCACAAGCGCTTCCAGATACACCTGGCCAAAGCCCTCGATGAGGGAGGGCATCGCGAACAGTGTCGACTGTTCGAAAAGTCGATCCAGCACTGCTACACTGGCGTGGCGCAGGAGGGTAACCCCCTTGCATTCGTGGGCCCGGCACTCCAATTCGGGCTCTATTGACCGGCAAACGAGCGTCAGCTTGCTTGCTTTCGGCAGGCTGGCATTGCTCCAAGCCTGCAAGAGATGGTGCAAACCTTTGCGCTGGCACCCCGTGCCAACAAATAGGACCGCGAATGATTCCGGAGGCGGGCCGGGAGGGCGGTCAAGAGCAGATATGCCATAGGGAACGACGCGGCAACGCCGGGCGTCGATCCCCGCCTCGATCAACGATCGTAAAGTGAACGAACTCGCGCACAAAACCGAGTCGGCATGCCGCCAGGCGTCACGTTCTCTCACCTTGAGACCGTCAGGCAAATCCGCAAGTGTGTCCTTGGCAAACGAAGCACGCAGGTAAGGGTAGTGGCGAAGGTCGGCCGAAAGAACGCGCTCGATGCAGTGCAGATGGGGGTGATATTGAAACATCACCTTCCGGGGTGTGTGGTGGCTCTTTCGGTTGAAGGCCTCCCAGGCGTAGGAGGTGTAGAGAAACAAGTCGGCGTTTGCGCGATCCGCCAGCCGTGCGGCCTCCAACGAGTATTCGCGGTCGGTTTGAGCATAAGTTCGCACGCGTGAACATCCGCACCTGTGTCGAATACGTTCTCGGGCCATGGTTCCCCACAAACACGAAACTCGATCGTCGGCCACTCCGCTCGTATGCCGAAATTCCAATTTTTTCCGGATTCCCTCAGGCACCACCGCTAATATGCTTTTAAGGGCCGGCGTCAAATAGACGTCCGTCACGAACCGTTCGAGAAGTCCTGCTTCCGCCAGCGCCACCGGGACTTGATAATAATCGCGGCGTCCCGGGAAGGCCGTCACAAAACGCCTCATCTTTCCCGGTCCATTGAGAAGAACGTTCAACGGTTGAGCCACCAGCACGCGAGCCGGGGGGAAGCGCCGACCAGTCTCCGGATGCGAGCCCGCAGCGCCGCCGGTAACCTCTGATATCCACGTGCACAATTCGCGTCAGCTCCCGAGGAATGCATTGGCATTCCGATCTCACGCCGGGTGGGATGATTTTGAGCATGGGCAACCACGTCCGTGATGAAAGCAACCATGTTTGCCGCCATGACATTCATATTGAACACCGTGCGAGCACGATCAATCGCAGCGGCAGAGAGCCTGGCTAATAGAATGCGGTCGGCGTGGAGCCGCTGAAGTTGCAGCGCCCAGGCGCGCAGATTGCCCGGTGGCATTAGGAAGCCGTTCTTGCCATGTTCGATGATTTCGAGATTGCCCGAAGGGATATCGTAAGCGATGGGCACGCAACCCATGCTCATCGCTTCGATGGTTACCATCCCGAACGATTCCTTGCGACTGGTCATCAAAAGGACGTCTGAATCCGTAGCGATTTCGTAACACTGGGCATGGGCAACGCGCCCAAGCCATGTCACCAGGTGGTCGACGCCTTTTCGCTTGAACTGGCGGGACAGGGTTTCGCTTTCCCCACCTGCTATGGTGAGCGCCGACGGAATTTTCAGCGATTCGAGGTGTGCCAGCAGGATCGGAAGGTCTGACACCCCTTTTAGTGGGTCCAACCTTCCCATGAACAGCAGGCGCGAGGGGCCGTCGCAATGTTGCCGGGGTTTTAGTGGTGGAAAATCGGCGCCGTTGTGGACGGTTCTGAGGATTCCTTGAAAGCCAGCGCGCAGAAGCTCGGGGCTCAGCTTTCGTTCGATGTGTTGCGCCACGCATGTGACACCGTCCACGTGAGCCGCGTGCCGGACAGCGACATCCCGGTAGCGTTTGCCTGAGTCGTGGATTTGAATGATGTGCCGCGTTTTCGGCGGCAGGAAGGGGAATGCCGGTTCGATGTTTGAGACATCGCTGGTGACGAGGACATCCTGAGGATTTCTGGAAAGCCAATCGAGGAACAACCGGGAGCAATTGGCGTCCAACCCGAGGCCAACACTCCTAACACCGCTGGTGGGATCCGTAAATTCCGAAGGCGGATCGTGGAGGCTCAACACGGTAACTTGCCACCCGGTTTGCTGGGCGATGCCCGCAGCGGCGTAGCGGCAGACGGGCCCGATACCGCCGGCGTTGAGCGAGGCGATGACGGTGGCCAGACGCAGATTTGGTGAGGAAGGCGGCATCCTGGAGGAACAACCGGTATGATCAGATGAGAGAGTGATTTATTGCATCACGACTCGGATCGCTGAGCGTGTGTTGCGCGGTGTAGCTAACCTGACGAGGCGCAGCGAAGGGTTTAGCGGCCTAGGCTGAGGAAAAGCCATCACACCGCCGTTGAAGCACAACGAGGTCAACCACGTGGAAGAGAACGACCACATCCCGATGGCTTCCGAGATGCTCCTGGATGGCCAGCCTAACGCCCGCGAAAGCCCGGTTGTCGGTGTCGTGCAACGCGACTACGCCACCACTCGGCACTTTGGCCATGTAGTTCGCCAAATCGAACCGCACATTGGCATAGTCGTGAACTGCATCGATAAAAACGAAGCTGGCGGTTGGGATTCTCTCCGCGGCCTTCCCGGACGTAAGCCGAAGGTGTGTTACGTTAGACAGATCCTTCGTGTTCAACTCAAACACGCGCATGTCCTCTTCGCATCCGCCCCACCCCATGAACGGATCCACAGCGACCACTCTTCTAGCCGTCGCCCGTGCCAGAAAACGGGTTGTCACTCCTCGATAGCTCCCAATTTCGACGCAGGGATTAGTCAGATGTTCCGTCAGTCGGAGACTTTCACGAAGGACCGAATACTGTTCCGGTGTAACCGAAGTGTCGGTTGGGTGCTGCGCCTCTTCGGCGTGAGACGCGCCCGACAGGGGGCTAATAGTTCGCAGTGCGTATCGCTCGAAAAACAAGCGGGCCTTAAGTTCATGATAGCGAAAACCAAGCGTCGGAATGAGGCGGCGAGGATCCCAATGCCGGAAGTGCTTCAAGCTGAACGGGTCCATTCTAGAATGCCATTTGGCGTTTATTCCCTCTCGGAACCGCTTCCAAAGTCAAACCAGACATCGCATCGCCATGGGATGTCCTGAAGGGGCCGGGCTTCCCACCGCCCATTCAACCAACACCTGGTCTCGGGCTTCCACGGATGCATGAATTCGTTGATGGCACCCGCAGCCGGCCCTGGCGTTACTTCCACGACCGCCGTGGAAACTACATTTGCCTCGAAGAGCTCACGACATCCTTCGAGAGCCTGAACTTCGTGGCCCTCGACATCCACCTTCAGGAACGCACCCCGGCAATTTCGAGCCTCGGGAATCTGGTCGAGCCGGACGCACTCAACCGTGTTGTCATCCTGACCTGGCGATGACAATGCCGTTACCTGGTGCAAGGTGCTCGCGCTGCCTTTCACCAGGCAGAGCGTACTATTTCCATCTGAAACAGCAGCCTGAGTCGCCGTGATGTTGCACCCGCAGCGCGAAGCAAGTTGCGCGTTCATCCGGAGCGCATCGAAGTTGTCTGATTCCGGCTCGAAAGCCAAAACCCCGCCGTGCGGACCGGACAGGGCAGACATGATAGCACTGAAGTATCCTATATTGGCGCCCGCATCTAAACACAGGGTGCCCGGCCGGATCTTTTCTATCATCAAGCGCGTAATATGGTGCTCGTGACGGCCCAGGATGTACCCGATGAAATGGGGGTCTCCCGGCACGTAGAGCAGGTTTGAAGTCGGCAATCGGATCAACTCCCCGCGCGGAAACAGACGCGCATTCCAGCGAGCCAGGGTGAAAAGCCCGTGCCTGCCTGTTACCAACATCAACGTTCGAAACACAGCGTTCAAAAGGAACGGACACGGCAGTTGGTCTATCCTGGAGAGGTTCATCTCTCGTGCCTTGATAGAATGGAGCGAACTCTTCATCGCACGGGTGTCGGCGTGATTGACCTCGCCCCGACATCAGAGGTTCGGTTGTGGGCACGGGTGATGTTATCCCAGAAAGCGGCGGCGCGATGTTCCCAGGTGTTGGCGGCGATGTAACGCCGGCGTGCGTCGAGGTCGGGGGAGAGTGAGCCATCGAGCATGCGGCGCAGCAGGAAGGTGAGTTCATCCGGGTTCCGACCGATTTGAACGTTGCCGTTATGCTCGCCGGCTTCCCGGATCGCCGTCGAAAGGATTGGGTTGTCAGTGGCGAGGTAATCGTAGAGGCGGAGGGGGGAACGGCGGTGGTTGTGGTCGGTGGAGGCGAGTGGGTTGAGGCAGACGTCGAAGCGGTGGAGGTAGGCGGGGAGTTGGTGGTGGGGTTTGGGGCCGAGGCAGCGGATGTTCGGGCGGTCGAGGGCGGCGCGGTGGGGTTGGTTGGGGTGTCGGGTTGCGCGCGGGGAATCGCCGATGAAGACGAAGGTGACGTCGGGGGAGGCGGCGGCGAGGTGTTGGATGAGTGGCCAGTCGCAGGCGAGGGGGTGGAGGTGGCCGATGGAGCCGACGATTTTATTTTTGGCGCCGGGGCGGTCGAGGTCGGCGAGGTCGGCGGGGACGGGGAGGTTGTGGGAGCGGAGCTGGGTGATGAAATCGGCGGAGACGGCGTTGGGGGAGTAGAGGACGGGGAGGTTTGCAGGCGCGCGGGCCTGGAGGTCGTCGACGAGCTGGCGCGCGACGGCGAAGGCGAGGGAGACGGCGTGGAGGATCTGGCGTTCGAGGGTGTCGATGCGGTGCGGGTCCCAGCCGGTGTAGAAGCGGTAGGGGTCGTAGGCGTAGTAGATCTGGGTGTGCCGCGCGGCGAAGTGGCGGGCGACGGCGGCGTATTGCGGGAGGGTGTAGATGATGGCTTCGGGCGGGCCGAGGCGGTTAATGGCGCGTTGGAGCGCGCGGATGGTCAGGGCGGTGGAAAGGGGTTCGGAGAGTGTCCAGCCGGGGAGGAGGAGGGTGGATTCGGTGAGAGCGGGGGATCGTGGACAGTGGACGGTGGACGGTGGACGGTGGTCAGTGGGCGGTGGTCGGTGGTCGGTGGGCTGTGACAGGAGCCAATAGGAGAGGCTGTGGACGCGGAAGGCGAGGACGCGGCGGCGGCGTTCGGGCACGCCCGGGAGGACGGAGAAGAGGGAGCGGACCCAGGGGGCGGAGCTGTCGAGGAGGAGGAGCCAGGGGGTGGGGGTGGGGGCGGGGTGCAAGTTAGGGGTTGCAGGTTGAAAGTTGCAGGTTACAGGTTGCAGGGCGGGCCATTGAGCACGGTGCATTGAGAATTGAAAATTGAGAATTGAGGATTGAGCGTTTGTTATTTTTCAACGCCCGAACTACGAGAATTCAGCCTGGGGGGCAGCATGAGGCTTTGCATGGGTGCGGGGCGGAATTCGTGGACGGCGCGGCGGCGGAGGCGGAGAGCCGGGGCAGAACGGGTTTATTTGCTGATGAGTTTGCTGCCGAGCCGGGTTTTCAAATTGGGGCAGTCGTTAACATGACGCTGAGCGGAGCGCCGCAGGGAATGGCCGAGCTGTAAACGAGACGCGCCATCCCGCGTCGGCTCGAGCCGGAGTTCGGTGGCGCAGCCATTCAGGTTTTTTCTTTCGCAAAGGAAACCCCGCACGGAAATAATCGAATTCATCTAAAGCCTGGTAGCCGGGACCCATATACGAAGAGTTCATCGACTTCAGGATTAGTCTGCCGTTTGGTCTTTTAACCAACGGCCACATCATCTTGTAACCTTGCGAGTCGTGGCAGGCTTGCCAACCACTGAAGCAAGGCCAATATCGACCCGCCCGTTCTGGGACATCAAATAGGCATCGATTGAATACGTAAAGCTTCGCCCCGTTGGTAAACCAACAAAGACTGTCCGACGCGATCACTTTTTCTGCGGCCCGAATCGTTACCAAATCGTAATCGCAGAGGGGCAGAAGTGTTTGTAAGATCTCTGCGCGTCGAAGGTCATTGGTCTCCTCAACGTCCCAGGGGTCGGGACATTCTCGCAGGCGTTTCACCAATTCATCAACAGAGGCTTTCTGTGGCTCTGGTGTGTCGGTCACTGGTAGGGCAGCCTGCGACGGCAGGATATAAAGGACCCAGCCAATTGCGAAAGCGACTGTCCTGGCGCACATATAAGCTACTCCAGCGAACGATGGAACTCACACACGCCGAGCCAGAAGACGCCGCCTGCGAAGCGGAACTGTGAGCGCCATCCGCCTTTGTGTGCAGTGATCTGGTTTAACCTCTTGTTAGCACTTGTCACACGCAAACCCGCCATATCAGTATCCGAGATCAAAGTTCGTGTCGCCCACAATGAAATCGGGAACCTGCAATTCGTAGCGTTTTCCAAACTGAAACAGTCGATACGGTTGCATCAACCCGTCCCAAAAGTGCAACGTCATCGGCTTCCCAGCGTACGCTGAGGGTTCGACAACCTGAAGCACAAAGCCAAGCAGTTGCTCTTCATTGGGAACGCTACTGTAAAGCCGAAACGGGCTGGGCACTGAGCAACTCAGATTCGTGCGGCTGGCACCGAGCACGGTAAGCACGGTCCGCAAGGGCGCAGTATAGTCTTCCGGGCGGGCCAGGTAGTAGCGAAGTTCACAAGCGATCGTCAGCGTGTTGGTGGTTGGTGGGCCGCCTGGGTAACGCCGATACCGATCCACAAGCCATTGGGAGCCCTCGCGCCTGAAGACTTCCGCGTGGCTGTGGCCTTGCTCGTCCCTCGGGTCGCGAAGGGCAAAGCAGACAATTCCCAGCTCGTTCCTGATGTCGAGCCCCACCCGGGAGACTGCGACCAGGTTCTGCGAGTCCGCATGCTCATAGAACTTTAGCCGGTCTTCAAAATCGTCTGCACTTCCGCACCACATTTTCTTGAACGTTTCTGGGGCCACGAGGCGCACTCCGTGCTTTGCCATGTGCGATGCGGATATGTAAGCCGCGGTCCCATTCTTTTTCAGCAGGTCGTCAAGAGCCTCCGCAAATGCGGGCTCGCGTTGCGTTGCCCTCGCTCGAAGGTTCTTAATGAGTTGAGCGTAGCTCCTCCATAGGTCGAGGTTGGTCACAGTCGTGGTGTTTACCAGAACACGGCTGCGAACGGAGCCATGGATGGCATCCAGTTCCTCCTGGAAGAGAGCGGCAACCACTGCTTCCTCCCGGTCAGGCATGGACGGTAAGGTGCTCTGGCCTGCCGTCCCCCTTAAAATAAGAGCCATCAGCACGATATGGGCTGCGAACGATGTGCGCATCGAAGGTCAACTTGTTATTAAGTGATCGCTGATCATTATATTGACTACAAGATCTCGATGGTCGTTCGAGGCATTTCGGGCGGGGTTGGCTGTTTGGTTTGGGGCGGGGGTTTAACGCCAAGCCGCTAAGACGCAAAGGCGCAAGCGGAGCAGGCCTGACGTCGGTTGGTGTCCAAACGGTTTTTTCATTTTCTTGGCGTCTCTGCGGCTTTGCGTCTCTGCGTTGAATTCTCAGCCTTCGGTGTTAACGCTAAGAAAGGCTGAGGGCTAAAGGCTAAAGGGCTGAAGGGTGGCCCAAGGTATTTAAAATTTTGCGCGTCTGACAGACGAAATGACAGGTTCGCGCAGATGAAGGGCGGGCCATTGAGCACGGTGCATTGAGAATTGAAAATTGAGAATTGAAAATTGAGCATTCTTCATTGGGCTATTTTTCAACGCCCGAACTACGAGAATCCGGGCTGGGGGGTCAGCATGAGCCATTGCATGGGGGCGGGGCGGAATTCGTGGACGGCGCGGCGGCGGTCTTCTTTGGACAGATGGCGGATTTGGGGGAAGCGGTCGGCGTCGCGGGGTTGTTGGTCGATGAGTTGGGCGGTGTGGGTGGGGGCAAATCGGGTCTGGAGAATCTCAGCGGTTCCGGGGCGGAGGAAGTCGTGCAGTTCAACCAGGAGGTCGCAGTGGGCGAGGGCGGGGACGGCGGCGGGGTCCAGCAGGTCGAGCTCGGCGGCTTCGCAGTCGGAGAGGATGAAGGTTGAGGGGAGGCAGGGCGGCGCGCTCGGAGAGCTCGCCCTACCTGGCGGCGTGCTCGGAGAGCCCGCCCTACCTTGGATGGGGGAAAGGGCGGCGGCGAGGGAGGCGGGGGTGCAGCGGCCGAGGACGGAGAGGCGGTCGGAAACGGCGTTAAGGGCGGCGAGGTCGCGGCAGAGTTGTTGGGCGCGAGGGTCGAGGTCGAAGGCGATCGCACGGGCGTGTTTGAGGCGGAAGAGAAGGCCGACGGCGTAGTAGCCTTCGGCGCAACCGATGTCGATGATGGTGGTGTGGTGGCGGCCGATGGCGGCTTCGATGAAAGGGTGGAGCTCGGCTTCGTAGCAACCGATGAGCTTGGGGTTGAGGACGCTGCCGGCGGAGGTTTC
>DATDCV010000391.1:0-14845 GCA_036524155.1 Verrucomicrobiia bacterium
ACGGTTCGGTCCGCCAAAAAAATGATCGAGCGCCAGACAACCGAGGTCTGGGATATCCTCGAAGAAGTGACCCGGGGCCACCCGGTGCTGCTGAACCGTGCGCCGACGCTGCATCGGCTGTCGGTGCAGGCCTTCGAGCCGCAACTCATCGAGGGCGAGGCGATCCGGATTCATCCCCTCGTCTGCACCGCATATAACGCCGATTTCGACGGCGACCAGATGGCTGTGCACGTGCCGCTTTCGGTCGAGGCTCAAATGGAAGCCCGCCTGTTGATGATGGCGCCGAATAATATCTTCAGCCCCAGCAGCGGCCGGCCCATCATTACGCCGACCCAGGATATTACTCTGGGTTGTTTCTACCTCACAGCCGAGCCGCGGACTCCGGCGCCTGCCAATCCAAGCTCGCTGAAACTCTTCGGCTCCAAAACGGAAGTCATCTTCGCCTACAGCGATGGAGCCGTTACCACCCACGAGCGCATTCGCCTCGCCAACCCTGACGTGGGCGCCAAAACTGAGTTTGGCGACCAGAATAAGAAGGTCATTGAAACGACGGTCGGCCGCGTCATCTTCAGCGAGATTTGGCCGCCAGAGCTGGGGTTCCCCAACAAATCGGTGAAGAAGAGCGAATTGGGAGACCTCATCTGGAGGTGCTATAAGATCTGCGGTCACGAAAAGACTGTCATCATGCTCGATAAGCTCAAGGAGCTTGGCTTCCGTGAAGCGACCCGCGCCGGGGTGTCGATCGGGATCGACGACATGATCATTCCCAAGGAGAAGACCCAGCAGATCGATGACGCCCAGAAGAAGATCCGCGAGGTTGAAAAGCAATACCGCAAAGGTGTCATCACCCCGGGAGAGCGCTACAACAAGATCATCGACATCTGGACGCATTGCACCGACCAGATCGCGAACGTCATGCTCAAGACCCTCGAAACCAACCATGGGAAGAAGGAGTATAACCCAGTTTCGCTTATGGTGGATTCGGGCGCCCGCGGCAACCGCCAGCAGGTCCGCCAGCTCGCCGGTGTCCGCGGCCTGATGGCGAAGCCTTCCGGTGACATCATCGAAAAGCCCATTCTGTCTAACTTCCGCGAGGGGTTGACCGTGCTCGAGTATTTCATTTCCACTCACGGCGCCCGCAAAGGACTGGCAGATACGGCGCTTAAGACGGCCGATTCCGGCTATATGACCCGCAAGCTCGTTGACGTCGCCCAGGATGTCATCATTCGCGAGGAGGATTGCGGCACCACCAATGGCATCTGGGTCCAGGCCATTTTTGAAGGTGATGAAGTCGTCGTTAAGTTGGGCGACCGTCTTATCGGGCGGCACTCCTGTGACGATGTCTTTAATCCCCAGAGCCCCAAGGAAGTGCTGGTAGGCGCCAACGGGGAAATCGACGAAGTCAAGGCCCGCAAGATCGACCTCTCAGGTGTGGAACGGGTCAAAATCCGCTCCGTGCTCACCTGCGAAAGCAAGCACGGTGTCTGCATCAATTGCTATGGCCGAAATCTGGCTACCGGTTCAAAGGTGAAACTGGGCGAAGCCGTCGGCATCATTGCCGCTCAATCCATCGGCGAGCCCGGCACTCAGCTCACCATGCGCACCTTCCACATCGGTGGCACGGCGACGGCCGGTTTTAAACAGCCGCAGATTAAGGCCAAATTCGATGGCATGGTTCGCTATAACGATTTGCGCCTCGTAGAGCTTGAAGACGGTAATAACATTGTCCTCAACAAGAACGGCTCCGTCTCGATCCTCGCCGACGACGGCCGCGAACTCGAACAGCATAACATCGTCATCGGGTCCGTTATTTCCGTCAAGGACGGCAACAAAGTCAAGAAAGGCGATCGGTTCGTCGAGTGGGATCCCTATAGCGTTCCCATCCTCTCCGAGAAGGCCGGCCAGGTCAAATTCGCCGACATCATCGAAGGGGTCACCATGAAACAGGAGGTGGATGAAACCACCGCACAGGAGGCCATGGTCGTTATCGAACACAAGGAAGACCTGCACCCGCAGATCATTATCCTCGATGAAAAGGGTGAGTCCCTGGCCAACTATCCGATCCCCTCGAGCGCCCACATCATGGTTGCCGAAGGAGAAAAGATCGTCGCCGGTACCCTCATGGCCAAAACCCCGCGGAAGACCTCCAAAACCAAAGACATCACGGGCGGCCTGCCCCGGGTCGCCGAACTCTTCGAAGCCCGTCGGCCGAAGGACGCCGCCGAAATCTCCAAAATTGACGGAATTGTCGATTTCGGCACCAGCGTTCGGGGCAAGCGCTGCATCCTGATCAAGGACCAGCAAACTCAGGTCGAAGAAGAGCACCTGATCCCCATCGGCAAGCACGTCATCGTGTTTAAAGGGGATTACGTCAAGAAGGGCCAACAACTGACTGAAGGCCCCATTGACCCGCACGAAATCCTCGATATCTGCGGTCCCCAGGAACTTCAGGAGCACCTCGTCAACGAGGTCCAGGAGGTTTACCGCCTCCAGGGTGTCACTATCAACGACAAGCACATCGAGATCATTGTCCGCCAAATGCTCCGCAAGGTCCGGATCACCGAGCCCGGCGACACCAGCTTCCTCTGGGGCGAACAGGTTGATAAACTGGAATTCGAGGAAGAGAACCAGCGGGTCGATAAGATGGGCGGCAAGGCGGCGGAAGCGCAACCCGTCCTGCTCGGCATCACCAAGGCTTCGCTCGAAACCGAGAGCTTCCTCAGCGCCGCGTCCTTCCAGGACACCACCCGCGTGCTGACTGAAGCCGCCACTCGCGCCCGCGTGGATTACCTCCGCGGTTTC
The DNA here is from genome assembly GCA_036524155.1 of Verrucomicrobiia bacterium. Classification (GTDB taxonomy): domain Bacteria; phylum Verrucomicrobiota; class Verrucomicrobiia; order Limisphaerales; family UBA8199; genus DATDCV01. The sequence goes on from DATDCV010000391.1 coordinate 2,803, forward strand.
AAGGAAAACGTCATCATGGGGCATATTATCCCGGCTGGCACGGGCTTCGACCACCACCGCAAGGTGCGCCTCAAACCGCTTGTCGAGATCCAGGACGAGCCTGAGCCGGAGGAAGCCGGCACTCCGTCGCTCACGATCGCGGACAACCCGCTCGTCAGCTAAATCCTTATCCTCCACGTCATGAATCAAAGAATCTCTCGTCGGTCGGCTCTCGGCAAAGTTACTGGCGGCACGGTGGCGTTCGCCGCCGCCGCCAGCCTGCCCCGCCACGTGGTCGCCGCGGATGTCGCGGCCGAAGCCAAACTCAAAGGCAACATCCATCATTCGGTGTCGGCCTGGTGTTACAATCGGCTCTTCAACGGGAATTCGGCGAAGATGTCGTTCGAGGACTTCTGCCGGGAATGCGCCAGGATGGGCCTGGAATCCGTTGAACTCTTGGGCTCCGCTGAATGGCCGGCGGTGAAGAAAGCCGGGATCACCTGCGCCATGTGTAACGGCCCGGACAGCATCGGCTACGGCTGGAACCGTCTCGACCATCACGACGTCCTGCTCCCCAAATTCGAAAAGGCCATACCGGAAGTGGCTGAATTCGGTTTTCCGAACATCATCACTTTCTCCGGCGAGCGAAAGGGGATGAGCAACGAGGAAGGCCTTGAGAATTGCGTCAAAGGTCTCAAGCGCCTCGTGCCGCTCGCCGAGAAACACAAGGTCACCGTCATTCTCGAACTGCTAAACAGTAAGGTCGACCATAAGGATTACATGGCCGACCATACGGCGTGGGGTGTCGAGGTCGTCAAGCAGGTCGGTTCGGAACGCCTGAAGCTCCTGTACGATATCTACCACATGCAGATCATGGAGGGCGACGTCATTCGCACCATCAAGAACAACCACCAGTACATCGGCCATTACCACACTGGCGGCGTGCCTGGGCGCAACGAGATCGATGACACTCAGGAACTCAACTACAGCGCCGTCATGAAGGCCATCGCCGCCACCGGCTTCAAGGGCTTTGTCGGTCAGGAGTTCGTCCCCAAACGCCCTGACGCCCTTGCCTCTCTCCGCCAGGCGATCCAGATCTGCGATGTTTAGTTCTGGCGGACGCGGTAGAACGCTCGGGCGGTGCCAGTGCTGAACGTTTCCGTGAAATCAACAACGCCCTGAGCGTCCGCATTCTTCGTCTGGCGATCGGTCCAACTCGAGAGATTCGACGAGGTTTGCAGCGTGAAAGACACGTTAGCCGCGCCTTGCGCTCGCAAGGTGATTTGCCCGCCCGTTGGCCGGCCGACAAGACTCATGGTGGCGGGAGCTTGGACTTTGGTTTCCGCCGAGATTTGATAGTTGTCGAACATCATTAGGTTGTCCCCGGGTGCGTTCGTATTGTAGATGTACCAGACCGCATCGAAATCGGCGATGTCGATCGTTGAACCGGCGGTAGTGATGGGCAGTTGATTCACCAGGGTTTGGCCATCGAGCGTCGCGCTCCAGCGGTTGGCCGGCACATCGAGCGAGACGAGCAGTTGGTAGACGTTGGTGTTGCTAAAGGTCTTCTGAGTGTCCTGGTAGTAGGTATTCCCGTCGTAATAGTAATAGACGTGCAAGTTGTTATTGTCGAAGTCGAGGCCAAGAAGCATGGTTCCTTGCGAGTTCCATAACTCCCAGCAGAAATCATCGTATTTCCCGTTGCTTGAATCGACGACCTGCATGAGCGTTGAGAACTTGATAACGGGCAGCGCAGGGGTAGGGGTGTAGTTAACCGGCTGCCACACCCACGTGTTATCGCTGCCGGTAGCAGCGGCATAACCAATGAAGGCGGACGGGCCCTGGCCCGGGAGGCCGTTGGTCAGCACGCCATCGGCGCCGCCACCGAGGTCCACCCAGCCGTTTTGGCCCGCCAGGAAGTAGCCGGCCGCGTATCCTTTGTAGCCCTCCGCCCAGTCGAACGCCGTGGAATATATGATCCGCTTCGTCGCGTCTGAGTTTACGACGATCTTCACGGGTGAGGATGTGGTCGCGGCGCCCTGGTTGTCGGTGGCCTTTGCCGTGAGGGTGTAAGTGCCGATCCCGACGTTGTTAAACGCAAAACTGTACGGGGCAGAAGTATCTTCGCCAAGTTTGGCCGCTCCGTTGAAGAACTCAACTTTGGCGACGGTACCGTCGGAGTCGGATGCTTCGGCGCTCAACGAAATGTTTGCGGGAGCCAGGAAAGTGGCGCCATTCAGCGGCGCCGTCAGTTGGGCGGTAGGCGGCTGGTTTACGGGTGGGGTGAACGTGTCGGACAGGTCAGGGATGCCATTGGCGTTGGCGTCGTTGGTATCCACGATTTCGGTCACCCAACCGGTGTAGTCGGCCCAGGAACTGCCCGGGTAGCCGTCGGTAAGAGTCATGTTGCCGAAGTATTTCGTGCCGGTACGGTTGAGTGTCATCGCCTGCACGGCGAGGGGAACGCCACCAGCCGTCAAGGTGAATGCTGGCAGGGTGATCTGGTTGGCGTTGACGACCGTAAAGGTGGTGGAAGCGGTGGCGGGGGTCGTAGTGGCGCCATCATTGAGAGTGAGGGTGAGCGTAATGCTGTTGGGCGTGCCGCGCGTGTAGGAGGCCGAGCCGGAGGCGGTGCTGAGGCGAAAAGTCCCGGAATAATACACTGTCACCAGCGGTTCGACGCTGCGGTAGCTGAAGGTTCCTGACTGAGCGTTAGCTGCTCGATTGAGTTGTCCATTTTGGATCGAAAAGGCACCCCCGTTCCCCGCCGCCGCGGAAAAATCAGAGTAGCCGCTTCCCGTGAAGGAAACGTTTGAGGCCTTGTCCTTTTGCGAAATGTCGGGCAGGCCGTTGGCGTCGCTGTCCGTGGTTGGCAGGTTCAGCGTAAAGCGCCCGTAGGCCACTAAACCGGACTGGTAGGCGCCAAAATCCGCTTCATAGACACCCGGGCTGCCGCTGCGCGGCCTCAGTTCCTCCGAGTTGTTAAAGGTGTACGGATAGGTCGTGCTCATCCCCAAGGGGTAACCGGACGAGCCGTCGTACGTGGTGACGGAAGCGTAGACGGTGCCGCCGGGAGCAGCGCCCTGGAACTCGTCCAGGATGATCGAACGGCAGTTGGCGGTTACCGTAGCGGTGCCCGCCTGACCGCAGAGGGGTAACAGCAGGACGGCGAAGAGGATCAATAGGCACCGGAGGGATGCTCGGACGAGGTAATGTGGTGAGTTCATAGGCTCTGTTTCTGCTTTTCGGTGAGCCGCTTTGGTGTCATTCACGGCGCGGGTGGCAGCGGCTCGTTGGCCACGGCGCGGCCAGGCGAGTGACAGATTTGCCTGGCACGGTTCCTGTAATCGGACGATCGGGCTTTCAATCAAGTAATGCGATAATTTGGGATGGTTTGCGTCAAATTCTGGCGGAAAAATTACGTTGGTGCTGAGGAACTTGCGCGGCCCATGCCGCCACCGCCACCACCAGGAAGCGGTGGTGGCCGGGTTCGGGCAGTGGGAGGGAGGGCGGTCCGGACAGAGCACCCCCAGCCACCGGACCGGACGCCAACAGCTTTGTCCGATGCGCGGCGAAAGGCACACGCCAGCTATTCGCAGACATGATTTCACGGCCTTAAGGAACCCTGGGCGTTGAAAGGGAGTATGGCAGCAACGCGAGGGGAAGGAAAGAGAAATTTATCATCAAAATTAACCGCAGGGGGTGGCAGGCTTTCCGCGGCGTGTGGAAGGCGGAGAGACTGAACTGCTGAAACGCTGAAATGCGGAATTGGGGAAAGGAGGGAGTTCACGGAAGAAAACGAAGAAAACCAAGGAGGAAACAGGTGAACCGCGGAAGACACGGAATACGCGGAAGGGAGGCGGAAGCTGAAAAGTAAGGGGGAGGTGGAAGCGGAAAGGCCGAGACGCCGGAATGGGGAAAGGGAGTGGATGTTGCTGAAGGGTTGACCGGACTGCTGATCGGCGTATAAGGGTCACTATATGAGGAGCCTCGATGGAAAATCGAAGGCGGTTGAACAACGAACCGGTGGTTTTTTCGTTAAGCCAAGGTAACGTTTCCATGCCGTTCAACGCAAAGGCGCAGAGACGCAAAGACGCAGAGGAGACTCGATCGAGGATTGCGCCCGAGATTTTGTATCGATGAAGACAAAGCGCCGAACGAAGGCGCTGCCGGCGACGCGGGATTGGCGCTGACACGTAAGAGCCGGGAAATATAGGGGTTAGTTGGGGCGGCGGGAGAGGAACAGCGCGGCGGCAGCGAGCGCGGCGAACGCGAAGGCGCCCGGTTCGGGACAGGGCCCGCAACTGATATAGAATGAATCCAGGCCCCACAGGTAGGTGAGGAGCGGAGATTGAGACGACGAGGGGAGGGTCAGTATCAGGGGATTCGAGACACCGAGCAGCACATTAGGAGTGCCGGAAAAACCAGCCGTATAAGCTTCCGCCCAGGTGTTGTAGTTGCCTTGCCAGGCGACCATCTGAACGAGGGCAGTGCCGCCCCAATCGACGCCGGGGACGGCGCGATTAACATTCAGGTTTGAGACATAGCCGGCATTGGGAGGGGCGCGAAAGTTCGACCAGGTGAGAGTGGTGATGGTGGGGTTGTACATCATCGAGAGGTTGCCCATGACGCCGGCCCAGGGATTAGCTGGGGTGCCAGTGGTTGGACCGCCGATGAGGGCCGCGCGCCAGAGGGGGTTGCTGTTGTCGAGGGGAGTAACCCGGTCAGGGCCGAACACACGCGCGTCAATGGCCGGGGTGGTGCCGGCGTAGTAGGTTCTGAATTGGACGACTCCCTGTGCCCAGGCAGTGATTGCGCCGCACGTCAGGCATAGCGTGAGCAGCTTTGTTTTCATGATGAATTCCTTCGTTGTGATTTGGCTGTGCCTCGGAAGCGACACCTCCGGGCGCAGCACCGGATGAGATACTCTCGAACATAGAAAGGCCTGCGCCTTGATACCTCCGAGCCGAGGGCATGGTCAACATAAAATCCGGAAGCTGCCGGCGTAGTTGCTGAGCTACCGGGTGTTAAATGACGAGCGCGACGGCGACTAGGGGTCGCTGAGCAGCCAACAGCCCGCACAAAGCAGCAAGCACGCTCCCGGCAGCATCCCGATCAGGACGAAGCTTCGCAGCAGAACTTGCTCCCACCGCGAGACCGGTGAGATGCGCATTCGGCGGCCCCGGTGGCGCCTCAACTTCATGCTGCCAGTGAACGTACGATTTCGTCGTCTTGGTTTCGGAGCGTCCCAGCAGGGACCGTATTATGGGTCCCACGACACCGGATGCGCTCTATACTCGATACAGCTGCCAAATAGCGTGGCGAGTAGCCATAGCGAGCCAACAATGGCGACGAGGCCCAGGAAGATCAGGAAGGCACGGTCGTCTGATGAGTGCCGCAGATGACCCCGCGTTCGGACCGTGCGATAGTCCTCATCGCGCAATTGGACGACTGGCCTCAGCAATTTAATGCGGTGTTTAGCGGACATAAGCCTGCGTGGTCTGGGTTTCGGAGTATTTCGGAAGGGTGGCGATTTGGTCAAGTGTGAACGATTTGCCTTGCTCACACTGGACGGTGGTGGTATTAGACATCCGTTAACGCCTCCACGAGCCGCTGACTCGCTTCGCTCAGCCAACGACCCGCGTGGGAAACCTTTGTATGACCGGGCGCGTGAATACGATTGCTTTCGAATCTGCCGGCCCAACGACCGCAACACTGCACATCCATATGAAAACCGTTCGCCTCATTATTGCGGTGGCAATTGCCATGTCATGTCACCACGCGCTGGCGCAAGTCCCCGGGACGCTGCGCTGGCAGGCTGCCGCACCGTCGCGGATTTACTCCACGCCGGCCGTAGCCCCGGACGGAACCATTTACGTGGCGTCATCGTCTTCTTCGAGCAGTTCCGAGCTGTCTGTTTTTTCCCCACAAGGCACCACTAACTGGGCCAGATCGACCTCAGGAGACATGATGGGCACCTGGCCGGTTTTAGCCCCCGATGGAACCATTTACCGGGCGCTTGGCACCGGTATTTTTGATGCCAAACACCCCGATGGCACTCTCAGTTGGGCGCTGTGGATGACTTCCGGTGTTTACCCGTCCTCGCCTGCGATCGGCGCTGATGGGATGCTCTACTTCACGATTCAGTTGAACCTGCGCGTCACCCTGTTTGCGGTCCGCCCCGACGGCACCACGAACTGGGCGCGCGTGCTCGCAGGCGTCACCGCTACCCCATCCTCGAGGCAACGTTCCGCGCCGACCATTGGACCTGATGGCACCATTTACGTTGCCTCCTCCTTGAGCCAGTACCTTTTCTCGATGCGCCCTGACGGCAGCACCAACTGGATTTTCAGGTTGCGAGCCCGCACTTATTCCTCCCCTACCTTCGGTCCCGATGGCAGCGTTTACCTCGGCTCGGAGGACGGCACCCTCTACTGCTTCGACCCCCGGGGGTTTAAAAAGTGGGAATTTGCCGCCGGAAGATTCGTTGAAGCCTCCCCCGCCGTAAGTAGCGACGGAACGATCTACTTTGGGTCCGGAGACGGAAACACTTACGCCTTGGCCTCCAACGGAGCGAAGAAATGGGCTGCCGCAACCGGCGGCATCGCCGGGTCGCCGGCCATTCTGGCGGACGGCTCGATTCTGGTCGGAAGTTACCAGAGCAACATGCTGTATGCCCTCAGCCCCAATGGGTCGAACCTCTGGACATTTGCCACGCCGCAAGAGATCATTACTTCGCCGACGATTGGCCCCGATGGCACGATCTACATTTGCGCCGGCTCGAACCTTTACGCTCTTTTCGGCACCAATGCCCCCATGACCTGCTCCTGGGCGATGTCCCGGCATGACGCCCAGCAGACCGGCAGAACCACTCAGCGAGCGATCCAAAGTATCAGCGTGCTCCCGGACGGCAATATCGCTCTGAATCTCGGGCTCGACAGCGGCCGTAATTACACCGTCGAATGCTCGAGCGACCTATGCCAGTGGACTGAGCTAAGCAATTTCGTCAGCGACACCTTCACTTATCAGTTTCTCGATCTCACCGCGACAAACTCGCCGCAACGCTTTTATCGGCTGGTGACGTCGCCGTGAAACGAGGCGGCGCCCGTGGATCGATACGCTTGAGGGTCGAGTTGAGTCTCTGGCTGCCCTTGCGGCGGGGCTGTTCTCCGGCTGTGGCACTGTCCTCAGTTATGCTGATGGTCAGGGCGGCGCTTATTCGGGTGTCAAATTGGACGCGAGGTTACTGGGAACGACAGTCGCGTTTAACCCCGCCGCTCTTATAACCCTTGTGCGCCCGCGTGCAGCGTATGGACTGCAACCAGCTTGCTGGCGCTTTCGATTGGCAGTTCCGCTCACAAGCCCCGAGGCAGGCGTCAGAAGAATTCAACGCAAACGCAGAGACGCAGAGACGCGGCAGGAAGGAGTGAAATCCGAACTTCGAAACCCGCAATCGAATCCGACCTCGTCGTTTCACGCGAGATCGGAACAGGGGCCGGGCGTGGTTCAGTACTGTTGGTAGAGACAGGCGCCCCCATCTAATTTCTGTTTTTCAGCGGCGCGGCGCGGCGCGCGGCATCGCCTACTGCCGCGCCAATTGTTGTTGCACACCCCATTCTCACCCAACCGCGCCGCGCCGCTGAAAAACAAATAGGGAGACCGGAGCGGGCTCGTTTCTACCAACAGTACTGACGCTCGGTCGTCCGGAGTTTCTGTCCGCGCAGCAAAGCCATCAGTCTTCTCTGCCTGGCGACCATTTGTTCGTTTACGTCATCTTCCCCAATGGCCTGGTTTGGGGATGGCGACTACAGGGCGAAACCACCGAGGTTAGCCGATGAAAAATTCGTGTAAGGTGGAGCGTCCCCGGGCGCAGGAATGTTCGCATGCAGTGGCGCGTGGGAGATCTTGCAGCCCGTTCAGACTCCGACGCTTACTGCGCCCGGGGACGAGCGCACTCCGTCCTGCAAGACTGAGGCCCCACAATCACCCCTCCGCCGCCGGGTAACCCGTGTAATAATCCTTATACTTATAAAAATAGTAATCCCCGCTCCGCCGCCGCACCGCGTTAAACACCATCCCCAGCACCCGCGCCTTCCGCTGGTATAACAGCTCCAGCGCCGCGTGCGCCACCCGCGCCGACGTGTGCTCGGCTCGCAGCACGAACACCACCGCGTCCGCCCGGGGCGCCAAACTCGTCACATCGTCCGCCGCCATCACCGGCGCCGTGTCCACGATCACGAAATCGTAGGCGCTCGCCGATTCCTTCAGGAACGCGCCGGCGCGCGCGCCCAGGAACAGTTCCCCCGTCTCGCGGCACACTCCCCCGCGCGGCAGCAGTGAGAGGTTTTTGTAAGCGGTCGGCCGCGCCAAATCCTGCCAGGGGACGCCGTCGCGCAGCGCCTCGCACAGGCCCGCCGCCGCCGCCTGGCCGAACCGCTCGTGCAACACGCCTTTCCTGAGGTCCGCGTCCACCAGCAGGACTCGAGAGCCAGCCTCCGCCAGCGTTATCCCGAGGTTGGCGACCGTGAGCGATTTGCCTTCCTCGGGAATTGAACTGGTGAACAGCAGCGTCCTGGGCCGCGCGCCCGGCTCCGCGAGGTATAAAAGCGACGACCTGAGGTTGCGGTACGCTTCGAGGAAGCCATGCCGATCGTCTCCCGTCCGCAGCACCGCCACCCCCTTCTTCCCGCCAGCCTTCTTCTCGCGCGGGATCTGGGCCAGCACCGGTTCCTCGAACAAAAGCTGCAACTCCGTGAACGAATTGACCCGGTCATCGAGACGTTCGAGCAGCATCAGCAGCGCAATAGTGCCCAGAACGCACGCGACACCGCCGAACACCAGGTTGTTCCGCCGCCGCCGTTCGTCCAGCACTGCCGGCGACGCCGGTTCCATGATCGAAACGCTTTCGGCGCCGATTTCCTTCGTCGCATCCACTGTTTGGACTGTCCCCAGCAACTGCTGGTAGAGCGCGCGCAGCCGCTGGGCATTGGCTTTCAGCCTCTGGTATTGCGAGGATTTGCGGCTCAGCTCGACGAACCGGCCGTTCCAGTCGTTGAGGTCCTTCTCGAGGTTCTGAATCTGGAGCGCGACGGACGCTTTCCGCGCCTCCAACTGCTCCGCGTTCTGCTGCCGGTAGATTTCCAGCAACCGCTCGCGCCGCGCGATCTCCTCGCTCATCGTCACCATCTTCGGGTGTTTCGGCCGCAGGTACTGCGCGAGGTCCTGCTGTTCGGCCTTCATCAGCAACAACTGCTGCCTGGCTTTGAGATAATCGACGGCCAGCGTGTTGTTATTGACGACGGCGTTGGTGGCGGCTTCTGCGCCCCCCGCCGCCTCACCCCCCGCTCCCCCGGCCGCCCCCGCCTCTCCGCTCCTCTCCCCTCTCTGCAAGTTCTGATCCAGCGTCAGGCTTTGCAGCATGTCATGCTCTGATTTCAGCGCTCCCAGCCGCTGGTTCAATCCGGCCAGATAATTCCCCATTGTGTTGCCCTGCTCCTCGATCCACACCAGGCTGTTGGTCCCCTGGAACTCGGCCACCTCCTCCTCCGATTTCCTCAGTGCTCTTTCCACCGTCAGCACCTCCTCCGTCAGGTCCGCGACGGTGCTCTCCGACGTCTGTTTCCGCATCTCCCGTTTCAGCCGGATGTATTCCTCCATCGTTGCCTGTAAAAACGCCCGGGTGAACCCCGGGTCCGGCCCCGTCGCGCGCAGGTTAAAGATTGTCGTCCGCGGTGACACACTGACGCGCAGCTCCGGCGGCCGGCCGGGCGCGTTGGTCATGCCGGACGCCACCCGCGTAAACGCGCGATTAATCACCACGTCGCTCTGCATCAACGCCGCCTGCGTGCCGAGGAAGTTCCCCAGCTCCTCCGTGAACAATGAACCCTGCGGCAGCGCCAGTTTCACGTTCACGATCATCTGTCCCGCCGACACATACGCCGCCGCCTGGAATCGCGCCACCCCCGCCACGACTGCTCCCCCGACGACTACTCCGGCTGCCAGCACCCACCATTTTCGACCGATCAAATCCCAGTAATACCTCAGTTTTGCGGCGAACCCGCCCTTGGAGCCGGAGCGAGCGTAGGAAGTCTCGACTGCCTCTTCGTTCATGAAGTTTTCGGAATGACGGGAATGACCCCAAGGTTAGAAATTGATCAGGCGGGAGGGCACAATGATCGAGTCGTCCGGCTGGAGCAGGATGTCCTTCTCGGTTTTACCTTCTTCGAGGATCTCGGTCATATTAAGCTCGAAGCTCTGCTTCCCGGCTCCCGCGGCCCGGATCACTTTTACCTTTTTCTTGCTGGCAAAGTCTGCGAAGCCGCCGGCGCGCAAGATGGCCTTGCCGGCGGTGAGGTTCTCGTTTACCGCAAGGTCGATCGGCCCTTGGTTTCGCACCTGGCCCCAGACATAGACCCGGCCCAGGAACTTGTTCGCCACATCCAGCGCCAGCACCACAGTCGCCCGGTAATAATAGTCCTTCTCGAGCTGTTTCTTCATCTCCTCGGCCGTCTCTTTACACGTGCGGTCCGCGGCCGTTACTCGCCCGATATACGGCGCGTCCAGCTCTCCTGAATCTGCCACCACCAGGCTCTTGGCCGGCTCCCGGTCCTCCAGAATTTGCAGGCTTACCCGGTCGCCCGGCCGCAGCTTGTATTTGTCATCCGGCACATACCCGGTCAGGGTGGCCACGCCCGCCGCTGGTCCGTTCGTTACGGGGTTGGTAATCGACGGCGTCGAATGTACTGTTGGGGGCGATTGCGCCAGCGCCGTCATTGCAGCCAGCGCCACAACTCCTAAAACTGCTGTTCTCATCGAACGGTCAATAAAACCTTAGGTTACAACCGTTCGATGTTAAACACCCAAATCTCAGAAGACCAGCTTTCTGTCGAAGAATCTATGGCGGGGCGCATCGGGTCGCGAGGTGTTAATCACCTGGAAAGCACACCATGCGGTCCGGATTTGCCGAGCGATTTCCCGGGTGTAGTGCCTCACTAAACGGTGAGGCCGAGGGGATACCCCCGGTGTCAGCAGTTCTCATTATGGGATTGTGGCGCGGGCGTCTCGCCCGAGGGTTCGATCGGCGTCCCGCCGATCGGGGCTAAAAAGGGCGGGGACGCCCCGGCAACTCGCGGGCGAGACGCCCGCGCCACGCCAAAATGAGAATTGCTGTCCCGGTGTTGAATACCCTTGACAGGGTCAGGCCGTTGCTATCAAATCGCCGACGGAATTGCAGATAGTTGAACCCCTTAACCCGGAGACTCGTATGACTTCCGTTCTACGCACCCATCGTCTCACCTCTATCCACTGGTTTGCCCAGGCGTTGCGCTTCTCGGTGATCTTGTTGGCTCCTGGCGCCAGCCACGCCGGTTTCTCGCCGATTCCCTTAACGGCGCAAAGCCACAATCATGATCTGGTCGTTGAACGCACGGCACCGGCGCCGCTGGGGCTGGCGACAACGGCTTCGGTGGACGGGGGGCTGGGGAACACCGGATATAGCTGGTTTGAGAGCGGGTATAATGCAAGTTGGCCGGCAACGGGCTTGCCGGCGGCGGGTTCATCGATCGTCAGCGAGCTGGCAACGGACCACGAATACGGATTGGCGCCGGATTACCGAACGAACAACGGGGTGCTGATTGATTCGGTCGTAACGCGGGCAGAACTTACGCTGGCATCGCCGGTGCGGTTGGTGGGGATATCGTTTCTGCTGAGCGGGGCGCACGATGGGGGTTGGGGGGCGATTGCGTGCGGGATTCACCACGAGGATGGGACAGTCGAGACGAACAGCATTCGGTGTTACGATTGGGTCGATAACACGCGGCCGTACGCGTACACGGCGAACGGGCGGGTGAATGTGGGGATGTTCAGTTTCGCGAACATCAACGGGAACCTGCCGAAATTGTATTCGGCCGACGTGAGCCTGACGAACAATGCGAGTCTGGTTACGGGGGTGGAACTGTGGTATGTGAGCGGGACGGGGCATAGCGTGGTGATGGCAGTGAGCGGGGCGGCAGCAGCGCCGGGGCCATTCAGTCCGCTTGCGGTGAGCGGTTATAATGCGGATGTG
>DATDCV010000392.1:0-5118 GCA_036524155.1 Verrucomicrobiia bacterium
GGCCTTGGCCGCTGTGCGGCAGCAGCGAAGTGCGTCTCGGCCACCTTGGCACGCAGCGCATTCTGGTCGCGATTGAGCCGTGGCACGGAAACCAGGTGATCGTTTACGTGGCGGAGGGCGCGGAGTGGAAGCGGATGGTGATCGAAGACCGGATGGAAAACGGGCACGCACTGGCGGTCGGCGACCTCGACGGCGACGGTCGGGACGAGATCGTAGCCGGGTTCCGCGGCAAAGGCTGCCAGCTTTCGATCTACCAGGCCGCCGACGCGAAAGGCGAACACTGGCGCAAAACCGTGTTGGACAACGGCGGCATCGCCGCCGCCGATTGTGTCATCGAGGACTTCACCGGCGATGGCAAGCCGGACATCGCCTGCATTGGGGCTTCCACGGGCAACCTGAAACTCTACGTAAACCAGGGAAGATAAGATGCCGCGCCGGGCTGCGATGCGAGTGCTCCTGCCCGTGCTGCTGGGCGCCATTTGCCTGGTTTCGGAGCCACTTTCGAGGGGCGCGGCGAAATCATGTGCGGTTACCAGGGTTGGTTCCGATGTCCCGGGGACCCGGCCAACATGGGCTGGATCCACTGGAGCTGCAACCGGCCGCTGCCGTGGCGCGGCCCGGATCGTTGAAACCTTGCGCCGCATTTCCGGGTTCTACTTCAAGAGACACTCGTATGAAACTTTTCTTCTGGCGCAGGTTTGGTGCGGCGTGGATTGATGTGTTCCTGGTCTACGCGGGAGTGTCCTTCCTGCTGGCCCTCGGCGCGCTGGCCGGCCTGCGTGTGTCGCTCGAGCCCTTGTTCGTTATCGGAGCGGTCGTTTACGGTGCCGTGTGTTTATCCCGGAATGGCCAAACCGTGGGGAAAACGCTCTTTGGGATCGCCGTCGAGTCCACGACGGGCGGGAGGCCCACGGTCACGCAGGTGCTCGCGCGGGAAGTGCTGGGCAAATGGCTGATCTCGGTCGTCGTTCCCGTGGCGTTCGCCCGGGTACTGTTGAAAGCCGCCTGGGTACCCACTGTGTTCGATGCGTTCGTGCTCGGCCTGGTTGTGGCGGTACTGACCTTCTACAGTCTCCTGGCGAAACGGCCTTGGTACGATTCGATGGCGGGCACTGCCGTCCGCCGTGCCCCGGCGATGGGCTGGAGTCCAAAGGTGTCCGCGTTGGTACTCCTGGCTGCCGCGCTGCTGGGGTTGGGGTCAAAGGCAGTTGAGTACACCATTTGCGGCCATTTATCATGTCATCTTGCCCTGCATCAGAGCATGCGGTCCACAAAACCTTACGTCGACTTCCTCAAAGGGAAGAGGACGGCCCCCGTGGACTACGTTTTGGGTTTGTTCGACCGATTCGACGTCGTGGTTCTCTGCGAGCGCTTTCATCCGGAGGCTTCGCAATGGGATTTCATCTTCGAGGTAGTGAAGGACCCGCGGTTCGCGGACCGCGTGGGGCATGTGTTTACCGAATACGGAAACTCCGCGATGCAGGACAGCCTGGACCAATTCATGGAAACGGATGGAATGCCACCAACTGACGTGCAGGCTCGGGCGGTGCACTTGATGCGGCACTGGTCGGTTTGGCCGACGTGGCCCAATGTGAATTTCTACAACTACCTTGTGCGTCTGTACGCACTGAACCAATCACTGCCGGCGGCGAAACGCATTCGCCACCACTTCACCGACGTGCCCGTCAACTGGGCGCAACTAACTGCGGAGACCATGCCCAAACACTGGCAGGCGATGGCCGATCGCGACGAACAGATGGCCCGGCAGGTGGTTGATGGAATGCGGCGGCTGGCCCGCCCGGGAAAACCGGCGAAATGCCTGGTCGTGATGAACTTTCGACATGCGTTCGATATCACGGGCGGCCGGCCCGGAGCCAAGCGCAGAAACACGTGCGAGTTTATCAGGGACGCCATGCCCGACCGCGTGGCGAATGTGCTCCTGAACACCAGTGTCATCTTCCTGGCGCCCATCGCCGGCGGGCTTTGGGATGCGGCGTTTGAGGCAACCGGCAATCGTCCGGCCGGCTTCGACTTCGCCCGGTCGCCCTTTGGCGAGGACCCTTTCGATCTCTTTCTTTTCGCTCCGCCGGTTCAGGCGCGGTTCCGTTATCGTGATGTGTTTACCGGATTTGTCTTCGCCCAGCCTTTGAAAGACCAGTATTCGGAAACCGGGATCCCGGGGTATTATGGGGGTTTCGAGCCGGAGATGCGCCGGCGGGCGGCCCTGCTTGGAAAAGATTATAGCGGGGGCGTCGAGCACGAGATTCGACAGGAGCAGCAGGGACACGTCAACAGGAAGCAGCCGGTCTTCAACTTTCGCTTCGCGACCTGCATCGAACTGTGTTTGCTCGGCTTGGCCAGCGTCGGTTTTGTCATCGGGTTGGTGGCGTGTTTGACCGGGCGGGCCAGGGAGCGCTGCGACCCTCCGTCTTGTACTTTTCCAGCAGCGCCTTGAGCCGCGCGGCAATCTCGGGCTTCTGCCTATAGAGGTTGGACCTCTGGGGGAGATCGCTTCGCAGGTTGTAGAGTCCTCCGGCTGCCGTGTTGGTTTCGTAGCCGCGCTCCTGCCTGAACCACTCCGGCTCGCCGCGCCTGCCGTTGCCGCTTCCGGTCGGCGCGTCGATGAGCACCCAGTCGCCCTGGCGAATCGCAAACTTGCCATCGCCCCCGTGCAGCACGGTGGCTTCGCGGATCGGCCGGTCCCGTTTTTCGCCCAGCAACGCCGGCAGGATGTTGTAGCTGTCTTCGCCGGCGTCCCGAGGCAATGTGGCGCCGAGCACCGCGACGCAGGTCGCCATGAAGTCGACGTGGCAGGTCGTTTCGTCGCTCACTGCGCCGGCGGGAATGTGTCCGGGCCATCGGGCCAGGAACGGCACGCGATGCCCGCCTTCCCAGGTGTCGCGCTTTACGCCGCGCAGGCCGTCCATGCTCCGGTGGCCGTACATTCTCACGCGGTCGTACGCGCCCGGATCGATCTCGACGCACTCGGGACCGTTGTCGCTGGTAAAGATGACCAGCGTATTGGTGGCGAGGCCGGTGCGCTTCAACGCGTCCAGCACGGCGCCGACGGTTCCGTCCACCTGCGCTACGAAATCTCCATACTCACCAGCCTGGCTGCGGCCCTTGAACTCCGGCGTGGGGACCACGGGGTAATGCGGGGCGGTCAAAGGGAAATAAAGGAAGAAAGGCCTGTCCCGGCCCAGCCCGGCTGACCGCTCGATGTGGTCGACGGCGCGCCGCGTCAACTCCGGCAGGATATTGACCAGCTTCCAGTCGGACACCATCGGACCCGGGCGATTAAAGCCGCCGCGCTCCATCGGCGCGGCGACCGCGGGGATGCCCACGGTGCGCTCGTTTTCGATGAAGCAATAGGGAGGATAATTAGGCAGGTCCACGCCGAAGTAGGTGTCGAAGCCGCGGGTAGTCGGGCCGCCGGGGATGGGCTTCATGAAGTCCACGTTGCCAACGCCATCCCGGCTGGACGGGGGCTCGCCGTCTTTGGTGGGCCATTGCCAGCCGAGGTGCCATTTGCCGATGCAGGCGGTGGCGTAGCCGTGTTGGCGCAGCAACGCGGGCACTGTGAGCCGCCCCTCTTCAATCAGCGGCGCGCCCCAGGGTGGTAGCACGCCCGACTTCATCCGCGATCGGAAAGAGTAGCGCCCGGTCAGCAGGCCGTAGCGCGTCGGCGTGCAGACCGCGTCCGGCGCATGGGCATCGGTGAAGCGGATGCCTTCGCCCGCCAGGCGATCGAGGTTCGGCGTCGGGATCTTCGACCCCGTGTTGTAGCAACCGACGTCGCCGTACCCAAGGTCGTCGGCGAGGATGTAAACGATGTTGGCGTTGGAACGCGGCGTGTCCGCGGCGCTGGGCTCGGCGAGCGGGGCCCACAGCGCCACGGCAGCAAGGATCATTGTGTGCTTCATAGGTTCGGTTCTGCGGCCTCGGTTTTTTTAACACCGGACCATGAGAATCGCCAGTACGCAAAAAAGGCGCGGAGGAATCCGCCGCGCCTTAGAATAGTTGGACCCAGGTGTTACTCCCTGCAAATTCTCCGTCGCAGCCAGCCAGTGCCCGTCAGTGCCAGGCCCAGCAGCGCGAGCGTCGAGCCAGCATCGGGCGTGCTCGGCGGTGGATTCCCCAAGGTGGTGCCGAACACGTAATTGACGTGACTGATTTGGCTCAAACTAAAACCATCCGGCACGCTCAGCGTGAAAACTACCTGCCCTTGGATGAGCTGCGTGCCGTTGAAATCGCCGTTGCCAGTGCTGCGGTCGTCGCTTAGCGACGCCACTCCGTATTGCAGGCCGCCAACACCCACGGGGCCTTGGAGATTGCCGGTAGTGTCAAACCGGTCGCCCGGACCGAACACGCCCAGGCCCGCGCTGCCGATCCCGTACCGCCCGAAACCCGAAGCCTGACCCTGTCTGAACGCCCACTCGCTGCTCACATCAGTGATCCCGGCCAGCGTCGTGACGCTGTGGGGCCCGTGTCCGGTCCAACTCGTCTCGAACACACTACCTGAGGCCACAGTCGCATCACCAGCGTGCAAAAGAGGATTACCTGAAATGTCAAAGAAGACCGCTGTCAACACATCGACCGGCACGAGCGAATCTCCAGATGACGTATTCCGTAGCGTAATGCTAAGGGTGTTCCCTGAAAGCCCGAAACTGGCCGAAGCACTTGTTGCGGCTGAAACTGACGTTACCCCTGCGACTGCTAACGCAGCGCCACCCACCAACATTTGAAACAACATCCTGAGCCTCATAACAACTTTTGAGTTGGCGCTTTATACAAAGCCGATAACCTAAAAGCACAACTCACGCCAACCGAAAAAAGCAGATGCCGATGGATGTGTTGCTATGTTCACAAATGGCTTGTAACAAGATGATTACATATCAGAAAAATCTCCTGTTTTTTGGATCGTGAGCTTTGGTTTCACACCTTTTGGTAGCTTGACTCTGTAAACCAATCCGACGTCTGTAACTCATGTTCAGAGTAATACTATATAAACCGTTGATCTAAAATAATTTACGGCAAAGATGGAGTGTGTAAACTATTCCGACGTTCTTAGGCTTGGCTTTGCGTTGGTCGCTTTTGCATAAAATGTTATGGATAAGC
>DATDCV010000393.1:0-4860 GCA_036524155.1 Verrucomicrobiia bacterium
CCGCGAAAGCAGGGTCGCGGTCCACTTGCCACGGTCGAACTCGAGCCGGTGGAGACCGGCATAACTGGCCGCAAGCAATTGCTGGCGCGCAGTTCCGTTCCAGCCCACGGGATTGATCGCGTGCAGCACGCCGCGCGGTTCGGTGGAAATCGTTTCCCGCTTCCAATCGCCTGGCTGGTAAAGGTAGATAGGGACCGGGTCGCCCTCGACGGGCGGGAACCGCGGTCCCACCATCGGTCCCAGCAGCAGCGCCTTCTTCCCGTTCCCCTCCGGGTCCATCCAACGCACCCGGTGGGCCGTCGGCACGCGGTCGATCTCGTGCGCCATCCACGGTTGGCGTGCATCGTTGCCGTGCTTGAGCAACACGACGTTGCCCACGCTCTGCTCGGGACGGGACTCGAAATGGTACGCCAGGATCACTTCGGGGATTCCATCACCATCGATGTCGCAGCAGGCGGCGTTCAAGGGCCGCGGGACATTCGTCGCCAAAACGTGCCTTTCCCAGGTCGGGTTCTCGAACCAGGCGACCTCCGTCGCCTGCTCATCGACAGCGAGCAGGTCCTTCCTCCCGTCCCCATTCAGGTCCACGGCGACCAGTTGGTAGCCAAACTTGATAGCGGTGCTGATCATCTGCTCGCGGAACCTGGGCAACTCCTCCGTGGAGATTACGGCGCCGGCAAGAAGCCACGCCAGGCAGCCGCAAGCCATGCCGCTGGGCATTCCTATCAGCGGGGTAGAAGCGAGACCGACTAGCAGGGGGAGGAAGGTTTTCATAGTCTTGCTGACCTGAGAATATGGACAACTCTGCCGATTCCAAAAAGGCAATTTTATGAAAGAACTCCGTCACTGCTCTGCTCTTGCGGCCCAGATGGTAGCCATTGGTCTGGTTGCCGGATCTGTTATTTTCCAAACAGCCGCGGCCGCGACCAACCCGTTCAACGAGAAAACCATCAAGCAATGGACCCATAAGGGTCCTATCTCCGAACCGCCTCGCCGTACCAGCGAGTTGCTTCCGCTCTCGGATCAGCAGAACCCAACCGGCTGGGTGAGGTTCGACCCGATGTGGGACGAGTTCGAGGTACGCGTCCTCGACACAAACAAATGGACGGTGGGAATGTATTGGTGGCAAGGGCGTCAGCCCGCCTGGTTCAACCCGCAAAACGTCACAGTCCAGAACGGCCAACTCCATCTGACCATGCGCCGGGAGGCGGTTCCGGCGGAGATGAAGGGCAAGGGTTATCACGATTATACATCTGCCGCCCTTCACACCAGAGCGCGCTCGAGCTTCGGCTATTACGAAGTCAAGGCCCGCCCGATGAACTCCGGCGGCTCCAGCTCATTCTGGTTTCAGCAAGAGGATCCGCAGGCGTCCCCCGGCTGGGCTACCGAAGTGGATGTCTTCGAGCTCTGCGGCAAATCAGCCACGCACGACCGACGTTACTACATGACGCTCCACGTCTCGGGCACACCCGAGGAAAAGCGCCACTGGCAGGTGGGAAGTTATTGGGAATCGCCCCGGCGCTTCGCGGAGGAGTTTCACGTCTTCGGCTTCGATTGGGATCGCGAGGAACTGCGCTGGTACGTCGACGGCGCGCTGGTACACACGGTTCAGAACACCCACTGGCATCACCCGCTCTTTCTGATTTTCGACAGTGAAACGATGCCCGAGTGGTTCGGCATGCCGAATGACGCCGACCTCCCTTCCTCCTTCGACATTGAATACGTGCGGGCGTGGAAACGACCGGGAACTCAATAGGCGAACCGAGCAGGACTATCGGGGAATCTACAGTCAGGCGCAGCAACTTGCCGGCGCAGGCATCGGACATGGCTGAGGCAAGTCCAGCCATTCCAGCGCTTCGTTCAGGCTTAAGGTCATCTTTACCGCGGCCCCTTTGTTTCGCATTACATTTTCAGCAAACCGGTCCTTGGCCAATTGCTCCGGAGACGCCAAAATCGCCAATTTGATGTCCTTGGGGAGCGACTCCGCTACAAAGCTGGCTAGGCTGTATTGGGTCATAGTTAGCTCGATTTGGTCATCCAGACCTGATAGGAGAGTATCATCGCAGAGGATCCGAGTCAGGCCTTCGCGGCGGGCCCTGGCGACCAATTCAAAAAAAATGCGTCGCGCTTCTGCCGGCTCATACTCGCCCGTGGCCTTTACATAGAGGTAGCCATTCTTTACTTCGAAAGAGGCATTCATGTCGTTAGCGGAAAGTGAAGTAGGCGGATTCCCTCACCTTGGCGAGTTGGCCTCGGGTAAGGTTCGGGCATTGATCGGTGCGTGAGGAGAGTAAAGATGGGCTTTTTGTGTTCACCGCAGGGCGGAGTTCGCGATAAAGGTAGCTTGGAGCGTGCCTTACTGGTATGTGCGGCAGAAGAAACTCCGGAACGGTTTGGACAACAGCGGTATATGAGTTTGGGTTGCAGTTGGGAGGGTGCGCGTCGAAAACTGCGATTGTAAGGTTTTCCGACGGTCCGAACTGTCAAATAGCAGATTGGAACACGCCTAATGGGCTCAGGGTGAGGTTTTTGCAGGCGAAGAGGCGAGTGTAAGCCGGAACGACACTCTTACATGTACAAGTCTCAGGATCCGGTTGAAGCGAGGGAGATAAAACACTACAACTCGGCGAGTGCAATTGCCTGAAAAGCGAACGGCCACCTGGTTTGAGGCCATTTCCGGCCAAAAGCGCATCGTTCTTGGCGCGGTGCTACTGTGCGGGCTCACGTTGCTCGCGTTTCGCGGGCTCGTCCAAAACGGGTTCATCAACTACGACGACCCGGATTATGTCACCGCCAACCCCCACGTGCTTGGCGGACTGACATGGGCGAATGTGGTCTGGGCCTTCACCACGACGCGGGTTTCCAACTGGAACCCGCTCACCTGGCTGTCGCACATGCTGGATGTAGAACTTTTCGGCGTGAACCCGCAAGGCCATCATCTTATGGGCCTCGTGTTGCATACGACCAATGCGCTGATCCTCTTTTGGCTGCTTCGAGGCATGAGCGGCGCGTTTTGGCGAAGCTTTTTTGTCGCGGCGTTTTTCGCGTTACATCCTTTGCATGTCGAATCGGTCGCCTGGGCTTCCGAGCGCAAAGACCTGCTTAGCACGTTCTTCTTCCTCCTGACGATCTGGGCCTATGCCCGGTATGTGCGGGAATGGAGTCCGGTGCGTAGTCCCGAGTGCAGGGTGGGGAATGTGGCAGACGGAAAGGAGCCTCCAAATGACGCCAGTGCGCTGTCAAAGAAGTTAAGTTACATGGCGCCTGCTGAGATTCCCTCTCCTCCTTTGGAGGAGAGGGTTAGGGAGAGGAGGCTCTTTGTATCGAAATTCTTCCGTCACGGTACTAGGCCAGGAGCTGTGCGGTTTTATCTTCTGTCGCTGGCGCTTTATGCGTGCGGTTTGATGAGCAAGCCGATGCTGGTCACGGTGCCGTTTGTGTTGTTGCTGGTCGATTTCTGGCCTTTGGCGCGGGTCGACCTGAACGCCGGCAAGGAACGCGCGCGGGACCTCTTTTTGCTGGTTCTGGAAAAGGTGCCATTCCTGGTTCTGGCCGCCGTCTCCAGCCTGATCACCGTGCTGTCACAGGCGAGCGACTATTCGATGTTCGGCGGCCTGCCGCTGCGTGTGCGGGTGGCAACCGCCGTCGTCACCTACCTGGAATATCTGCGGAAAACGATCTGGCCATCAGACCTGGCGGTTTTCTACCCCGATCCCAATGCGCGTTATTTCGCGCCGCCTCACACCACGTTGTATCCGGCATCGGAGCTGTGGCCCGCCTGGCAGCTTATCGCGGCGGTCCTGCTGCTGGTGACGGTGTGTGCCTTGGTTTGGCTGCGCCGCAAGCGGGAGCCGTGGCTGGTGACGAGCTGGTTCTGGTTTCTGGGGGTTCTCGTGCCGGTGATCGGAATCGTCCAGGCGGGGGCGCAGGTGATGGCGGATCGATATACTTACATACCTTTGATCGGCATTTTTATCGCGTGCGTTTGGACCGCGACAGACGTGGCACGCCGTTATCAAGCGGGCCACGTGGTCGCCGGCTGCGGAGGCGCTTTGCTGCTGGCCGCGTGCGTTCTGGTGACGCAGAGGCAGGTCGGTTACTGGCGCAACGATCGGACACTGTTTGAGCACGCGCTGGCCGTCACCTCGCGCAACCCAATGGCCGAATGGATGGTCGGGGCGAGCTATGCCGAACGCGGACAACTCGGGCTGGCGCAAACGCACTTTCGACTGGCGCTGGCGGCCGACCCGTACGCGGTGGAGCCGCATTTGATGCTGGGTTCGCTGTATGAGATGGAGGGGAGGACGGATCTGGCGACGAATGAGTATCGAACCGCGCTGCGGAAGAAGCCGCAGGAGGAATTTGCGCGGGTGCATTTGGCGGGTCTGCTGCGCAAGCTGGGCCAAGCCAGGGAAGCGCTGGCAGAATACGAAGCCGCACTCCGCTGGAACCCGGATAGCGTGGAGGCCAATTACCAGGCGGGGACGCTTTTGTTGGAGGCGGGGGACTTGAAACGAGCAGAGCGATTTCTCGGAACCGCGTTGCGCTTGCAGCCGAACCATGCGGACGCGCTGCTGTGCGTTTCGGATTTGCGGACGCAGCAGGGCCGCCCTGCGGAAGCGCTGGCGGCGTTGGCGGAGGTGGTGCGCCTCTACCCGACTAATTTCGAGCTGCGGGTGAACCTGGGCGGCATGCTATGGAAAGGCGGACTGCGTGAAGAGGCCGTGGCTCAGTACCGTGAGGCGGTGCGGTTGAATCCGTCGCACCCGATGGGCCATTACGATCTGGGCACCACGTTGCTGGCGCTGGGCAATCCAGCCGCCGCCACCGGGGAACTCGGAGAAGCGGTGCGACTCAAGC
>DATDCV010000394.1:0-14698 GCA_036524155.1 Verrucomicrobiia bacterium
GGATGCCCTAACCAAGAGTGTTAGCTGTCGCGAACCAAAAGTACACCCAATTGCTGTAACATTTTGCATGGTGGCGCAAGCACCTGTTAAATCACAACCGCGAAATTGAAAGGGCCGGGACTTGCATCGGCTTGGTGGCCGTCCGCAAGGACCTCCCGGCCCGCGCCATTTCAACAAAGAATAAACACCTCTTGCTATCTTGCGATACCAACCCACGGTTTCACGGTGGTTCTTTCGGTGTTTTGGGGCACACCTCCTGCGAAGCCCTTAGATTGTAAAATCCGGCTTAAATCATCTGGCGCGCATCGGTAGCGACCTGCCCTTGTCCGGGCCGGCGGAGAACCTCGGCTCTCCCGCGCCGCTTTATGTTTTCTGCCTGGTGACATCGGTTAGATGCCGTCTCGTATTCGTCTCACAGTCTTTGCCTTTCGTTTAGAGGTTTACTTCAGTCGTTCATGGGCAACAAAAAACCCTGCTTACGTCGCGGTAAGCAGGGTTGGAAAATCCTATGGATCCTATGATCGCATTACCTGCCTACCAAAAGTCTATCAGGGTTACTATACCCGGACCTATGCAATTTCAGGCCCGCCGATAGACTCCGGCTGAACATCCAGCCGGCGACCTGGGCTTCACGACGTGTCGCTCTTCCGAGCGGCCTCGTCGGCCCTATCGTTGCTTGAATGTTCATACAGGTGTTCATAGAACGTGCGCACAGACTACAGCATAAGTGCTAATCTTGTCTACTTATACTTTTAGGGGGGCGTATATCTTAAATTTAAATATCTGGATAGGTTGATGGATCGTTTTTGTTTCCTCGCATCTCTTCGCGAGCTGTCCTTAGGCAATCTCCGCATCTCACCAGGATCAGCGATTTTCTCCCATTGCCACGGGCTTCCCGCGATACGTTTTGAAAATAGTCGGTTGACAAGTCGGCGCCAGGTGTGTATATGCACATATAAATGACCGACAAGCTCGATTTCAATTCGATGGAAAACTGCGTGTGTTTCAACCTGCGCTGGGTTTCGCGCGTGCTGACGCAGTTCTTCGTGTCGGAGTTGCATCACCACGGCCTGCTGCCCACGCAGACGCCCATTCTCACGGCGCTGTCGGCTCGGCCGGAAGCGAGCATGGCCGAGTTGAGCGATTGGCTGGGCATGGATCGCACCACGCTGGTGCGCAACCTGCGCCCACTGGAGCGCGACGGCCTCGTGAAATCGACGGGAAAGGGCCGCGGGCACAAGGTCAGCCTCGCGCTCACACCTAAGGGCCGGGCGGCGCTGCAGAAATTTCTGCCGGATTGGAGAAACGTCCAGCAGAAAGTCATCCGGACCCTCGGCAAGGAGCGCTGGGCGGAAATCCTCCGCGATCTCGAACGTGCCGCAGGGGCGCTCAACTGACCCAATCCAATGAATACCACCTCAACCTTCAGCCTCGAAGCGACTGTGCATATACACACCAAGCTGCCGGCGACTCCGGACCTGAATCAACCCGCCGTCCTCGACGCCGCGTGGCTGCGGGAATTATGTCTGCAGGCGGGCGCGGATGATGTTGGATTTGTGGAACTGGAGCGGCCTGCGCTGGCCGATGAGCGGCCGCACATTGAACGCGCTTTTCCCCGCACGCGCAGCCTCATCAGTTTCGTTATGCGGATGAATCGTGACAACATCCGCAGTCCGGCGCGCTCGGTGGCGAACAACGAATTTCATCACCAGACCAGCGAAGCCGACGAGGTGGCACGACGCATCGTGGCGAAACTCGAGCGCTTTGGCGTGCGGGCGCTAAATCCACCCGCCGGCTTTCCGATGGAGGCCGACCGCTGGATGACCGGGCGCATGTGGGTCGTGTCGCACAAACCGCTCGCGGTGGCCGCCGGCCTGGGGCGCATGGGCATCCACCGGAATGTGATTCATCCGAAATTCGGGAATTTCATTTCACTCGGCACGATCCTGCTCGGAGCGGAAATCAGCGAATATGGACGGGAACTGGAGCTCAATCCTTGCCTGACATGCAAGTTATGTGTGGCGGCGTGTCCCGTGGGGGCGATCGGGGCGGACGGCCATTTCGATTTCTCCGCGTGTTATACGCATAACTACCGCGAGTTCATGAGCGGGTTCGCGGATTGGGTCGAAACGATCGCCGACAGCCGCAACGGCCGGGATTATCGGCGTCGCGTGAAGGATTCGGAGAGTATCTCAACGTGGCAGAGCCTCGGCTACGGTCCGAACTACAAGGCGGCTTATTGCATGGCGGTGTGCCCGGCGGGCGAGGACGTGATTGGTCCTTTTCGCGCATCGAAAAAGGATTTCATGGATGAGGTCGTGCGACCGCTTCAGGCGAAGCGGGAGCCGGTCTATGTCGTTCGCGGTTCCGATGCGGAGGCGCACGTGCAAAAGCGTTACCCGCACAAAACGGTGCGGCACGTTCGCAATTCACTCCGTCCGCGCAGCCTCGCCGCCCTGCTGCAAGGAATGCCGAATTCATTTCAACGACACGCCGCCGGGCAACTGGAGGCGACCTACCATTTCACATTCACGGGTGGCGAAACTGCCGAGGTGACGGTGGTGATTCGTGCCGGCACGATCCAGGTTGAACCTGGCCTGAAGGGCGCGTGCAAGATTCACGTCACCGCGGACACGGAAACCTGGCTGGGATTCCTGGCCAAGGAAAAGAACCTGTTGTGGGCGCTGCTGACGCGGCGGATTAAACTGCGCGGCAATCCGAAATGGCTGCTGGCGTTCGGCAAATGTTTTCCAAGTTGAAGTCCAATCCATCAAAAATATGAAAGCACTCGAAAACAAGATTCCCCCGCCGGCCTTGATGCTGGTCCTTGCTGCGACAATGTGGGGAGTAACGAAAATTCAATCGCCAATGACGATCGAACCGTCGTTGCGCATCGGCTTGATGCTGGCGCTGGGCTTGTTTGCCTTTGTTTTCAGCGTCGGAGGGGTTATCGCCTTCCGAATCGCCAAGACCACTATCAACCCGGTACAGATTGACCGGGCTTCACGCGTCGTGACTGCAGGCGTTTACCGGCTCTCGCGCAATCCGATGTATGTCGGGCTCACGGCGTTGCTTGCGGTCTGGGCATTATTTCTGGCGGTGCCGGTGGCCGGGATCGGACCAATCGTGTTCGCACTTTTCACGCACCGTTTCCAAATTCTGCCCGAAGAACGCATGCTCGCGGCAAAATTTGGCCGCGAGTATCTCGATTACCAACAGCGCGTTCGCCGCTGGGTTTAACCATCCGGGCGTGAAAACCGCGACGAAGGCGGTGGCTCACGCACCTGGCGGCGGTGAAGGAGTTGTCCTTGTCGACTCGGGTAACGGCGATAACCTCGATCCCTTGCTTGCGAAGCTTGCGCGCCACCAGATGTCCTGGATCAGATTTAGCGTCCTCCATACCCCAGATCGCGATCCTCTTCTTTTTGAGGAATTCCTCAATGAGTTGGTCATAGCGGTCTGCGTGCATAATGGTGGCTCCGAATCTAGTGGTGTTTCAGCTACGAAGAGGGTGCTCCGGTTGTGGCGGTGGCGGGTCAACTGCAAAGGGTCGCAGATCTGTTGCGCCTCTGAACCCCTGCTTCCTGCAAGTTCGGAAAGCCATCATGCTTGATCGAGCTTCTCGCGCAACGCGGCAGCCTGTTGCTGGAACTTCTTTGGGTTGGCGCTTTTGAGTTTAGTGAGATTCTGAATTTTCCACCGCAGAGCGGGCATGTCCTTTAGATGGGCGAATCGGATCAAGTCCCATTCCGGCTCACACTCCAAAATGCTCAAAATGAAGCGGCGATGCGTCGCCTTGAGGCTTCCCAGCAATTCCTTTCTCAGCCGAGTTCGCGTATGTTCAAGTCGCTCGAGCGAAACCGGGTCGCGTGTCATTCCTTGGAACTCATTTTCGAAATCCATCCGCAATTCGCGGTCGCGCGAGAAGAGGACTTCATGGACAGGCCGATTATGTCCCGCCAGGTAGCAGATGAAGCAGTCTGCCACTGCGGAGGTAAGCCCTGCTCCGGCAAACATTTGCTCGATGTCGAAGAAGTCACGCGGGTGCTGGCGGTCTAAAGCCGCCACAATCTTGCTACCGTAAAGTTCCTCGGACGCTAGCACCGGAGCAGAAACCTCCGTCGTAAAGAGGTCTCTGGCGTTCTTGTTTAATCGCTTTGTGACTACCGGTAAAAGCGTGCCCCGAAAGACGTGATTTACTTCCACCTTCACCTCCAACCGGTTCTGGTTCACGAAAAGCTTCGTCTCTTCTCCTTGGGCCGCGTGATCAATTCAGATTCAATACGACGCGATTTAAAACGCTGCTGCGCGTCAGCCAATCCTGCGGCGATTTCCTTCAGGGCTTCAGTCCGGGGTGTCAGGTGGTCAGTAAAGACGACGTCAATGTCCACCGACAAGCGGGGCATGTTCTGAACGAACAGGTTAAGAGCCGTGCCACCTTTGAGCGCGAATTTAGGAAACGCAAAAACTTCCGGTAGTGTCGCCAGGAGCAGCCTGACCGTATCGACGTAAAACTTGTCCATTAGGATTTCAGGGTGAGGGTGGTGCCGTCCTTCATTCGCGCCGTCCACCGGCCTTTTCCCGCTCCGTGGGAGCGGGAAAGAGCTTTGCGGGCGTCGGGGGACCAGGGAAGGCCCAATTCCTGCGCCCATTGGGTGCACAAGCGCACGACTTTTACCCTAACGCATCCCTGCAGAAGCTTTCTCAGTACCTCCGGCCGTAGTGAGCGAGCGCCCTCCATGATGTGACGGGCCTCTTCAACGGAATGTTGCAGTCCCACTTCACTTAACATTTCCAGCAATGCGCGTTCCGGTTCCGACACAAGTGGGCCGTTGGGCGATTCCGGCAATGGGCTCAATCCGAACGCAACCGGAAGCTTCTCATGGAAAAGCTTCTTTGAAACATACCTGGCAGGAAACTTCGACAAAAACCAAGGAGGCAACTTCCCGGGTTCTACTCCCCAAAGAGATAACTTTTCTCTGACCGGGATGTTGTGACGGACGCCGCGCCAAGCCAGAGCAGTCTTACCGCCGACATGAAGCCCCGGCATTCTGCTCGCCAGGAATTTCAACGTGGCGTCCCGCTGAAGTTCATCCGCCGGCAATGAGAAAACCCCTCTCCCCAGCTTGTTCAGCCATCCTCGCTTCACATATTGATATGCAAGAGGAGCGGATACCCCGATGCTTTTTAACTCGGGGCTGCCCAACGGCGCTCCGCGCGGCATTTGCTGCAACCGGAGCAGAATTTGAGCTCTAGATGAAGCCATGCTTCATCTATTTACATATTTTCAAGCACTTGGCAAGTGGGAATTGCTTAAAATGTCAGCAATAGATGAAGTCTTGCTTCATTTATTTCTTATAATTCAATCACTCATGGTGCGTATCCGGGCTAAATCTTTAGCCCCAATTCCTTGAGTTTTGCCAAAGCTTCGGCGTTTCCTCGAGCGTCATCCACCGGATGATGGGTGTGGGTAGTGCGCCGAAATTTCTTCCACTCGGTTGCTTTGTGGGCGTCTTTAACCAGCCCGGCGTAGAGATCGCCGATCCGGCGCCCCGAAAATCCGAAAGGGTTCCGCCCCAGGAACCGGTGAAAGTAGTAATTTATAAACTGCCAATCGAACGCCAGGTTATCGGAGACAAATACCGGGCGGCCTTTAGAATGTTCCTCCAGCCATTGAGCGAACTGTTCCATCACAGCTTTGGGGTCGTTGAATGCCAGGTGCTGCTCGCGCGAGAAGCCGCTTACCAGCAAGGCATCCGGATTGAACCGATCCGAAATCGGGCGCGTTTGGCCATAAAACGATTTGTCCAGCGCATCGTCAAAGATCACCGCCCCAAAGCACACCATCGAGTAATCAGCCGGAATCGGCCCATCAGCTTCGACATCCACGACGATGAAACTCATGCACGGAAAATAGCAGCGCGGCCAGGAGCTGTCACAAAAAGTCGGCTCTGGCTATTCAAGTTAGACCCCTGCGATGTGCGACTCAGCCCGACGGTTCCGTTGGGCCGAATTGCGGGCTTTGTGATGGAGACGAACAGCGTTTGTGGCCTTCATCAACCATTTCTCGTCAGCGCACAGATTGCGAATGTGAACCGTCGCAAACATCAGCTGCACATCATTAGTTTGGCCGAGGGCTCTGAGAAGCCCTGACTTGGCTAAGAAGGCGATGGAATCCGGATGAAACCCCAACAGGGTGCCAGCCTGTTCGGCTGTCAAACGAGCTGGGAGGCGTAGTGTCTGCAGAACGTTTTGTGTTTGCATGTTCTTGCGTTTGAATCTCCGCACCGAACGTTGTCACCCTCAACGACGCGGCAAGCTCCCGCTCGTCTCGATCGCTTCTATGGTTTCAACCGCCACACGATGATGCCTCCCCGCCAAAACGCTAGAAATGCGACCATCGCGGATCATTCTGCGCACCGTTTCCGGGTTAAGTTGCCAGCGCTGCGCTACCTCAGCGACAGTAAGAAACTCAGGACTTCCTGTGCGCTTCTGGCCGCGCTGGACCCTGTCGTTGTCGAGTGTGGCTTCTCGGACAATACGTAACAGTTCGGTTCGGTTGTCATCGAGCCACTCTTTCAGGGCAGTGCTGACTGTGTGTTGAAGAACATTCAGGAGAGTTCCATCGGCTGTAGATTTCATGCACTTCATCCTTTGGACCCCGGCGGGAGCCGTCGCAAGCATTGTCCCAAGAGCGACGAGATTATTCCATGGCTGGGAATAAATCGACCGAGTCGGAATTGTGAGTGACAAAGGATCATGGATTGATAGAAGCGGGTCATGCGACCATCCAAGCAAATCGATGTTCCGTTCGTGAGCACCCAAGCTCGCAGTGCCGGCCAATCTGGAAGCAGCGAGTCGATCTCGCACTATCATCTTCAGACTATCAACTCCCTCCGTCTCAGCGTGCCTTCTGTGGCCATTCCCGCAGTCGCACGGATAGATCTCGCAGGCGTTTTCACTGTCAGTAAAATTGTCAGTGAAATCGTAAGTGCGGAGTCGGGCAGGAGCCGGGATGGAGTCGGCCGATCATCCACCGGAGTCACGGGAGTCCTGAAGTTGTATAAGTACCTGTGGTGCAAGCACTTGTGCGTCCGATTCCGACCCTCGCCTCCAATCATAAGCAGCTTGTTTACAGCCACTTAGATCTGGCAGGCGGGGTCTCAAGCAGAAGCTCAAGCAAAACCGGCGCGTAGCGCACTTTTCTACGACGCATCGGTATTGCAGCAGGCGGTGGCTAAGGCCGGTCTCCCGGATGCCGTGGCGCTGCATGCACGATGGGCACGCGTAAACCGTCGCTCTTTTATGCATCAGTTCGGCTACGACTTGCTTCAACCCGGCATCCGCATCGTGTGTCGCGGCGAGCAGTCCTTCGGGCCAGCAGGGTCAACCTTCACGATCTGTGCAATCCGTTTCCTGCTGAGGAATTTCTGAACGAGTTGGTCGTAACGGTCTCTGTCCATAATCTCGGCTGACCACAATCACGCCGGCGCCGTGCTCGTGAGCCACCTTTCGGAACAACTCCATCACTTGCCGCCCTCTGTGGCTGTCGAGCGCGGCAGTCGGTTCGTCGGCCAGGATGAGGTTCGGCTCGTTGGCAAGTGCACGGGCGACGGCCACTCTTTGTTGCTGACCTTCGGAGAGGGCCTCCGGCAGGTTATCGCTCCGCTTGCCCATCACCTCGCGCCGCCGGAGCGATTTCGGTTTTGACATTGACCCAGTCGGACCGCTCTTCCCAACGGAGCGTCGGGATCTGCGTAGCGTCGGGGTCCGCATCCTCAGCGAACCAGGCGGACATGAGCGGAAGAAATAGAACGATACGGACAGAGATTATTCGTCGTGACACAGGGCCATTGATCTCTGCTTTCATTCAAGCAGGCGCGTTTGCGGGAGGTTTTACGATAACCGCACTCCGTGACAGCAGCTTTTGTCGGGCAACCCAGACGCTGTGGCAGCGATACTCGCACAGGCCGCAACCGACACACGCGTCGCTTTTCACGAACGGCGCGCGGATTCGCCCCATCTGCTCAATCTCCTCGGGCGAGAGCGCGCCTTCGGGCACGGAGCCGGTTGCCAGGTGGATCGGGCGCATTTCGATGGCGCGGTAGCCGGCAGCGTTGCATTCATCGAAGCAGAGCTGGCATTCCCGTTCTCCGCGATGCGGGAGGCAGATCTTAGGGTCGATTGAGGCGATGCCCATCACGGTCTTTCGCTTCCGGGCCAGCGAGAGCGGCGCGATGGCGCCGGTAGGACAGACTTCCGTGCAGAGGTTGCAGTTCTGATGGCAGCCGGCGTGGGGGAAAACAGCCACGGGTGTCCACAGAGCTTCGAAGCCATATTCGAGTCCGGCGGCCTGCAAAACCGGACCCGGGCACACTTTCAGGCATTGCTCGCACCGTACACAGAGATCGAGGAATTGGTCCTCGGCAACGCTGCCGGGAGGTCGGATAGGACGCCGTTGCGCCGCGGTGGCTGAGCGCACCGCAAACGCCGATATCACCCCGGACGCCACCGAACCCAGCATCACGCGACGGTTCACCGGTTGCCCGGTCCTCGCACCGGGCCTGGTGGTTGGGGCTTTAGCTGAAACCAGCACGAACGAGATCGCCTCAGTCGGGCAGACGCCGCCGCAAGTTTGACAGAAAGTGCAGTTCAGCGCTCGAGTGCCGAAGTCCGGCTGGATGGCATCAAACGAGCAGGCCTCGATACACTTGCCGCATTCAATACAACGGTCCGACGAGACCTGCCGCGTGTTGAGGCGCAGCAAACCTGGCAGCGACAGTAGCGCGCCGCTGGGGCAGACAAACCGGCACCAGAATCTGCGCGCGAGCAGGCCCAGGAGAAATACCGTGATGAACAGCGCCAGGGACAGCCATGTCGCGGCGGCCAGCGGAGGCACCATGCCCCAATTCTTGACCAGTCCGAGCTGCACATTTCCGGCGCTGAACAACAATCCGCGCGTCAGCACGGGAATGGCGGCGACGAACCCAGAGAGCAGCACTCCCCCGAGCGCGGCTGCCAGGACCCCAGCCAGGAGATAGAAACGAATGTTGGACCACCCGGTTGTCTTAAGGGCTCCGAGCGGTCGGATGCGCTTCCCAACCAGGAAATCGAACACGTCGATAAGCGTTCCCAGCGGACAGACATACCCGCAGAAAGCACGCGGGAAAATGACGCCGATGCCGAGAATAACCCCCGTTCCGATCAGCGCCACGTTCCACCAGCGGGCCGCGACCGCTGTCGAGAGCCCCACGAGGGGGTCCAGCCAAAGAAAGAGTTCCACCGGAAACCACTCCTTGAGCGCAACCACTTGTCCCGAGAGCAGTGCGGCGTATGGCCAGGAAACGCGGAAGAAAAGGTCACAATAAAGCAGGAGGCAACAGGCCTGAATTAGGCGGCGGGCGGGCGCTGCCTGCCACGAAGGACCGAACCGGCGAAGGGTTGCGCCGAGGAACTGCGCACCGCCGGCCCGCTCCCGGTCCCGGCGAGCGGGGCGAAAGATATTCCAGGTCCGTTCCGGTTTGAGGCGCGGCGTCACTGCAGCCCGGCTTGCTTTAGCGCCTGGAATGCGGCTTCCACGATCGCCTGTGAGGTGACTGTTGCCCCGGTGACAGCGTCCACTTGGACGCTTTGCTTTTCAATGATGCGCTGCGGAATAATCTTCGTGGCATTCAAATCGATCTTCTCCTCGTGACGCACGTCGAGGTTGCTGATCTTCCCTGAAGCAACCGTGAGGGTCACCTCAATGTCTTTGGTCTCGGAGTAAGCCGGTGCTCTTCCGGTGTAGCTGCCGTCGCGCAATTTGGCGGTGCTCAGCGATTGCATTGCCAGCAAGTCCAGCTTGGATTTGATCTTGGCCACATTCCGCGCCAGCAGGTGTCGGCCGTAGGGTTGATCGGAGGTCGGATACAGTCGCATGGCTTCGGCATAGTGTTGCCTGGCCTTCGGGAGGTCGCCCATTTTGGCATAAAGATCGCCGTACTGTTCCTGGATGCCCGCCATGCTGTTGATGCACCAGGGAGCGGCGGGCAAATCTCTCAACGCGTCATCGAGAACCCGGAGCGCCTGCTTGTATTCGCCGAAATGCGCAAGACAGGAAGCGTAGCACCGGTAACCATGGGTCGCGCCGTTGTTGGCGACCCGCTTCAGGAACTTGGGATATTCCAATGTGGCCCACGCGTAATTGCCGCTCATAAAGAGATACATGGGCAATTCATGGCCGTCACCGATGTCGCCCTTTTGCGAGTAAAGCCAGGTGAGCTTGACCGCCTCTCGAACCGAAGCCTCGTCCAGCGCGAGCAGGCGGCGGATCTCCAAGCGGGCATCCTTCCAGGGTTTGTTAGTGTCCCAGTGAATGGGCGTCGTAGCGAACCAATCAGGAGGCATTTTCAGGTCCGCCAGGGCCTGTTGAAGAGATGGTGCCTGAGTTCCGGCAGAGTCTGCTTGCCCAGGCAGAAGCGCAATGAATACAACTGCGGCAACGAGCGTAAGGGCCGTGCAACGAACGCGCATCATTGCAGTTGAGCGTAACCAAATGCACGGCGGTGGCAATCCTTCGCTTTCGTCACTCTCGTCACCTCACCGTCACGGTCAATCCTGCTTGCAGATCCGACATTCGATTACGCAGGATTAAGCCAACGTAGCGCGCAAAACCAAACTGAGACAAATGTGAAACGGGCCCGGACCACCAGTACGCTGAGCGGGAAACATGAAAGCTATCGAAGATAGGACGGGCACCCCGCGTTCCTGCCTCGACTCCGCCTCACACGTTTTACGCATCTCCCGTCGCGACTTTATTCTGGCCCTGGGGTCGATCGGGGTGGCGCCTTATGCGGGAATCGGATCCGAACCACCGGAGGCAAGCCCGAGCCTCGCCGGACAGGCTCGCAGCCAGAAACATGTCCGTTCAGCGACCGCCTTCGGCGCGCAGGCAAAGTTGATTGTTCTGCACCCGGATGACGCGATTGCAGACCGGGCGATGGATGCAGCGCTCGCCGAGCTTAACCGGGTGGAAAGCGTGCTAAGTCTTTACCGGCCGGACAGCGAGCTTTGCCGACTCAATCGAGAAGGCACGCTTACCCCCCCGCACCCCTACCTGGTGGAGGTTGTGACGAAAGCCCGCCAACTTTCGGAGCTTTCAGGCGGCGCTTTTGACGTCACCGTGCAGCCGCTGTGGGATTTATACGCGACGGCGAAACGGGCAGGTCGAACCCCGGGACCGAGTGAACTGGAAATGGCGCGCCGCAAGGTAAACTGGCGCAAGCTGACCGTCACGCCGGACCTGATCAAACTGGAGGAACGTGGCATGGCAGTGACCTTGAACGCGCTCGCCCAGGGATTCGCGGCGGACCGCGCACTCGCGGCATTGCGCTGCCATTCGATCCAGCATGCGCTCGTGAACACCGGCGAGATCGGCGCCATCGGACGCAAAGAAACAGGCGAGCCCTGGACTGTAGGCATTCAACATCCGCGCAAGCCGGACGCCTATGTCGCGTTGGCCAGCCTGGTTGATTGCTGCATGGCGACCTCCGGCGATTATGCGACGCGGTTCAGTGACGACTACGTCCGGCACCATATCTTTGACCCTGCCAACGGCGAATCGCCACAGGAGTTGGCGAGTGCAACAGTGACGGCGCCCGCCGGCCTCGACGCCGACGGGCTTGCGACCGCCATCCTGGTTCTGGGCCGCGAAAAAGGCCTGAAGTTGCTCCAAGCTTTCCCAAAGGCGGAGGCGTTCCTCGTCTTGAAGGACGGCCAAACCGTCAGCACTCCCGGCTTCCCGGCGGCGTGACGCTCAGGCGCGAAAATCCGGAGGTTAGATCATCCACCAGTGTCCGGGAACAATGGCAGGAGGCTCGGAGGTTCTGGCCGGCAACTTGTCCAGCAACTCCCTGGCCTTCTTCCCGATCGCTTGAGACGCCAACTCCACGTTCCGGCGCCCGATTTCAGCGGAAGCGTGTTTCCGCGGGTCCAGTCCTCCGATCCCATCGGGCGCCTTCATGTCCGGGGCCAGCGGCCCGTCGCCCAGCGCTCCCAGTTCAACCAACTCGGGGTAGAAGAACATCATGTTCGAGGTCTCCCACTTCGCAGCATGGTCGGTGTTCGACTCGGGCCCCTGGCTGAGCGTGACCTCCCATAATCCAATTCCGGCCACCGTTCCGTCAGTCAACACGGGTTCCAGTGCCTTGTTAATCATGTCGATCTGTCCGCGAACGTTATGGCCGGATACGCCCATGATCACTCTGAACCCGGTTCTCTTCAGCCGCTGAAATAGCTCCGTAAGCACGGGAACGAGAAACTGCTGGGGAAAACCGTCGTGGAAGTAGAGTGGAGGATAGACGGCACCTCCAAATTGCTCCGCCGTTTTGACCAGGATCGCATGTGCTTTCAGCGCGTCGTTGCCGAGCGGAAGATGCCGGCCATGCCATTCGATCAATCCAAACGGAACATAGACCACCGGGAACTGCTTGATCGCTTTCTCCAGCTGAGCCGGACGCATGAATTGCATCTGGACAGCCGGCGGCAGCCCTCCCGTCAGCTTGCTCTCCGCACTGACAGTCTGGGCTGCGACACCATCCAGCGCGGCACCCAGGGTGGCAGTCGCTGCGGAAGCGACGAAAGTTCTTCGGGAGATTCGAGGCTGGCGACTCACTTGGGTGGAGGGGTTGTCGTTCATGGTAAAATATTGGTGCCTGTCCTCCCCCTCACGCAAGCCATGAGATCGAAACCTGCCACCGGCTGGCAAGCCGCGCTCGCGCTATTTTGGCAGGTAACCGTCAAAGGTGATCTGGCGCTGCGCCTGGTTCTGATAAGTAATGGGCTTGGGGTCGAGCCATTCCACGACCGTGTCCTTGATGGCGTAGGCGAAAAAGTGATTGCCGGCGGGACTGTAGTGGCCGATGAAGTAACGCTTGGCGTATTGATCAAACGTAACCGTGAAGCTCTTGAAGTCCTGCGCGTGCACGACGTTCATATCGAAGTAGCGGAAGTGGCCGGCCTTGAGGAAGTCGACGATCGGCTGGTCGTAGCGCGGCTTGCCTTCGACCAGCGGCCGCATGACGCGCGATGGATCGAATAGCACTACCAGGAGCTGCTTGCCATTGCGGTCCGCAAAGCCCCTGGCTTTACCCAGGACCATCTTTGTGGCGGCGAACCCGTAGGCGTTAACCAGTTGATCCGCCAAGGATCGCGGTGGTTGTGAACTGGCGAGCCCTTGCTCGTCGAACTTCAGGAATCCCGCCAACTTTCGGACCTTCTCCATGTCCAAATCGCTCACCAGGCCTTGGGCGTACATGAACAAGTTGAGCGCCAGGTCGTCCTTCAGCGCTTGCACCGTCCAGTCCGGGTCAGCCATCCGGTAAACCGACTCGGGAGTCGGCAACAGGTTTTCATGTTCCTCGAGTTGGCCCGTCTCCAAGTTCATCTCGATATTGGCCCAGAAATTGTTGTGAAACATCCGGCCTCCTTCGTCATTCCACCACGGGTAGATGGCGGCGTGACGGCAGCGCAGAAGGCTTCGCACATGGTCATCACCCCAAATGTAGAAGATCAGGTACTTGGCGCCATGGTCGGTCTGTTCCTCGCGCAGCATGCGCCGGTAGGCCTGGTAGACGCCGTAGCCACCCATCCCGAAGTTCCGAATTGGCTCGCCGAGATGACCGGCCAGATACTCCTGCCAGGTTTCGCTGTCACTAACCTGGTGGCACTGGGTAAAGCTGTCGCCATACGTGTTGATCCGGCAAGGCTTGTTCACGTAGGCGTGGGCCGTCCGCATTCCGTTGGAGTCCGCCGTGGAGATTGTGGCACTGCGGTCGATCCCGTCCCTGGGCATAAAGTTGCCGAGGCGATAACCCGTAACCGGATCGAACTTGGCCCACGATAGCTGCTTCGGATCCAGGAAGACTTGGAGTGTCTTCTTATCCACCACACTGCGGCGGAGGTACGTCTCGAAGGGCACGGGCCCAGCCTGGGCAGCGGCCGCGTCCGAGGCGGACAACAGCATACACCCGACCATCAACGCCGACCGCGCCCGCAAGCGCTCGGCGAGTAAGGCCGTCCCGCGCAGGAACAAGCCCAAGAGCAGTGCGCCAGACTGAAGGTGGATTCTCATGGGGACAGAATTGTCATAGATAGAAGAGCAGAGCAACTCACTTCAAGGTGGCCTTCAAGGAGCCTCCCATTGGCTATGACGTCCCTGTTAGGTTTCTGAAAGGCAACAAATCAATGCTGGCGCGAGACCAAGCGCACGGTATGGTGTCAAGAAGCAACACGGCGTGAATGATTTCGCGCTGACCTAAGGACACCGGGGCCAGTAAGGCCTGGCGAGCTCGGGGATTTAGAAGTGCGATGATGCCTGGTAAGAGCCAGACCAGCCCGTTTGGAGCCTGAGGCGTGGTATGAAAACAAAAAAGACTGTTCTCCTGATTATTGGGATCCTCTTAAATCTCCTTCTGGGCGCCTGGATCGATCGCACTTGGTTCCGCAAACCAGATTCAGTCCGCACTCAAGCGTCTGTAAACGAACAACCAATCCCCACGTCCTTGGCTTCAGAGCAGACCCGAAATCCACGCTCGGCCACTTCTGCGGAGTCGAAACAGGAAAAGGAGCCAGCCTCGGTTCCTCCTGTCCGCAGTTCCGCGGAGTTCAGGGCGGCAGCCGACCAGGAGTGGAAGAAGCCTGGAGCCAATCCCAAAGCAGT
>DATDCV010000395.1:0-14265 GCA_036524155.1 Verrucomicrobiia bacterium
GCCGGCGCTGGGAAGGGGGAGGGACTCCGAATCGTCCACAGTGCCTCGGCCTGGGCGAGGCGTTCGGCCGACATGTGGTTCAGCGCGGTTTCCAGCGCGGAGGACGCCGCCCCGTCTTCCCAGTAGGGCGTGTAGTCGCCGCTGAAAACCGGCAACTGCGCGCCGTAGCGCTTTTCAAACCGTCGAAAAGCGTCCGCCGTCGTGGTGATGATAAGGCGAGGATACACATAGCGGGCGTTCCAATCGCGCACCACATCGGCGATTTTTTCGTCCGGCGATCCGTTGTCACCGTGCACATTCCAGCGCAGGTGAGTGATATCGTAGGGGTACGAGTTGGTCTCCAATTCCGTGAGGTAGCTGGGAATAAAACGGGCCAGGGCCTCGCCATCGCCGATGATATGACCCAAGGCGTAACCGCGCGAGGGGCACCAGCATAACACGCGCTCCCGGCCATCCGGGCCCTGCCACCAGAAGGGGCGGTTTTGCCACTCCTTCATCGTCCCACCCATGCGATCGAAATAGTTCGGCGCAAACGAGAAATACTTCACGCCGGCTTGTGCCATGGCCGTCACAGTGCTCCAGGTATAGCCCGGCACATCACTGATCATGGCCGACTCGACAGGAACGCCGCATAGCTTCGACATCTCCGTCGCATAACGCATCAGGTTCAGCAGTTCCTCGGGCCGGCAAAGCCCGGTGAGAATATTGCAGTAGAAGGCGTCGAGGCCGATTTGGCCCGCTTTGACGGCGGTGACGAAGGCAGCCTTTTGTTCGGGTGTGGCCTGGCGCAGATAGTTATCTACGGGCCACAACACCTCGACGTTCCATTTGAACCGCGCGCCTTCCGGGTAGCCGGCCGTTTCCCGGGCGAGCCGCAGTCCGGTCTCCAGGTTGCTTTGCTGCTTCTTTTCGACGTCCGCCTGCAGGGCGGTGTAGCCGATGTCCACGTGCGAATGTGGCAGCAGGTAGATCTCCAGTTTTCGCGCGGGCTTGAGATTTACGGTCCCAGTGATCGTGGTGCCGGGAGACCCCGCGCTCAGGGACAATCTCAAATCCTTCGCGGCTTGAACCGCCGGAACCCGTAACTCGACCGTCCGGGGGCCGAACTGCAACTCGAGGCTTTTCTGCTCCGCACCTTCAGCCGACAGCATCGCCTGGCACGGCTCGGCGTAAGGATAATCCACCGTGACGCCCAACGGCTGGAGCAGCGTTTCGCCGCTCCGTTCGAGTAATCCCAGCGACCGCGTTTGGATTGTGATGCCGCGGGGCGAAGAATCTGTCGCACCAGTAGTGTAGAAGGTTATCTCGGCGCCGCCAACCGTGCTGAAGGGGGACCCAAGCTCGGTTACCTGCCAGCGAACTCGCTGGGCAGTGACCGGCGAGGGCAGCGGCAGGAACGTCGCGCCGCCCCGCTGGTTTACGTGTTTGACCGGAACCGTCGCCACCACTTGGCCGGCGGCGTCCGAAAAGGTAAGTTCGGATGTGGCGATTGTTGCCGGATCGTTCCGGTCCACGTGCCGGAAAGCGACGATCTGAACGGCTTTCCCAAAATCGAATTCGACGAGTGTGTTGGTGCCTTTCGCGTTTGACGAGTATTCCGAACGGGTGAGGCCGTCGACCAGGTTCTCGGGCTTAAACTGCCCGCCGGGGTACGTTTCGGAACTGGCCACGATCTTCGGGGCGGGGACCTGGTCCAGGCGGGTGTAGCTCGCCGCCAGCCCTGGACTCGCCGCACCGCCGAAGCTCAGGGCGCCCAACAGCCCCATGATGATGTTCCGGAACCCAGAAAAGCGCGTGTTCATGGCGTTTCCTTTAAGCGAGACGGGGACGGGGAGCGAGAAAATTCGTCCGTGTCAATTGCCAGATCGGCGGCTAGATTTCGGTCATGAAGATCGAAGCTCTGCACATCGGCATGCGCGTGCGCCATCCCCAATACGGTGTTGGGATGGTAAAGACCATTTCGGAAACGACAGCGGATATTCAATTTGATGACGGGCGGCGCGCGGTCGCCCCCGAGCCCAGCGGCCTCGAAGCCGCGGAGGCGCAGGCAGCGGTCCGCGGCCTGGAACTCCCGCTGGCGCAGTTTGTCCAGCAGGTTGTGGATGCCACCCTGCACAAACTCGGGTTGGAGAAGCCGGATGCTGACGTGCAACTGCTCGGCTCACGATGGAGCCGCGGAAAGATGGTGTTGCATCCCACTGACTCGTCACTGCAAACCAAGGAAGTGCCGTTGGAAACCTTTTTCCACAAAATCGTCATGATGCGCAACCAACTCCGGGTGCTGGAACAGAAAATTAACGGGCATGAGAAGCTCAGCGACGCGGAGAAGATTGAGATGCAGCAATACATCACCCGTTGCTACGGCTCAATGACCACTTTCAACGTCCTGTTCAAAGAAAAAGAGGATCAGTTCTAGACGACTTCGATCTTCTCCCCTTTGCTACGGGTTTTCGAGAAATGTTGAATGCGCGCGTCGATCAGCGCGCGCAGGCCTTTGAGCACTTCCATGCGCGCGGTCTCGAAATGCTCGCGCGCCTCCTCGGGCGGTCCCAGCCGCCGCAGGAACTCCGTCAGGGCCGGACCGGCTCCCTGGCAGAGACACTGACAGGATGACTTTTCCGGCGCGGGTTGCTTTGTTTTCTTGTTCATACGCTTTCCTGGAGTTCAACCACCAACATGCCTTCTTCGAGCCGTGCCTTGGCGGGCGTCAGCCCAGCCATGGAAGAAGGCAGGCCGATGTGCCGGCGCACGGTTCCCAACTCGATCACCAGTTCGTCGCCCTTCTTGAACAGCCCGACCTCTCCTTTGACAGTGAAGGGGGCCTGCAAACGCACTTCGTATCGGCCATTCCTTTTCCCGAATGCGTAGGGACGTTCCGTGCGCGTGACTGCCGCGGGATCTTCCTTGTCCCGAAACATTTCCCGTGCGAGTTCGCGGATGCGTTCGAGACCAAGCACCTCCTGGCGAAACAAGGGCACGCAGTGCATCGGCACGGGCGCGAAGTAGGCCTCAACTCCTTTCAGAAATTTCTCCTGCGTGCGCCGCCATTCCCGAAAGAACGGGTCCTCGACCCCGTCCGGCAGCACCCGGTTTACCAGCACCTGGTCCACGGTGAGCCCGTGCAGCGAAAAATAGACAAACGCGCGTTGGGTTTCGCGCACGACCATCTTCTCTGCATTCGTCACCAGCCGCACACTCGTGACGCGCGGGTCCTCGAGCAATTCGTCGATGCCCTCAATTTGGTCGAACAGGTCTTTCACCGCGGCGAAGTAGCTGTCGGGCGGCAACTCGAAGGGTGTGACGCGGTTGGCGATCGGGCGCACCGCCTTCAGCAAACCGCGTTGGACGGGAAAGATATGCTGCATGTACCACTTCATGGTCGTGGGCATGGAAACAAAGCGGAGGCTCTCGCCGGTGGGTGCGCAGTCCAGCACGATCACGTCATAGCGCTTTTCCCGTCGCCACTGGTTGACGTAGAGCAGAGCGCTGAGTTCCTCCATCCCCGGAAAAATCGCCATTTCCTCCGCTTCCACCTCGCTCAGGCCGGATGTGCGAAGCAGTGAGCTGACATACGTCCAAATCCGGTGCCAGTGGATTCTGATCTCGTTCTGGATATTGACCTCGTGAATCCACAACCGCTCCGTGACCCGAAAAGGGTCCGCTGTCTTCCGATCGAACAAGCCGCCCTCGAGATCGAATGCGTCCGCGAGCGAGTGCGCCGGGTCCACGCTCATGACCAGCGTGCGATAGCCCAGTTCCGCGAGGCGCGCGCCCGTGGCGGCAGACAAACTGGTCTTGCCTACGCCGCCCTTGCCGCTGAACAGGAGGATGCGCATTCCAGGAACATAACGACAAACGCCCAAAAGACCAGTTTTGCGAGCAATGGCAACCTCGTTACGCGCCACGCATTGACTTGCATTCTGCCAGTTCCCGAGCAGGCTTGGCCCGGATTAGACCGCGTGAACCGGGAATAGATTGTAGGCGCCGACGTCAGGAGGCGAAACGTTCGCAGTGTTGGTTGCCTCCGCCTGACGTCGGCGGCTACAGTTCCTGGAAGATATTCGGCTTAACACGCAGGCAAAACGCCCGCCCGGACCGGGCCTTTTTCGGAGTGAGAATGATCTTAGGTCCCGTCATTGACCGCGAGCTTCGGTTGCGCGCCCGCAGCCGGACAACGTACTGGCTGCGAATGGCAACAGCGTTGATCGGCCTGCTGTTCTGCTTTCAGCAACTTCTTGTGACTGCGGTCATGCGATCGCCGGCCGCTCTGGGCCGCAACGTATTCAACGGCATTGTAGCTGCGGCCTTTCTCGTTGGAGCCAGCGCCTGCGTGTTAACAGCCGACTCCATCAGCGCCGAACGCCGGGATGGGACGCTGGGACTGCTGTTTCTCACCGGCGTGAATGGCCGAGAGGTCATCACGGGCAAACTGCTCTCCGCGGGGTTGACCAGCCTGATCGGCATGCTTGCTTTTCTGCCCGCATTGGTGTTGCCGCTGCTGGCTGGCGGGATTGGCGGGGATGAAATCGTTCGCAAAGGAGCGGCGCTAATGGCCACGCTGTGGTTTGCGCTGGGAGCGGGCCTGTTCGGCTCAGCGTTGGAGCGTAACCGCGCCAAGGCAGTCCGCAGCGCGCTACTCCTGACGGCGGCCTTTCTGTTGTTGCCGCTGCTTCCGTTCCTGGCAAGTTCCGGAGGAATTTTCCAGTACCTGGGACTGCTCAGCCCGGTGGCGCTCACGATGGCCGCCGGTCAATCCCTGTTCGCGACTTCCCCGCACCTGTTTTGGATCTCACTGGCCGCGGTGCAAACTGTCGGGTGGGTGCTGGTCACTGGCGCCGGTTTGCTGCTGCACCGGGCTGTGCTCCTCGACAGCAGCAGGGTGATCGAGCGTCCGGCTGCGGCCGCGGAAGAAACGAAAAAACAAGTCGGGTTCGGACGTTGGCGACCTGACCGGGAGGACTCGGACCCGGTGGAATGGCTGGTCTTTCGGGGGAAGGGAGTCAGCGCGCTGCTCTGGCTCGGCGGCGTAGGAGGATTGGTCGTGAGCCGTTCGCTGGCGCTGATCCTGCCGTTCTTTGGAGCACGCGGAACGCCGCGGCTCTGGTTAATGGCCTGGCCCGTCGGGGTCGGTACTGCCCTGTTGGGTGGCGCGCTGGTCGCGCTGGTGGCCACCCGCTTTTTTGCCCGC
Source organism: Verrucomicrobiia bacterium (assembly GCA_036524155.1). Taxonomy (GTDB): domain Bacteria; phylum Verrucomicrobiota; class Verrucomicrobiia; order Limisphaerales; family UBA8199; genus DATDCV01. The sequence goes on from DATDCV010000395.1 coordinate 5,189, forward strand.
GCACGACAAACGGGCGAACTGGAGCTACTGCTCACCAGCCCCGTGGGCGCAAAAACACTCGTATCCGACCAATGGCGAGTCCTCTCCCGCGTGTTCGTCTGGCCCGCTCTGGGCCTCCAGGCGGCTGTGCTGCTGCCGCTGGCTTGCCTCGGCGGACTCGAGCTCTCGTCCATGTCGGACATTGTCGTGGTCACTCTCAGTCTGAATCTCGTCAACACTGGCCTGGGGACCGCGGCTCTGTGCTGGGCGGGGATGCGCTATGGTTTGAAAGCGCGGACCCCGGCGCTGGCCATCCTTAGCACAGTGGCACTGGCCGAGGGCGTGCCGTGGTTGATCCTGATGGGCACGGGCATGGTTCCCATTGTCCCGGATTTGGTATTACTCGGGTTCTATGGCTTCCTGATCCTGTCGAGCCGGGATCGTGTTCACGCTATTCTGGCAGAAGGCGAGCCGACTGCCGTGACCCCAGTCGAGGGCGTGCGGCTTTGAGTTGGCGTTGCTCAAAAAAATAACGACAACTCGTGTCAGCGAGCTATGCTCTGGGCATGCTGAAGAAGCTCTTCCTGTTGGACGGCATGGCGCTGGTCTACCGGGCGCATTTTGCCCTGATTGCCCGCCCTATCTTCACTTCCAGGGGCGTCAACACCTCCGCGCTTTACGGCTTCACTCAAACCTTGCTGGACGTTCTTTCCAACCAGCAGCCCACGCACATCGCGGTGGCTTTTGACACGGCGGCACCAACCCAACGTCACATCGAATTTGCGGACTACAAAGCCACCCGCGAGGCGATGCCGGAAGACATCATCCAGGCGCTGCCCCACGTGCGCCGGATGCTGGAGGCATTCAACATTCCGCTGCTAACGTGCGATGGCTTCGAAGCCGATGACATCATCGCGACGATCGTGCGCCGCGCCGAAAAGGAAGGCTTCACCTGCTACATGGTGACGCCGGACAAGGATTTTGGCCAACTGGTCGATCAAAACGTGTTTGTGTACAAGCCTGGCAGGATGGGGGACGCCGCGGAGATCCTCGGGTTGCCCGAAATCCAAAAGCGCTGGAGCGTGCAGCGCGCGGAACAAGTGGTTGATGTTCTCGCTCTCATGGGGGATTCCTCCGACAACATCCCCGGCGTGCCGGGAATAGGTGAGAAGACCGCGGTTAAACTCATCGGCCAATACGGCACCGTGGAAAACCTGCTGGCGCATACGGGGGAACTCACCGGCCGCGCCAAAGAGACGCTCGAAAAAAACCGGGAGCAGGCTTTGTTATCGAAACGCCTGGCGACGTTGTCTTTTGACGCGCCTTGCCCCGCGGATTTGAACGCGTTGAAGCTGCATCCGCCCAACGAGCAGCGTGTCAAAGAACTGTTGATCGAGTTTGAGTTTAACTCGATCGGGCGCCGGTTGTTCGGCGAGGATTTCAAGGCAGGTCGAGGTTTTCAGCCGGCCGCTTCCGCGCCTGACACGGCGGCGCCAACCCGGCGACCGGCGCAGGAGGAGCTCGTTCTGAAGGCAGACAGCGACGCAGGTCCAGTCCCGCAACCGCCGACGGTCGCCGCTCCGTTAACGAGCAGCGCCGAGGTCGCGCACCAATACCAGGTTGCCGAAAACGCGCGGGAACGCGCAGACCTCATCGGGCAATTGCGGAAGGCCGGTTCCTTTGGTTTCGGTACCCTGACTGACAACCTCGATCCCAAAAAGGCTGCGCTCCTGGGCCTGGCTTTCTCGCTGCGTCCGCGCACCGGGACCTATGTTCCCGTGCCCCGCGATGACGCCGGTGCCGGGCGGGTGCTGAACGAGTTCCGGTCTGTGCTGGAATCCGCCGAAACCGAAAAAGTCGGCCACGACCTGAAGTTCGACGCGAGCGTGCTCAAGTGGCAGGGGCTGACTCTGGGCGGCAAGATGTTCGACGTGATGATCGCCCACAGCTTGCTCGAGCCGGACATGAGGCATTCGCTCGAGTATATCTCGGAAGCGACCCTGGGCTACACACCGCTATCGCTAAAGAAGGTGGTCGCAGACAACGGGCCGGCGGCCGTGGCCGACCTGCCCGTCACGAAGGCCGCGGAACTCGCTGTCGAGCGCGTCGACCTGGCGCTTCAACTCCGTCGAATCGTTGAACCCCAGCTCAAGCAAAAAGGGCAGGAGCGAGTGTTTTACGAAATTGAACTGCCACTGGTGCCGGTTCTTGTTGATATGGAGTATGAAGGCGTCAAAGTGGACGCCAGTGCTCTCGCGGAGTTTGCCGCCCAGTTAGGCAAAGAAATCGACGAACAAGAAAAGTCCATTTGCCGCCTCGCCGGCACCACGTTCAACCTCAATTCGCCGCGCCAGCTTGGGCAAATCCTTTTCGATGTGTTGAAGATCGCGGGCGCTCCCAAGAAGACCAAAACGGGCCAGTATGCGACCGACGAACAGACTTTGATGGCGCTGGCGCCTGATCACGAGATCGTTCGCCGCCTGCTCGAGCACCGGGCCGCCACCAAGCTCAAATCCACCTACGCCGACGCGTTGCCAACAGCGATTTGGCCTAAAACGGGACGCATCCATACGACCTATAATCAGGTCATGACCGCAACCGGCCGACTCAATTCACAAGACCCGAACCTTCAGAACATCCCCATTCGCACCGAACGCGGACAGGAAATCCGGAAAGCTTTTGTGCCGCGCGGCCCGGAGTATTTGCTGCTCTCGGCCGATTACTCGCAGATTGAGTTGCGCATTATTGCCGCCTTGAGCGGCGAGCCGGGCTTGTTAGAGGCGTTCAAGACCGGTGCCGACGTTCACACCGCGACCGCCGCGAGGGTCTTTGGCGTGTTCCCGGACCTCGTGACCCCGGAGATGCGGCGCAAAGCCAAGATGGTCAATTACGGAATCGCGTATGGGATCTCGGCCTTTGGCCTGGCACAGCGTCTCGGCATCCCGCGCAAGGAGGCGATCGCGATCATTGAGGAATATTTCAGGCAGTTTGCCGGAATCCGCAAGTATATGGACGGCACGATCGCGTTTGCCCGCGCACACGGTTACGTGGAGACGATCACCGGGCGTCGCCGCTATATCCGCGACATCACCTCCTCAAACAACACGCTGCGCGGATCGGCGGAGCGCAATGCGATCAACGCCCCCATCCAGGGCACCGCGGCCGATATGATCAAACTGGCAATGGTCAACATCCACCGCGAGCTCCGCGCGCGGAACCTCAAGACCAGGATGCTGCTCCAGGTTCATGATGAATTGGTGTTCGATCTGTTTGCGCCCGAGGAGCGCACCGTGCGGGGTCTGGTCGCGGAGCGGATGAACACCGCCATCCCCCTCGAGGTGCCCATCGTCGTAGAGGTTGGTGTGGGCCGCAGTTGGCTGCAGGCCCACTGACATCACTGCGACCCGCGAGCGCCGGCTCGCCCCACTTCGGGGCAGTGCCGGAACTTGTTCGGCGCCGATTACAGCCGCCGACGGTTAGTTCGTTTTCTTATCTTTGGGCTCGATGGAAGCCAGCTCCACGTAGAGTTTGCCGTCCTTTTCCTCGACAGTCCCTTTGGCCGTAACCTCCAGAGATTTCTTGCAGACCTCTTTGTGGAACTTCTTGGCCACCGGGTTGTCTTTGACCCAATAGACCTTAGTGGTGCCGGCGTCCTTGACTTCGATCACCGTTTGACACTCGTCCGACTTCTTGAGTTCGCATTTGGCGCACATCGCCTTGCCAGCCAGTTCCTTCTCCTCCCCCGCCCGTGCGGGCAAGCAAGCCAGGAACGCTAATAGAGTTACGGTAACAATTGTCTTTTTCATGGTTCTTTCACTTGGTTTCTTTTCCTTGATCCCGCGACCCGGCCTCGCTGGTCAGGCGCGTGACTCTCAACGATGGCTAATCTCGTGCATTAATGGCGCTTGTGCAAGGAGCATTGTCCCCAGGCAAAGTACGGACTCGGGAAACGGTGGGCCGCCTCGCCGGCGAAGGTCTTGCTCGTGATCGTGCCCTTGGGCTGCCGAGCCCACGTGAGGGCGGAGGAGCAAGAGCACAAAGAAGATCAGGGGAACACTAGGTGCTCCGGTCGACCAGAGTCAGGACGGCTAAATGTGTTTGAGTCCTGGCGCAGGGTTGAAGGCCCGGCGGAGGATGGCATTTCTTCCCGCAGCCGCGGGCTGCAGCCCCTGCTCGCGCCCCAGGTGTTTCTGCCGGAACCGTTCATGCACCTCGAAAGCGAAATTATCCAGGGCCGCGGTGCTGATGGGATCGCCGTTGAAACTGATCGTCAGTGTGAGCAAACCGTCTTGTTCAGCCACGTGGTAGAATTGGGCTTCAGCGATTTTGGTGGGCATGCATTCCAGTGGGCCGACTGCAACCACGGCATCGATTTCCTGCCGCTGCCAGCCTTGCACTGACGCGCCCACGGTCAGTACGGCTTCGCCTTCCAGGGCGGAACTGACGTACGGGGCCGCCGCCGCCAGGGTCTCTTCGATAGTCGGCGGCGCGGGCCACCCGAGCGGTTGGGCAACAGTGGAGAACAAAGCGGCCTCGATTTGGTGCTGGACCCGGCGGCTGAAGGAATCGACCAAGCGATTGCGTCCGCTACGCCGCCGGCGGATATAGCTGCAATAGGAAAGCCATTCGTGTTGGGGCGCGGGGCGAACGCGCAACTCACGTTCCTCCAACTTGTGGACCAGGTAATCGTTGCTGAAATCCACCGCCCGAACGTAGATCTCGCCGGTCATTTCAATCAACGGCAAGGCGCGGTCTCCTTTGGCCGCCGCAAATTCCCCGGCGGCCCTCCGCAGCAAATCGCCGACGCCAAAAAGGCCGCCGCGGGCCACTTGCCACAGAGCCGGAGCGAGCCTCAGATCCCCGCGGCCCGCGATTTCGAGTTGCTCCAGCAAGCGAGTCGTGTACTGCTCGTAAACCGCTTGAGCTTTTCCGGAAACGCGCTCCGCCGGCCGGACCTCCAGCAGCGCCCGTCGCAAGAGGTCGGTGGCGATAATCCCCGACAACATCAGCATCTCGGTGCCGGCGGGCAGATCATCAAAATACCCGGAATCCTTGGGCGCCCAAATGCGGAGGCGTTCAGTCCAGCCGAGGCGTCCAAGAACGATTTGGTTCAGAAGGTTATAGACGCCGAACCGGCATGGCCCGTCGGTGCCGGGCATGACATAGACAAACCGCTCGGACGGCTGGGCATGGTCCAGGCGTTGCAGCAGCGAGCCGAGGGTCAACGGCATCGGCAGGCATTCCTTGCCCGAGGTGTAGCGCCGGCCAAGGCGCAGCGATTCGGCGTCCGGGGATGGCAGTTCCTCAGCCGCCAGGCCCAGTCCGCGGAACACTGCCGCAACGGCGGCAGACGCCGGCCCTAAGTGGGGAACGAGCATCTTTTCGGTGTCACCATTGTTGCGGCCGATGCTGCTCAACCGCAGACCGGAGGACTGCAGCCTCGTAAAGTTGTTCAGGCGGGCGCCGGCGGAGGGAGCGCGACGGTCTTCCTCGACACAGTGGAGAAACGCTTCGACTCTGGTTTTCGTGCCGGCGTCCCCGGAATGGCCATCGGTTTCAATAATGGCAAACGGCTTGCCCTCCATGACGTGCGCGGCGAAGTGCAGATTGAAGCTGTCCGGCCCGCAGGAGTAATTGCTGCAATAGAGGGCATAAACGCCCGGCGTGCGCCGCACCTGGTGGGCGGCCCGAAGGATGCTCTGGCCGTAGCCCCAGTACATGTCGTTGAATTGGGGCACCTCCGGATCTACGGCGTAGTGCTCGACCGGAATCGCGATCGCGCCCTGTTCACGCAAGATCGCTGGAACGTTCGAGTTCAGCGTCTTGTTGTAGATCGTGTAATTTCGCCCTAACACGATCACTGCGGTTACGTTTCGCTCGCCGCAAAACCGCAGTGCCCGTTCGATGCTGTCAATACAGGCGGCATCGAATTGCGTTTGCGCCTCGAGTCCTCTCCGCCAGGCCGCGCGCCACGTTTCTTCCCCCAGCCCGAGTGTCTCAGCCAGGCCCGCGCAACTTGCCAGGAACTCCTTCGACTCCATCGCCCCTTTGCCGAAGTTCAGTATCGGCGACAGCAGGCGGGAACCACCGCTTCCGTGGAGCCGCCGAGTCGCCGCGGGGGTCGGGTGCGGCGCTTCTGCTTCTCGCTTCTCGCGCGCGGCTCCAGGACGCGCTTTCAGCGTCGGGTGCAGCAAGTCGGGAGCCGCCTGCACCACCGGGCAAACCACCGACCGCCGTTGGTCATTGGGCGCCGGCACGCTGCGCAGCATGGGAATGAAAATCCAGTCGGCCCCAGATTCATCCATGCTCGCGGCCACCCCATGAAAAAGCTGCATTGGCGCGCAGAAAGGCACATTGGCCCGTTGAACCCCGCGCTTCAGCATTGCCTGGTCCGCCACCCCGATCACCTTGAGCTGGAAACCGGCTTCGTGGAAAAATGTCACGAAGAAAGGGAACAACCCTTTGAGCATGAACTCATCGGTCAGGGCGATCGTTGGCCCGTCCCGTTGTGCCAGGCAGGGCTGCAGAAGCTTCTGGAGCAACTCCTCGCGTTCGCGGAAAGGATCCGGCGCAAGATTAGGCAGTTTTCGCTTCCGGGTGGCTTTGTCGTGCAACGCGCAAGCCCCGCCCCAGGTGAACTGCGATTGCTCCTCCTCGACCAGTGTGCGCAACCGCTCGATTCGGCATTTGTTTCCCGCGCCGCCACACCCGGTCGTGGCCCGGCAGATGAACGAGTCCTTCTGGCGAACCGACGCATTCAGGAATCGCGAGAGGTCGAGGCCAGCCCGAAGGGCGCCGACATCCCGGACCGCCGTTCTGCAGATGTCGAGCTCGCGCCCGGCCAGCAGCGCGATCCCAAGCGCGCCGACAGTCCCTGGATTCGGCGGAACGATGACCTCGCTGCCGGTTTGGCGCGCAACCGCGGCGGCAAGGGCGTCGGCCGAGAAAGGCATGCCCTGGCAAAAAATCACTTTGCCGACCGATCGATTCCCCTTCACCCGGTTCAAGTAGTTTTTGATGATCGAGTCATACAGACCCGAGATAATGGCAGGGGAATCGATGCCCGCGGCCACCGCCTCATCGATGACCTCAGCCATAAACACCGAGCAGTGTTGCCCCAGGGAAACTCCGTTCGTTGCCGACACGGCGGCTTCTCCGAGCTGCCGCACATCTTCGATGCCGGCAAACTTGCGGCCCTGTTCTTCAATGAAAGAACCGGTCCCGGCACTGCAGGCTTCGTTCATCGCGCAATCGATGATGCGCCCTTCGGCCAGGCGGATATACTTGGCGTCCTGTCCGCCGATCTCGAAGATCGTGTCCACCCGGGCGTCGTAATGCAGCGCGCCAGTGGCGTGGGCGACGATTTCATTCACGACGAACACGGCATCCGGGCCGTAGCAGGAGGTCAACAAAGACCCGGCCACTTCGCGCCCGCTGCCGGTTGCCCCAAGCGCGACCACCCGGCCATGGCCGGCCGGCCCCGCGGCGAACTTCCGTACCAATTCCTGCGCGGCGCCGACCGGGTCGCCGAGGGTCTGCCGGTAGGCTTCCCAAACCACTTCGCTGGTGGCGGCGTTCAACGCCACTGCTTTGGAGCCCGTTGAGCCTATGTCCAGACCCAGCACGAGGAGTGGTGACGCATTTTTCGTTTCTACCCACGGACGCGCAGGCATCCGGCGCACACGGGTCAACGACGCCGAGAGGGCCGGCAACTTTTCAAGATTTAGACGGTGCGGCGGCAGCAGCAGTTCTTCCAGCGGCGGCAGTTCGGGATTCTTATCGGCGGCCAGAAGCGCCGACCCAAGCGCTTCCAGGCAGAGCAGCTCTTCCTCGTGGTGGGGAACCAATTCCATGCCCATCTTTCCGAGCGCTTCGGCGAAGATCCGGCGCACGCGCGGCGAGCGGCTCACGCCACCAGTCAGCAGTACCCGCGACGGGCTGACGCCAGGTTTGATGAGCACCAAAACGTTCTCGCAAACCGCGTCGAACAGCCCCGCCAGAATGCGCGCACGGTCTTCACCTTTGTTGGCGAGGTGAGTCATGTCCGTCTTCAGGATCACCGGGCAACGTCCCGATAGGGGCGCCGGCTCGGCCACATCCGCGCAAAGGCAACTGGCCTCCTCAACAGTCAGCGAAAATCGCTCGACGAGTTGGCGCAAGAAGTTGCCCGTCCCCTGCGAGCATCGGCTGTTCTCCCGGAACACTGTTGCGCCGCTGGCTCGGAGTTCCAACACCGAGAAGCCGTGGCTCCCGATGTTGATAATCGTTGCCGGCTCATCCCCGAACAGGAATCGATAGGCCCGGATTTGCGCCTGCTTGGTCGGGATACGGGGAAGTCGCACCTGGCTGGCGAAGCGCCCGCTGATGGCCGCGCCGGCCACGCTGGCCCATGGCCATTGGCGCAGTGTTTCCAGCAGCACTTGACCGGGGACCTTGCCATGCTCAATGATCTGGCGCCGCGTGACGCGCAGGCTCTCGCCGTCCCGCCGCAGTTCGAGCACCTTGATCGTCTCCGCCCCGGCGTCGATGCCGAGGAACCGATCGCCGCCGTTCCCGGCAGTGCTTCCACCGCTCGGCGCGACCAGGTCCATGCTGGTTTGTCCTAACATCGTCATATCTGCACAACCGAACCGCTGGGCGGCTCCCGGTTCATCGGCCATTGTTGTCAGACCGATTAATAAGTTCAATCACAGAGATCCATTTGGTTTTCATCACCTGGCCTCTGCCCGGGCGGCGGCCATCACTCCAGTGTTGGCGCCGGCCGGGTTCACCGCTCCGGGCTCTTCTTTCGCGCTCTTGTAACACGGTGAGAAGACGATCCGTTAATCGAAAAAAACGGCGTGACTATTGAAAAAACATTGATTGTGGGCCAGGCCCCAAACTTGCGGGCTGGCTGGACTGACCGTAACTTGCCGCTGCAAATGGTGAACTCGTCCGCGCGGTCTGTGATTCGCCTCCGAGGCGTTCGTCACAACAATCTGAAGAATTTCGATTTGGACCTGCCGCTCAAACAACTCGTCGTCATCACGGGGCTGAGCGGGTCGGGGAAGAGTTCTCTCGCTTTCGACACTTTGTTTGCCGAGGGACAGCGCCGTTAC
>DATDCV010000396.1:0-1768 GCA_036524155.1 Verrucomicrobiia bacterium
GCGATCATACGCAGTCGCTTGCGGTGTCGTTCATCGGGCAACTGGGCCCTGGCGAACTCTTGTGCGGTCCAATCGGAGTCATTGTTGGCATCAAATGAGGATGCATACCTATTGTGCATCCGGATATAAAATACACAACTAGTTGAAGTACAAGTACAAATGCATTATTCATATGAACGATTTGTGGGTAACGTTCAGCCTCGGGGAGAGGGGTAGGGGTGAGGGGGAATTTCTTCAACCGGTGCATGGGGAGGTCGCACTTGCGGGTAATAAAGAAAGACTGAAGCCTACCCCACGGCAACGCCTGCCCCCACACCAACGACTGAGCAGCCAGGGAGGCTTATTCCCCAGGCGGCGGTTCCATCTCGCCGGTTTGGTCCTGGGGTTGTGCGTTCAGGCGCAGGTCAATGTTCGTGCTCCACTGGTCCCAGTTCGTGCCGAAAGTCTCATCCATGAATTCCTCGAGTAGTTCGAGCGCTTCGGCGTTTTTGGGATGGTTCCCGTCCTCCGCGATCGTGAGGAGCATCGGCAGACGGACCTGGTCCGCACGGTCCGCCAGATCGTCGATCAATGCCTCCAGCACGGGCTCCGGCAGCGCGGTGTTCGTAGTATGGCGGGCCAGGGCCGGATATTCCTCATCCGGCAGCAACTCGCCGAGCTGCCGCACCACTTCGACCTGGCCCTCGAGTGGCAGGCGCGGAAAAAGGTCCAGCAGGTCTTTGGCCATCAGCACGTCCTCGTCGCCCGACGCCAGAATCTCGCCCACCCGTTCTTCCCAGTTTGTGATGATGGTATCGGCCGATTCGACCGGCCTGCGCAGGCGGTTCAGCCGGGGGTTGGGGCGCAGCACGGGGTTTTCGGACAGCAGGGAACTCGAAGCCATCTCCGGCGGATTTTTCGCGGTTACGTCTTGCGGCGGGCGGGAGACAGGGGTGGCGGCGGGCATATCGGCGCCCACCCTCTTGCTGACCCAGTATCCCAGAACCAGGCCAGCGAGCACTGCGCCCGCGATGCCCCAGATGAATTTCAACCTGCCAGGATGCTACCGCAAAACCGCCGGACTCTCAAGGGCTCAACTGGCCACCTGCGGATGGCTTTTGGCTCGTGCCGATGCTAGCTTCGGGCCGTGAGTGTCATTCTGATCGCGGCGTTGGGTGTTTCGTTGGCGGCCAATCAACCGGCCGCGGCCGGCAGTTTCATCGAGAAGCGGACCGGGATGGAAGCGCCGGCGCTCAAACCTGATGATCCCGTCGAGAAAGAGTTCCGGGCAGTCATGGAAATGGACGACGCCGCCCAGGAGGAGATTGACCGCTGGATTACAGACAACGAGCGGTTCGCGTCCAAAGGCGCCGGCGTACCACGCGACCAAATGCGAGCGAAAATCCTGCGGCGACTCGAGCCGGTGACCAAGGCCTACGAAGACTTCATCAAGGCGCACCCGAGCCACTCGCGCGCGCGCGTCGCCTACGCCAGTTTCCTGGGTGACACCCAGGGGGAGGAGGCCGCGCTCGCGCAGCTCGAGAAAGCGCTGGCCATCGACACCAACAACCCGGCGATCTACAACAACCTCGCCAATATCTACGGCCACCTCGGGCCGGTCACCAACGCCTTCGCGTTCTATATGAAGGCCATCCAGATCAACCCGCTCGAGCCGGTTTACTACCACAATTACGGCACCACCGTGTTCCTCTTCCGCAAGGACGCGATGGAGTATTTTCAGCTCGACGAACCGCAGGTCTTCGCGAAGGCCTTTAGCCTCTACTCGAAC
>DATDCV010000397.1:0-41625 GCA_036524155.1 Verrucomicrobiia bacterium
TCCGATTTCGACACGCGGCGGTTGAACATCAGCGCCGTGGTCCCGGCATCTCCCTTTCGCGTCACGATGCTCATGGCATGATTTGACTGGTCAAGAAAATCATTGCGGACGTTCCACCACGCGCTGAAACGCCGTTACCCCGCCGGCGATCGCGCGCGCGATCTGCCGCCGATACTCGGCGGTGAAAATCTTTCGGCCCTCGGCCGGATGTGACATGAAACCTGCCTCGACCAGCACCGCCGGCATCGCGGCCTCCCGCAGCACGGCAAACCGCGCCCGGCGAACGCCCCGGTCCTCCACGGCCAGGGTTTGAGTCAGGGACTTTTGCAGTTGGTAAGCCAGCAGCATGCTCTGGGAGCTGTAGCGGTGTCCGGCGGACCATTCGCCGGGGCCGCGTTCGCCTCGCGCGTTAGTCGAACTGGCGCCTGGCGGGGCCAGGCAGTAAACCTCGCAGCCCCGGACGGAGCTTCGCGAACTTTCGGCGGAATTGAAATGCAGGCTGATAAAAAGGTCGGCTTTGCGGCGCTTGGCCGACATCGGGCGCCAGTCCAGTTCCACATAAGTGTCGCGCGTGCGGGTCAGGATGACGTTGAAGCCGGCGCGGGTGAGTTGGTCGCGGAGTTCCTGGGCGAGTAGCAAACTGTATTTCTTTTCCTGGTTCGAGCCGACTTCATTCCCGGGGTCTCGGCCGCCGTGGCCTGGGTCGAGGCAGATGGTCCGCAACTTGAGTCCGGCCGTAGGCCGGGACGGAATCAGGATCGGTTCCAGAGCGGTCTGCCAATCGAGGCGGGACACAAACAAACTTCCGTTTCTCAGCATCACGGGATATGAAAGCCAAACCTGAACGCCGTTAATTTGCGCCTCGCGGCCGTCCGCCTTCAACACAACCGTCGACGAATCACGGCTGAGCTGCATTGTTTCGTCGCGTCGCAGCCACCGGGTGCTGAAGCCCCGTGCCGCCGCCCACTGGCTGGCGCGCACGTACTCCCGGCCGGCTATCCGGACAGCATCGAGCCGTGGCGGCGCCGCGCAGGCGCCGGTGCTCTTGGCGAGCAGCGCCACGGCCAGCCCCAGCAGCAGAGTTCCCGCGACGGATTTCATGCGGCAAACTCTGCATTCATCCTGCCTGCGGTTCAAGCCTGCAGCGGAAGTTTTGCCGCCAGTGATTTGTGATTGGCATTGGCGGCGTGCTCGCATAGGGTAGCGACACGCGCAGGCGCCCGGTTTTGCCAGGCAGCCATACGCAGCAGGACAACGATCCCAAGCATTCTTATGAAAGAACCGACTCCCTCCGATTCCTCCCTGACCGTTTCGCGCCGCAACTTTCTGAAGCACTCCTCGCTCGCCGCGGCGGGTGCGGCGGCTATCTCGCAATTCCCGTTTGTCACAACGAGCCACGCCGCTGCCGATGACCCGATCCGGATCGGCTTGATCGGCTGCGGCGGCCGCGGCACCGGCGCAGTAGCGGACGCATTGGGCGCGGCGACAGATGTGAATTACCCCCAGGCGGGCTACCACACGGAGAACATCTCCGCCCACGCGAAGCTTTCGACCAAAAACGTCCAGGTCGTCGCCCTGGCGGATGTGTTTCAGGACCGCCTGAACTCCTGTCGCGAACAATTGCAGAAACTCGGCCTCAACATTCCTAACGAGGCCTGTTTTGTTGGTTTCGACGCCTACAAGCAACTGCTGGCGCTGCCCCAGGTAAACTACGTCATCCTGGCAACGCCGCCCCACTTCCGCCCAATTCACCTTAAGGCGGCCATCGAGGCGGGCAAAAATGCCTTCGTCGAGAAACCGGTTGCAGTCGACGGTCCAGGCGTGCGGATGGTGATCGAGGCGGGCGAACTCGCCCAATCGAAGAACCTCGGAATTGTCGCGGGCACGCAACGGCGGCACATGAAGAGCTACACTGAAGCAATCAAGCGGCTGCAGGACGGCGCCATCGGCGAGATCCTCTGCGCGCGATCCTATTGGAACGGCGGTGTGATTTGGGTGGTCGAACGTCAGCCCGGCTGGAGCGACATGGAATGGCAGCTTCGCAATTGGAACTACTTTACCTGGATCGGCGGCGACCACATCGTCGAACAGCACGTGCATAATCTCGATATTATGAATTGGGTGCTTAATGCGCATCCGGTCAAAGCGCTCGCGCTGGGCGGACGCCAGGCCCGGCCGAACCAGAGCTTCGGGCATATCTACGACCATTTCGCGGTCGAATACGAATACCCGAACGGAGTCCGGATGTTCAGCCAGTGCCGGCAGATGAATGGCTGCGAGGGCAAAGTCGAGGAAGCAGCCGTCGGCACCAAAGGCACCAGCAACTGCAAGGACTGGATCCGCGGCGCCGATAAATCATTGGTTTGGCGGTTCCGCGACAAAGACACCAACCCCTATCAGCAGGAACACCAGGACTTGATCGACAGCATCCGGTCCGGCAAACCGCTGAACGAGGCGAAGACTGTCGCCGAAAGCACGCTCACGGGCATCATGGGCCGCGAGTCGGCTTACTGTGGCCGATCGATCGAATGGGACGAGGCCCTGAAGTCGAACACCCGGCTGGGGCCCGGGAAATACGAATTCGGAAACGTGCCTTTCCCGGAGGTCGCGATTCCCGGACAATACAGGTTCGTCTGAGAGAGCGCGGCATTTACGACGGCACCAGTAGAAGATCGTTCGTTTGTTTCTGCCGCCCATGGCGACCAACGAAGCCTCTCCCGTCCTCGTCCTCGCCGACGATCGCGAAGCCGCCAGCCCGGTGCCTGCGGCGCTCGCACAGCTCCCGGGAGTTGCAGTTCAGTTCCGGCGACTGGCGGTCGGCGATTACCTTGTCGATGGCCGTTGTGTGTTCGAGCGCAAGACCGTCGTGGATTTCGCCAACTCAGTCGCCGACGGGCGCCTCTTCCTTCAGGCGGGCAAGCTGGCGGGCCTTTGGGAGCCCGCGGCGATCATCCTGGAGGGCCGTGCCGGCGACCTGGCCGGCACGCAAATGCGCCGCGAGGCCCTGCAAGGGGCCATGGTTTCCCTGGGCCTGATCTTCCACCTGCCTGTGCTCCGCGCGCAGGATCCGGCAGAAACCGCTCGGCTAATGACGTATGCCGCGCAGCAGATGCGGCGGCATGAATGGTCCACCGGCTTTCGCAATACGCGCCGCCCCAAACGTAAAAGGCGGATCCAGTTGCGTCTGTTGCAGGGCCTGCCGGGCGTCGGGCCGACTCGCGCGAGTCAACTCCTCGAGAAATTTGGCAGCGTGGAGGCAGCGATGACCGCCAGCCTCGAGGAGTTGGAAAAGGTCGAAGGTATCGGCTCGAAAACCGCGGCCGCGATCCGCGACGTGCTGCAGGAAAGCCCGCTCCCGTACCGAAGTTCGGTCGCGTAGGACAGGCATGACGTCGATTTCGAACAAGCGATTCTTAGGGCTAATCGCCTTGGTCTCCGGCTTGATCACTTCATCGGCCGCCAACCCCCAAAACGATGCCGATTCGGATTTCGTCGAAGAGCGAGCCAACCAGCGGCCTGAGGGCGCGCCTCGGTGGCCGGGTGATGCCTCGCCCGCCGCCATGACCGCCAGCTCTGACGGGAAGGTCTTGTTCATCGCGTGTGCCACGGCCAATCAGGTGGCGGCCTTCGACACCGCGAAGGCCTCGGTCGCATACTGTGTCGGGGTGCCGGAATCGCCGCTCGGACTGGCCTTGTCGAAGGATGGATCCAGGCTCTATGTGGCGTGCGCGAGTCCTTCGAGCGTCATTTGTGTCCTTGATACCGCTCGACGCCGTATTGCGGATCGAATCGCCGCCGGACACACAGCCATGTGCCCGGTGCTCAGTCCCGATGAGAAGCGGCTCTATGTCTGCAACCGGTTTAACAATGATGTGTCGGTGATTGATCTGGCTGCGCGCCGGGAACTCAAGCGGGTTCCCGTCCTGCGGGAGCCGGTCGCGGCGGGCATTACTCCGAACGGCCTGTGCCTGGTCGTCGCCAACCACTTGCACTCCGAGTCAGCGAACCGCCTGCACATCGCTGCCGTGGTGAGCGTCATCGACACCGAGACCCTAAGCGTCCGCAAAGACATCCGTTTGACCCTCGGGGCCAGCCTGCTGAAAGGTGTGGCAATTTCGCCCAATGGCCGCTTTGCGGCGGTCACGCACGTCCGCTCAACGTACTGGCTCTCCACCACCGGCGTTGAATTGGGGCGGATGAACGCCAGCGCATTGAGTGTGCTGGACCTCGACCGCCTCGAGGTCCTGGGAATGGTGTTTCTGGACCAAACCCTCCGCGGGGGCGCAAACCCGTGGGCGGTCGTGTGGACCCCCGACGGCGAAACCATCGCGGTGTCTCATGCGGGCGCGCACGCGGTGAGCCTGGTAGATGCGCCACGGATCGCCGATCCCGCAAGTTTTACCAGCGGCAGAATAAGCTCCTACGCGCCCGGTGAATTTGGCCCGGCGCCTTTGCCGCGGCAGCGCCCGGTGCGGTTGCGCAAGCGCCTCGAGCTTCCGGGGAAGGGCCCGCGCGCCCTGGCGCTGGCTGGCTCGAAGCTCTATGTGGCCAATTATTTTTCGGATGACCTCTGCCGGATAGATCTGGCCGCGTTGGACCCGCGGGTCGAACAACTGTACTTGGGACCTGCTCGTGAGCCCTCCCTCGAGCGTAAGGGAGAAATGCTGTTTAACGACGCGCAAATCTGTTTCCAGGGATGGCAAAGCTGCGCGAGTTGCCACGACACGGACGCGAGAACCGATGCGCTCAATTGGGATCTCCTCAACGACGGCGTCGCTAATCCTAAGAACACCAGGAGCCTGTTATGGGCTCATCAGGCGGGCCCGGCCATGGCGCTAGGCGTCCGGACCAAAGCACAAGCGGCGGTGCGCGCGGGCATTCAACATATTCTGTTCACCCGGCAGCCGGAGGAAGTGCCAGCCGCCATCGACGCTTACCTGAAATCGCTGCGGCCGGTCCGCAGCCCCTTCCTGGTGGATGGTCATCTGTCCGCCGCGGCCGAACGCGGCAAGCGTTTGTTCCTGAGCGCTGGGACCGGGTGCTCAAATTGCCATCCGCCGCCGCTCTTCACTGACATGGTCGGCCATGACGTTGGCACCGCAACCACCTACCATAGCCTTTATGGAGTTTCGGGAGAGGACCAGTTGCCCGATCAGTTCTATTCTCCGGCCCTGGTGGAATTGTGGCGCACGGCCCCTTACCTGCACGACGGCTCGGCGCCCACCCTGCGCGAGGTGCTGACCACCAGGAACCAGGAGGATCATCACGGCCACACCTCGAAGCTCACCCAACAGGACGTTGACGACCTCGTCCAATACCTGCTCACGCTCTGAGCATCATGTTCGGCTTTCGGCTCAGTCAACCTCGACCGTGAACACAAAGCTGTGATTCCCGGCGGGATGTTCCGTTCGCCCCACGGGGCCAGTGTGGACGGCGCTTCACGGCCGGGCAGTTGTAGTCTCCCGTCCACCATTCTTAATCCGAGACGCTTCTTTTCCCCATCAACCGTATTCATGAGCACGTGCGGACCGTAACGGATAACCACGCCGCCAAAGCGTTCATGGGCTGCCACCAGTCCAAGCAACAAACGGCCGTTGCCCCAAAGAATCGGCATCACCGTGGTCTGATCGGAGCTGGTGCTAAAATCGATTGGCGCAGACCATACGACCTCCGCGCCGAAGTGGCCGTCCGCCCTCTGATATCGGCCGATCTGATCTATCACCTCGCGCACGGCCGGAAGCCGAGGAATGCCCCGGGCCGATGTGACGGAAGCGACTTCAAGGAATCGGCCGGAGATATCGCCGCTGTAGTTGGTGAACCAGCGCTTCATTCCGAAGTTCACATCGGCAAGCAGGAAAGTAACCGAGAACGGGTCCCGGTTCAGCCGTGCGAGTCCCTGGTTATAGGCAGAGCCCCACACGCCACCCATCTCAACCTGGTCGGCGTCGACCAGGTGGACGCGCTGCGAGCCTGGGACCGGCCCCGACCGTTCCTCAGGGTCACTTGCAGGCCGGCTTGTGCAACTACACCCGGGATTGATTGTCAGAAGGGAGCCAATTCCCAGGCACTGTGCGGTAATTCGTAATCCGTTCACGAGCTAGCGAATTTCGCCATCTGAACCCGCACGTCAAGGCAAAGTCGGTCCCCCGGCGCCAAACCAGCCCAGCGCCAGGAGCGGGCAGTCGAACCCGAACGGCAACCCGACTTAAACGAAGTACCGCAGCCTGAATAGTGCGACCAGCAGCGCCAGGACACCCAGCACCGTTCCCCATTGGACGGCCAGGTTGTTCAAGCCGGCGTCGCACCGTCGAAAATTGTGGAAGGAGAACCAGAGCAGCAAGCCGAGCAACAACAGGAGGCCCCGGATCGCGAAGCGCCACGAGGGATGCACGGGATCCTGGATGAATACCACGCCCTGGCCGACGAGAACCGGCGTCACGGCGAATACCAGCATTGCCACCCCCACTCCTGCCAGCAGCACACCCAGAGCGACCAGCATCGCCTTCAAAGTGCCAGAGCTGAATGACCCTGCATGTGCTGCCACACTCATGACGAGCAACTGGCTCAAGAAGATCAGCCATCCCTGGTATGCCTCCACCTCAGGCATTTTCGTGGTGCGTTCCCCAATGAGTCCGTATCCGGCGAAGAACAGCGCTCCCGGCAAAATCACTCCCAACAACAGGCTGACCGGCAGAACCGTCACCAGCTTGGCCGTCCACTGCTTGAACGCTGAAGGAGGGAGTGTGAGGTGCCAATCGGACGTTCCCCAGCCACGCTCCTCCGCGAAGGCAACTGCGCCCACCAGGAGCGGCAGAATACTGACGTAAATCATAAAATCGGCGCCAATAATCCACTCCGCCCATTCCCTGCTTTCCGGCCGCACCCGCCACAACAGCGCCCCCGCCAGGGCAACGACGACAAACACGCCTGCGATCAAAAAGACCATCCACTGCAGGCGGAGTTCCTTCTTCAACAGGGCGGCCAGCGGGCCCACTGGGCCGCCGGAACGCCGCCATCGAACTTGCGCGAAGACCCGTTCGAGGCCTGCGGGCAACTCCAATTCGCCGGAGCCCCCATCGATCGCCTGGGCCGTTTTGAAGACTCGATTTCCCAGCCAATAGGCCGCGCAGCAGTAGAGCAAGAGGATGACAACGACGAGAGTTTCAGCCGTGTTGCCCACAAACCAGCCATGGGGAGCCAGCGCCACCGCACCGGCGATGAGCAGGCCGGGCAGTGCGATCGCGAACACGCCTCCCGCAATCCCGTTGCGCGCGAGCAACGTTAGTAGCGGCGCGCCCGAGAACGCGCACAGCGGAATCAAAAACAGGGCCGCACCATCGGCGCCTTTGGACCGGAAAATCCACCCATTCAGGACAGTGGCCCAGGCACTCACCAGGGCCAAACAGACGCCCAACACCAGCATCTTCTCCCTCCAAAGCACGACCCGCGACACCGGTTGCGAGAGCAGCATCGGGAATGTCCGCCGTTGAAATTCGGCGCCAAAGGAAATGCCTCCCAGGGCCGCCGCACCCAGCGCGAGCGCCAGAAAAGGAAGCACCTCCGCCAGCGACTCACCAAAGAAGAACGGCAGACCGACGAGGAGAACCGTGATGACAAAGGCCGGCAGCAGCTCCCGAATTTCCTTCCTGAATCTTGCATTCATGGGGCGCCTCTCATTTCAATGCTGCCACAAAGATCTCCTCCAGGGTCAACGCCTCGGTATCGATGGCTTCTGGCGAAAGGCCCCTCAGCCGTTGGAGAATTTCCTCCGAGTGGCCGTTGACGACCAGTTCCAGCTCGCGACCCTGGCGGCGCACTTGCCGCGCTTGCGGAAATTCCACCTGCGGCGCCGGTCCCGCGAACCGGGCGCGTATTTTTTTATACCGGCTCCGGGCTTCGTCCGATTCGAGCGTCACGGCCGCCCTGCCGCCATCGATAATCGTGAATTCCTCGATCAGCCCCTCGAACTCACTGATGAGGTGGGTCGAGACAAAGACCGAGCGATTCCCCGGGTCGGCTTCCTGGTAGGCGCCGATGACCGTCTCGATGAATTCGCGCCGAACAATCGGGTCCAGCCCCGAGGTCGGCTCATCCAGGATTAGGAGGTCCGGCTCGGCGCAAATCGCGCCGATGAGAGCCAACTGGGTCTTCTGCCCCTTCGAAAGCGAGCTCGCCTTTTTGTTTTCTTCGAGCCGAAACTCGCCCAGAAGATCGAGCTCAGTGTCCCTGTTCCATTTGCGCCGGAACGATGCGAGGTAGTCCAGCACCTGGCGCACGGTCATCCAGGGATAAAACGCCACGTAATCCGGCACGTAGGCGATCCGCTCCTTGACGGCCGTTTCGCTTACGCGCGGGTTAAGGCCAAACACTCTGACTTCGCCCGAAGTGGGGCGCAAGAGGTTGAGCAGGCATTTGATCGTCGTGGTTTTGCCCGCCCCGTTGCGCCCGAAGAAGCCATAACATTGCCCCCGCCGAACGCGCAGGCTGAGCCCGTTGACCGCCTCGGTGTGACCAAAATTCCGAACCAGCCGATCAATTTCAATTACAGGATGTTCTGTGCTCATGATGCATTTTCATTTGCGTCTTCACGCGCTTTGTTTTCCCTCGAACGTCGCCACGCGAGTCTCAACGACCTCGATGAATTCCTTTCCTCCGATCTGCAGATGGTGCGCCTGGACGATGGCGTCGTCTACCGCCTCCGCGACCATTTTGAGGCGCACCTCCTTCCGCAACGGCGAGTTGTTTTCTTTCAGAAAGCAGCCCCGTCCGGCGATGGTCTCGATGATCCCCTGCCCCTCCAGTTCGGCGTAGGCTTTGGCCACGGTGTTGCGGTTGATTCTCAGTTGCTCCGCCAGCGGCCGGATAGAGGGAAGCGGTTCCCCCGAGCGCAGAGCACCTGAAGCGGCGGCCGCTTTGATCTGGTCAACCACCTGCAGGTAAACGGGCTTGCCGGACTTAAAATTGAGCTGAATTAACATAGGCCGTTTAGCACTGTCATATGACAGTATGACAGTTTAGCCAACCGTTGTCAACAGGTTTTGTTTTCTTTCCGTATCGCTTTAGTCTCGGGTCGGAGCGCCGAGTTGTACTCGGCTTGAGCGAGCCGACGGCCTCCTGTAAGCCGAGTACAACTCGGCGCTCCGACCCAAGACTGAGGGGGTAATTCTTTCCGGGTCAGTAGATCCTGTTGTGGCCGCCACCGGGCCCGACATCCATAACGGTTTCCAACACTATCTGAGGCTCGGAATGTATTGGCGCCCGCAAATCATGGTCGGGAATCGCTTAGCAGTTCCTATCGTCATCCTGCCCGATGTTTCGCCAGGAAACCCGGCTCCGTTCCGGCCAGGTCGGCCTCTCTCTGGCTCGCCAGTAGAGCACCGTAGACACGGGTGTCACGAACGAGCATTTCGAGACGCTGGAGCAGGGAGTCGCTGACGACCCGGCCATCCGCGACATCGATATCTTCCGTGAAAGAAACGCCGTAGGGCAGAGTCCAGGCGTAACACTGGCGGGCGATAGTGCGGAGTTGGTCGGTGACGGTGAGACCCTTTTCATGGGAGGCGACGATGGTGACAAGCAATTTGCCGGCGAACTCGTGCCAGAAATGATCAAGAAAGTTCTTCGACGCACCACTGAGGCCGCCGTGGTAGTCGGGCGTGCCGAGGACGATCACCCCGGCGGCATCGACGCGGGCCTGCAGGCTCGCGTAGCCAGGCAATTCGTGAGCGGTGTCCGGGTTATACAAAGCGAGTGGTTCTTTGAGAAAATCGAGGATATCGACGGAGCAGTTGGCGGCGCGGAGTTGTTCGGCGACGTGGTGAATGACCACCCGGGTGACGGATTCACGCTGCAGGCTGCCGACGACAGCCAGAACCTTCAATTGTTGCTGCGGCATAAGGCAGATTACCCAGCAGCCGACCTGATGTCGAATTTCCGGGGCGCGACGTGAGAGGCGTCACGCATGGGGTTCCCAGCCTCTGCGGCAATCATGCTGCCAACGCGTCCGGGTGGCACGGTCGCCAACGATCTTTTGTGACCTTGGGCCGAAATGAACACCCTTGATCTTCGTGTTCAGGGTGTCATGCGCTGGAAGCGGATGCGGCGCACGTAGCCGTAGTTGCTTTCCGTAATGATGAGGTTGCCGAAAGGATCGGTGTTGACGGCACGAACGCGAGACACCTTGGCGGCCGCCGGGTTGGCGTAGAACCACTGGCCATCGCCCACGCGAAAGTTGTTGGAGTCGTTGCCATTCATCCACCGATGGATGATGCCGGCTGGATCGATATACCAAATGCGGTTGCCGGGACTGTGCTCACAGGTGAAGAAACCCCCGTTGTGCAAGAACCAAACCGCACGGGGGTAGATCAACCCGGTCTGCACTGCCGGAAAACCCTCCCCACCGCCTGACTGCGTGCCGTTGCCAGCAATTGGGGTCAGGACATTGTTCGGGCTTAAGCGATAGATGCGGTTGGCCCCGCGGTCGCTGACGTAGAGGTCACTTGTGCGCTCGTCACCCACGATGTTGCCCAGCTCTATGAAGTCGCTCCGGACAACGCTGAAGCCGCCGTCCCGCGCCCATTTGTTGATGGTCGTGGCGGTGCCGCCGGAGCCGAAATAGACCAGCGACTCGTCGCTTTTGACCCAAAGCGCGCGCCCGTCGCCCAGCGCGAAGGGCGCGGTGAACAGCGTGGTCATGGTCCCCTCGGGGCTGATCCGGCGGAGTTTGGCGTTGTCGGTGTCCAACACGTAGAGGACGTCATTGGTTCCCAGCCAGCCCCCATTGGGATTGTTGAGATGGAGGTTGGTGGCGTAGGCCGGACCGTCGCCGTTGTTGCCTGCGGTGTGGGTTCCGGCGTAGGTGAACAGCCGACCCTCCGGCGTGACGATGAGCACGGAGGAACTCCGCTGATCCACGATCAGCACGTTGCCGCGCGAATCCCCAAAAGCAATATGCGGCCTGGACAGGCAGACATTGGTAGCCCACTCCCCTTCATAGCCGGGCTGCCACTGGCTGACATCGACATTGGACAGCCCGCGGCCAGCCACCGTTTCGAGAACGCCGTACGAATCGAGCAGGTTGGTGTAGTGTCGGGGCGTGTTGGTCGAGAGGTCCACGGCGAGCAACTTGCAGAACAAGCTCCCTGATACTTCGCTCAGCCGGGCCTGCCCGATCGAGTTGGTGGTGAAGTGGTTTTCGCGCGGCTGCCACGGGCCGAGGATGTTCGTGGCCGTGAGAACGCTGACCACTCCGGCCGGGGAAGCGTTCGACCAGGTGATAGTGCCGTCCCGGCTTGCGGAGCTGATCCCGAAGGCTTCAGAGAAGGGCGAATACGAAACGGGGTCGGTGGGATCAGTACCTGCGAGGTATTCCTGCCAGTTGCTCTGGAAGTCGTGATCCGGATCCTCATTAGCCAGGTCGGGCGCCAGGGGGCTGAAACAGTAGCGCTGGCACCAGCCGTCGGGAATGCCGTCGCCGTTGGAGTCGGCCGTCGGTTTGAGCACCTCAAATGCCCCCAGGTCAAAGCGGGGGAGCCCGTCGCCATCGCTGTCCAGCGGGCGCGACACGCGGTCAAGGTCATGGGTGACGAAGAGGCCGAGGTCGTTGGTGACGGCGTAGGTCAGGCGGTTGGTCCCTTCGAAGTAAGTATTGGTGGTAACGTAGACGCCCAGGCTGGCGGGGCCGGCGTCGACGCAAGGGGAATTGGCGGCCAGGCGGGTGTTCCGGTTGGCAGCGTCCAGAAAGAGCGGGTTGGTATTGATGATTCCCGGCCCCCAGGTAACCCGGTAGTTGGGATTGGAGCCGGTGTTGATGCTGTTGGTCCCGCCTTGAATGTCGGAGTAGGAGATGTTCGCGCGGAACGTCGTGAAAGGCGGCCCCGCTGCGCCGGACACATCGATCGCGTTGCTGCCATTCCAGACGATGCAGTTGATCACCGTAGCACGCCCACTCATGGCCGAGAGGCAATACGGGTAGGTAATCCGGTCCCGGTGGTCAAACAGCTTGATGGCGGAATTGATACCGTAGAACGTGTTGTTGGCGATTATCGCGTCACACCCGTTTTGGATCGAAATGCCGCCGCTGGGGGAATTGAACATCGCGTTGTTAAACACGATGGGGCAGCAAGTGTCGCGCAGAACTATGCAGTGATCGCCGTGGCTGGGGTCGCCATAAATAATGTTGTCATGGATAATGGCCGAGCAACGCGTGGGGTGGATGCGGTCGTCGTAGCAGGGAATGTCGAAAAGATTGTTGCGAACTTCCGGCGAAGGCAACCCGTAGAGAGAGCTTTCGCCATACATCTCCACATCGTCGTTGTCGCCGGTCTTGCCCACGAAGTAACAGTTTTCCACCAGCACGTAGGCATAGCGCGTGTTGACGCCCTGGCCAATGTAGCGGAACTGGCAGCCGCGGATGTTGGCGGATGCCGGCCCCCGGTGGAACAGGTCGTCGGAGAAAATGCCGATGGCGTCGCCCTCTGGCAACGACCCGTCGGCAGTGTAGAGATTGCGGAAAATGCAGCCATCAAAATCCAGATGGCAGGCCAGGGCCACCACGGCCTCGAAGTAGGTCCGGGGGCCGACGTTCATCGGGTAGGCGCAGTTAGTCGCATAGTAGGCGTTCTTGTGGTCGCCCGCGCAATTAGCGTATTCGACGATGCAGTTGCGGAAATGGCTGTCCGCCGCCCGCACGAACATGATGCGTTCCCAATTCAGATCGCCGGGATAGCGGGTGAACGTAATTGGCTGGTTGGTGGTGCCCTCCGCAAGCAACCGGCCGAGAACCGTGATACTGCAGCCGACGCGCGACTGCACCGTCACACCCGGTTCGACAGTCAGGGTCACGTTACTGAGCACGGTGACACTGCTGGTGACGGTGTAGAAGCCGTTTGTGGCATACCACGTGGTATCCGCAGCGATGGTGCCGCCGACGGCATTGGTTACGGCCGGAGGTTCGGCCACGCTGTTGAGGAACAGGTCGGCAACCTGAACAAAATCGCCGCTGGTCTGGCTCATATTCAGCCCCACGATGGCCAGCACGTGTTCACCAGCAGGCAAGCGGCTGGCCACCACCCCCAGGTCGTTGGTCACGGCGGGATTGGGAGTCTGGCCGCCGGAACTTTCATGGCCGCCGCCTGCGGCGTTGCTGGCGACAGCGTTGTGTGCAGGCTCGTTCGGCGGGTTGGGCGAGGCGTTGTTCGTCAGATGCACTCCGTCCAGCCAGGCGATGTAGCCGTCGTCCCAATCGGTCCGCAGGAACAGGTGCAGGTTAGTGTTGAGGCCGTCCGGAACCGTGAATGCCTGGCGCATGTATAGCGTGGTGTAATTCGTGGCCGCGGTACCTTTCATGTCCCAAAGCACTGTCCCGCACTGGTTCGTCTCCGAGACGGTTGAGCCATACCCAAAGCCCCCGGGACCACTGAGCCAGGTGCTATTCAGGATGGCTCCCGCTAACTTCCAGTTCGATTGCGGGGTGGTCGTGCCTTTGTGGTACTGCCACTGGCCGCTATGGTCTACCAGGGATATGATAGCGGACTGGAGTGGGAAAGCGGCCCACAGAAAGCACCACGCAGCCGCAGGAATAGAGAGAAGCCTCATAGGATTTTGGCCAGAGTGACAATTACGAAAGGTCACTTGACTCATGCCCCACTATGAGCAGGACTGTGAACACAACGCAAGGGGCAAATCCGCGCGGGAGACAGGAACCGTTTCCCGATTGCGCCTTTTCCCGGCTCACCGTATTGTCTCTGCCATCAAAGGCCCTGTCCCCACCGCTGGTGGGCGATTTCCGATGAAAGCGATGAGATCGCGATCCAAAACAAAACCGGCAAAGAAGGCTCGGCCCTCGCGTTCGAAGAGCGGGGTGCGCAAGCGAACCCGGCCGTCCCGTAAGGTTTCAGCCCGTAAACGAAAGGCGCCCAAAAGGCGGGGCACGGCTCCGCCGCGAACGAAATCAGCGCCTGTTGCGGCCCGGGCCCCCGAGCCACCCATTCTGCGGACACCCGTGCCTGCCACTGACAAACCGACCTCCAAACCGGAGGTGCGGATTCCACCCATTCTGCTCGAAGGCGATCGACCGGCTTTGCCACCGCCGGCCGCGCTGTCCCGATACACTGCCGTGCCTGCTGAACCCGCGCGAGATTTTCCGGAAACGGCAGGCGAGTTGCCTGAGGCCTACACCACCGGCGGGGTGTTTCTGACTCCGCGTGACCCGCGCTGCTTGTGCGCGCACTGGGACCTGACGGCCGAGCAACTGCGGTTTCACAACGCCCATGCCGCCGGAAATCACCTCGTGCTGCGCGTCTGCCGGGAGACTCTGGGCGGAGAACGTGTCGCGGAACTTCACGTCCATCCCGAGTCTCGTCATTGGTTTGTTCACGTCGACCAGCCCGGCGCCTTTTACGCCGCGGAACTGGGTTACTACACACCCGAGGGCCAGTGGCGAACAGTCGCCATTTCGGAGCGCGTGGCGACGCCGGCGGAACCTCCGTCCGCGCCTGAACAGCCGTTGCGCTTTGCCAGATTCGAGCTGGAAACTACCCGGCAACCAGCGGCTGAGTCGCAACCTCGGACCGCGCCGCACCAGACAGCCGTGACCGTCTTCCGGGGACAGACGATCTCCGCCCCAGAGGCCCCTCAAGGCGCCTTGGCCTGTCTTGCGGTCGGGGAACATGCGGCTACACCTGCGGCCACGCCGTCGGCCGCCGCACGGTCTGCGGGCACGGCGGGAAGGACTCAGGTGCACTCGGGGCCTGCCCCCGGGGAGTCTGCCCTGGTCTGCCGGCCCATCGCCTCCCACATGGGCGACAGCACTCGTTCCGTGGAACCGGGCCCGTGGACTGCCGCAGAAGAGCAAGCGCTCCTGGAATTGATCGAACTGACAGCGGCACGGCAGGAATGGCCGGGTTCGGCCGAAATTTCACAGCTCGTGACCCGCCGGCGTGAGCGCGCGATTTCCTCAGGCGAGGCACCGCAGCCCGGTTTGCCCGAGGTCAGCGTTTCCAGCCCGCCGGGGCTTTCGCTGAGCGAGTCCTCGAGCCCAACCGGCGGCCAGCTTCCGGCCGCGCGAGGGTTCTGGTTCAACGTCAATGCGGAACTGGTCATCTATGGCGCCACCGAACCAGATGCCCAGGTGGTTATCGGCCACAGAACGATCCGGCTCCGGCCGGACGGGACCTTCAGTTATCGTTTTGCTTTGCCCGACGGGAATTACTCTTTGCCGATTACGGCGACCGCTCCGTACGGCGAACAGCGCCACGCCGAGTTGGAGTTCTTCCGGGGCACCACTTACGAGGGAGAAGTAGGGGTTCACCCGCAGGATCCAACCCTGGAACCACCGGTGCCGGCCAACATCTCATGACCCCGGTCGACGTCGCGCCGCCGTGGCGGCCGGGGCTTAGCGGGATCTTCTAGTACGCATGGCTGGCTACCTTTCGCTGGTGCTGCACGCGCATCTTCCCTTTGTGCGCCATCCGGAGCACGGGACGTTCCTCGAAGAGAGCTGGCTCTTCGAGGCCATCACAGAATGCTATATCCCGTTGCTGCAAATGCTGAGGCGGTGGCTCGATGAAGGCATCCGTGCGCCCCTTACCGTGACTCTGACTCCAACACTCTGCGCCCTGCTCCGCGACCCGCTCCTGCAGCAAAGGTACGCCACACACCTCGAACAAATGCTCGACCTGTCCGAAAAGGAGCTCCTTCGCACGCTGTGGGAAAAGCCGTTCAACGAGCTGGCGCGATTCTATCATCACCGGCTTGTCGCGACCGCCGACTTCTACCGCGAAAACGGTCGCGACCTCATCAGCGGGTTCCGCGATTTGCAGAACGCAGGACAGCTTGAAATCATCACCAGCGCGGCGACTCACGCTGTTCTACCTCTGTTGTTGCCGCACACGCCTTCGATCCGCGGCCAGATCCTCGTGGCTTGTGACCAGTATCGCGCTGATTTCGGGCGCGCGCCTCGGGGCATTTGGCTCCCGGAATGCGCCTATGACGAGCGCCTTGAGCCATTCCTCGCCGAAGCCAATCTCCGCTGGTTCATCCTCGACACGGCCGGCGTGCTGCGCGCGCGCCCTAAACCTCGTTACGGCGCTTTCGCGCCGCTGCTCTCGCACCATGGACTGGCGGTCTTTGGGCGCGACCGCGCCTCGGCCAGACAGGTCTGGAGCCGGAACGAAGGCTACCCCGGCGACCCGCGGTACCGGGATTTCTATCGTGATATCGGGTTTGATCTGGATTGGGATTACTTGAAGCCGTATCTGGCGACCGCTGGCCGGCGCGCTTTCACCGGGATCAAGTACCATGCGATTACGGGTCCAGGTGTTTCCAAACAAGTTTACTCACGACCAGCCGCCCTTCAGGCGGCGGACGGGCACGCCGGCCATTTCCTGGACGGTCTCGTCCGCCAGGTCGAACGCGCAGCGGCCATCATGCAACACCCGCCGCTCGTCGTGGCGCCGTACGATGCCGAGTTGTTCGGCCATTGGTGGTACGAAGGTCCGGAATTTCTCGACCTGTTGGTTCGCAAGGCCTTTTATGATCAGAAGGCGTTTGCCTTCATCACGCCCTCGGAGTACTTGAGGCGCCATCCCGACCTGCAGGTGGCAACCCCTGCCGCTTCGAGCTGGGGCGAAGGCGGGTACTGGGGGATGTGGCTGAATGATGCCAGTGAGTGGATCTATCCACATCTGAAGATCGCGCAGGATCGGATGACCAGCCTGGCGCGCCGCTTTTCGGAGCAGGACGAACGGGAGGCGAGCGGCATGAGACGAGGGAACAAACGCGTCAGTGCCGGGGCTCCGCAGCGGGATGACTTGCGCGAGCGGGCCTTGCGGCAGGCAGCTCGGGAGTTGCTGCTGGCGCAGGCCAGTGATTGGCCGTTCATGCTCCGAACCGGGACCAGCCCGGAGTATGCGAAAGGGCGCATCAAGTCGCACCTTGCCCGTTTCGCCAGCCTATATGATCAACTTACCTCGGGCCAAATCGATGTCGATTGGCTCGGTGGCGTTGAGAACACGGACAACCTCTTCCAAAATCTCGATTGGCGGTATTGGCGGTGACCCTCATTTTTCAGCTTTATTCAAGCGCGCAAGCTGGTAGCCTTCACAAAGAACAGTCACTAACCCACTTCTGACCATTGTATGCAAGGCAACCTCCAGACCACTCGCCGTTCCTTTCTCAAACAACTCAGCGCCGCCGGAGCCGGCGCCTGGACCCTGTCCTTTGTTACCCCGCGAAGCGCCTTCGGGGCCGCGGCCAACAATAAGCTTAACATCGCGCTGCTCGGCTGCGGCGGCCGTACCCGTCAACTGTTGCCGTCGATCCTGGAGGCGGGCGAAAACGTGGTGGCGCTTTGCGAAGTTAACGCCGCCAATGTGGCGCGGTTAAAGAAAGAGTTTGCGGGCAAACACGGAGCCGCCGGCACCGTCCTGGAAAAGGCCAAAGCCTATGAAGACTACCGCGCGTTGCTGGCCGCGGAGAAATCGGTGGATGCCGTGGTCATCGCCTCCGGCCAGCGCTGGCACGTGCCGATGAGCAAGGCGGCCTTGCGCGCGGGCAAACACGTCTTTTGTGAGAAGCCGTTGGCCCATAGCGCCGCGGAGGCGCGGGAGATTCGCGAGATCGCCGGGCGCTCCAAGTTGGTGACGCAAGTTGGGACACAAGGCGGTTCCAGCGCCACATTCCGGCGGAGCATGGAAGTCATTCAGGCCGGGCTACTGGGCCAGATACGGGAGGTCCATTGCTGGATCAATCGCAGTTTTCCGCCCAGCGCCCCGGTCGCGACGGATGCGGACCCGATTCCGGAGGGCCTGAACTGGGATTTCTGGTGCGGCCCCTCGCCCCTATTGCCCTTCAAGAAGTATTACCTGGGCGGTTGCCTTGCCTGGGGCCGCTGGCTGGCCTTCGGAGACGGCCATCTTGCGGATATGGGCGCTCACGCGATCAATTTGCCCTGGCGCGCCCTCCAACTGGGACCTGCCCAGCGCGCCTCGGTTCAGATCGCTGAACCACTCAAAGACAGCTATCCCTCGGCGACGGATTTTCGGTGGGAGTTTCCTGCTCGCGGCCAATTCGCGCCGGTGACCGTCTGGTGGCATGATGGTGTCAAAGCCGGTCCACCCGAGGAATTGGG
The DNA here is from genome assembly GCA_036524155.1 of Verrucomicrobiia bacterium. GTDB lineage: Bacteria > Verrucomicrobiota > Verrucomicrobiia > Limisphaerales > UBA8199 > DATDCV01. Next base: position 18,131 of record DATDCV010000397.1, read on the forward strand.
GAAGGAACTCATTTCCACCTTCGACAAAGTGCCTACCAATGGCGTGTTATTTGCCGGCGAAAAAGGCCTGCTGTGCTCCGACGCCTGGGGCGTGCGGGGCATGGTGAAAATGAAAGGCGAGCCCGAGGCCCGCGGTGTGCTGGACCACGAGGCCGGCAAAGCGGTTCCCAGGACGCTGCCCCAGGCCCCGAAGAACCACATGCAGGAGTGGCTGGACGCCTGCAAAGGCGGCCCCGGGACATTCCAAGGGTTCGTCTCCAGCGCTGACATTGCCGAGGTGGCCATGGTGGGCATGGTCGCCCTGCGCTACGGCAAACCAATCGAATGGGACAGCCAAAACATGAAGGCCAAGGGCGAGCCGGGCGCCGATTCTCTGATCCACCTGGAACAACGCAAGAAGTGGCTGTAGCGACAATGTCGCTCAGGGATTGTAGGCGACGAGGTAACGAGTCGATTCCGTCGGAACGGAAGCAGCGGTTCTAAGGAGTCCACTGAATCGCCTCCTGACGTCGGCGGCTACAATGCACCATTCCTACGCCGCCAGTTTCAGATGGCTGATGCGGAAGGTTGCGCCGCCGGGCTGATTCGGCAGGCATTCAATATCCCAGCCGTGGGCGAGGACGATCTGCTGAACCACCGCCAATCCCAAACCCGTCCCGGTCTTCTGAGTCGTAAAGTAGGGTTTGAATATTTCGGTGCGTCGTTCCGGCGGCACACCCGGACCGGTGTCGCGCACTTCGAGCAGTGCCTCGTTCGCATTCCGTTTCTCCGCCACCACTTCAATCTGGCCACCGGAGTTCACCGCCTGGACCGAGTTAAGGAGGAGGTTGAAGAGAGCCTGGCGCAACAGGCGCTCGTCCGCCTCGATCCGGAGTTGTTCGCACCGCACTTCGAGTCGCACCTGTTTCTCTTCAAAATCGTAGCTTAAGGCGCGCACGACCTCGTTGACGACGGACCCGAGCGACAGCACCGAACGGCGGACCTCGCGGGGCCGGGAATAATTGATGAACTCGTTCAGTTGCGCGGCCACTTTGTCCGCCTCATCGATAATCTCGCGCGATTTCTCGCGAATCTCAGCCGCCGCATCGGCTTGCTTCGAGATCATCTGGGCGCGGCCACGGATGATGTTGAGAGGATTGCGAGTTTCATGGGCCAGGCCGGCGGCGGCCAGGTTCATCTCCTTGAGATGGGTGTTCATTTCGCTCGCGCGCACCAGGCGGATCTGAAGATCGGAGGATTTGACGAGGTTTCGCCATGCCAGCCCCGAACCAATCGCCGAGACGGAGGCCAGCACCCCGATGAACGCGCGCAGCCAGAAATCCCTCAAGGAAGCGGCGGTAAAGGTTTCGGTGGACATGGCGATTACCAGGCCGTGCAACGCTCGCTTTTCCACCAAAGTCCGGTACTCGGCCTCGCTCATGCCGCGCATCCAGGGGAATCTTCTGGGCCTGAACTCACCCTCGCGAGGCGGGCCTTCCCGCTCCCGGTCGCCGCCTGCCGGACGCGCCACAATGTTGCTGCCGACAGTCGTCTCCGGACTGATTCCCGCAGGCGGGTCCTCGGGCTCGCGGCGCGGGGGCGGCGGGGGCGGGCGGATGTCCCTCATGCTATTGGTCATCGCTCGAAATGGCGGCAGGACGACCGTGGGATTAGTGCCGAATTCGGAGGAAAGACTGGCGCCGAGGTCCACCGGGTTGACGAACGTAACACTCCCGCGGCCCCAGCGCTCACCCTTCTGCAGGATGTCATGCTGCTCGAAATCGATGGGCCGGCCGGCCGCCGCCACCGGTTCTCCGGCCGCATTAAGCAGGGCTATGGATATGAGTTGGCTCGACTTCACCAACTCGTTGCTGTGGCCGTAGATCAACTCGTTCAGCACCGGCTCGAGGCGTTCCTGCGCCACCGTGCCACGGAAACGCATTCCCCGGATGCACGCACTGACGGTGTTCGCGATGTCTCGCGAACGGTTGCTGAGATCCGCTTTGGCCGCCTGCCTGACCCGGTAATGCTCCTCGGCTTGCCAGATAATCACCAGCGCCCACACGACGCTCAGGAGCGCGAAAACCAGGAAGCTACGTCGGGTTAGTTCCATTTCAACAAGGAGAGGTTTGAGTATCCTCTTCGAGCAGGCGCCTTCGTCGCCAGGCATTGGCAAGTCCTGCGCGGGCTAGACGGATATCCGCCGTTCTCTCGTATTGCGCGCATGGGCTGCTTCGGCTCGGATCACTCACCAATATTCTTCGGGCGGAAAGTCTTTCCGGAGTTCTCATCCGAAGGCAGATTTTCCAGGAACTTGTTCAGTTCCTCGTTGGTGAAGGTCGTTCTTGCGCCGCTTCTTTCCCGTTCCCTCGCCGCCAGAGAAGCCAGTTCCGTCGGCGAGAGGACAATATGAGGGGTCAGGAAAATCAGCAGCTCGGTTTTCGTGTTGCTCTTGATCTTCCGTTTAAAGAGGTTCCCCAGCAAGGGAATATCGCCAAGGAATGGGATCTTGCTTTCTGAGTCGGCTTTGGAGTCGTACATCAGCCCGCCGATGATCACGGTTTGCCCGTCCGGGGTAACCACGACTGTGTCGGCGGAACGCTGGTTAATCACCGGCGCGCTCACGCCGCTGGAAATGGGCACCCACTGTGAACGATCCTGCACCATTTCCGAGGTTTCCGGTGAGAGAATCATCTCCACCATGCCGTCGGAGGTAATAAACGGCGTGACTCTGAGAATGATGCCGAGGTCGGTGTAATTATATTGGTTGATGGCGTTGCCGTACTGGTCAAAGCGAGAACTGGTAACCAACGGAACAGACTGGCCCACTGAAATCGTTGCGGGCTGATTGTTTCGGGCAATCACAGAGGGTCGCGACAGGACTTTGGCCCGACCTGCGGTTGCGATGGCACGAAGAGTCACCTGGTAGTCCTGGGCGAAGATCTGGTACAACCCGGCACCGGGTGGCACCGGCTGGAAACTCGAGGTCGGCTGACCAAAGACGTTCAGCAGGTTGCTGGTGGCCGAGTTATTGATGCCCGACATGCCGAACGCGTTGGCGACGGCGCCGGTGGCGGAGTTGCCGATACCTTTTCCCCAACCCCCCTCGATCCCGATATCGGAAGAGTTGTTGTGCGTAACTTCCATGAACACGACCTTGATCAGCACTTGTGGCTTGGGCCGATCCAGATTCGACACCACCTGCGAGATGTACTCCCGCGTGCGTTCATCGGCGATCACAATCAGGCTCCGGGTTTCGGGATCGATGGAGATGACAGCATCCCCCACCTCGCTGTTGCCGGGGTAGGACGTGCTGCTGCTGCTCCGGCGGCTCCCCTGTCCGCCTCCAAACTGCTGGAATCCGCCGAAACCCTGCCCGGGTTGCGCCTGCGCATCGGCGGCCGCCCAGAGACAAACGGCAGTCAGCGCGATGACGGATTTAAGTGTGCTGGCAATGTTTGGGTGCATAATCATCTGTTCCTTTCGTGGCTGTTCGCCAAGCGGGGTTATTGGCCAAAGCTGCTGCCGCGCCGCGCGCCGCTCTGGCCCATGCCGGAGCGGCTGCTGTTGTTGTATTGCTGGTTCTGTTGCGTGCTCCGGCTTTGCAGTGCGTTATTCTGGCTTTGCTGGTTGCGAGAGTTTTGCGTGCCGCTCTTTTGAAAAATGTCTTGCAGCACCTGCATCGCATCCTGGGGTTCGGCATGCTCCAGCGGGATCACCGCCACTGTCTTCACGTTCTGCTTGTCGGCGTCCAGTTCCGTGACTACTCCCTCGATTTGGTCCATCAGATCTTTGGTGGCGGTCACCACCACGCACGCCGTCCGTTGATCGGCGACGGCAATCACCCGGTTTCTTTTCCGGATCCTTTGGTTTTGGGAGGCGCTCGAACCCTGGCTGCCTCCGCCGAATGGCCCGCCCCCGCCGAACATTCTCCGGAAACCGCCCGGCCCGCCAAACTGGAACGGCGCCTGGCTCCCTCCCGACCGGCTGTCATCCGGAAATAGGCTCGTCAGCAAGTCCGCCATTTCCGTCGGATTGGAGTTTCGGAGGCGGAAAACGCGCACCACTGTCACGTCTTCGGCTCCGTTGTCAATGCACTTAATCACCTCGGCGACCCGCCGGATGTTGGCCTGGGTGTCGGTGATTACTACCGAGTTGCCCGATTCGTTCGCCGTCATCGAAGTCTGCGACGATACCAGCGGTTGCAGGTCCTTGAGCAACTGCGTCACTTCGACGTAACGCACAGGGATGATTTGGGTGATGAACTCGTCCGTCTGGGGAATGCTCTCGGGATCCCCGCCTAACCGGACCGGAATGGCCTTCGTTTTAGCCTCGTCCTTATTGACGATCGTCAGCGTCCGGCCCCGGCGAATGGCGGCATACCCGCTCTTGTTCAGGACGCTATTGAGCAGATCGACCGCCTCATCTTTCGTCAGGGGTTGGCTGCTCCAAACGTCCACCCGGCCGCGTGGCTGCGCCTCGAGTACGATGATAAAGCCGGCAGCTTCGCTCAGGTAATTAAGCACCGAGTCGAGGGATGCTCCCCGAAAGTTCAGCCGCAATCCGTTGGTATCGTTGTCCGGAATTACCCCGGTGCCAGAGGCATACGCGCCGGTATCCGACGGCGTGGCAGGCCCGTTGGTATCCGGCACCAGTGGGGCAGGCGTGGTGATTCCCTGCGAGGTCCCCGGGACGGCGGCGGCACTCTGGGGCGTCTGCGAGCCGGCTGCTGCTTCATTGGATGGCTCGGCGGCCTGCGACCAGCCACCGACAGCCATCATCATCCAAATGAATGTTGGGACAAGTTTCATCGATTCATCTCCTGTTCGCGTCGTTGCATTAATCTCTTTAGGACGGGGTCGTCTGTGCCGGCGGTCGGAGCCGCGCTGGGATCGGTTTCTTCCGTGGGAGAGCCGGCTTCGGCAACGGGCCTGGGCGCAACAGAATTGTCACCCGGCTTGGCCGGACTGGCACCCGCCAGGTTTGCGCTCGGTCTGTCGGCCAAGGATTCGCCGGCGGAAGCAACGTGCCAAGGCCCGTCTTCTTCCCGGCGCATTTGCATCCCGACTGCCAACTGAACTTCGTTGCTCGTGCCAGAGAGTCTGACCGAATTGTATTGAATATTGGTGATTTTGAAACCTGCGATCTCGTCCGCGATTTTCGCGACTTTCCGGTACTCAGAATTGGATCCCTCGAAAAATGCGAACGGCCCCTTCTCGTAGGCCATGGTGCCTACGAGCGTGAAAGCGTCCGACCTGGCGGCGGGTCGCGCCGCTCGTGGGCTGTTCCGGGCATAGCGTCGTGGGTTGAAGATGTTCCGTTCCGTGATGATCCTGAAATCGGAGTAGCCCGGCCCTTGCGGTTGATTCGTGGTTTGGGCGAGGGATAATCCCAAATTCGCTGCCAGAGTAAGAATCGTCAGCCACGCAACCCGCCGCAGAGCTCGGCGCCCGGTCCCCGAATTTGGTCCCGCCTGGCGGGGTTTACGCCTTCGGTTGTCAGGGCTTGGCATTCTCGGCCGATTCGTGTTCATCGTTTCGCTTGGGTCGTAGTGCGTTCGGGCTGCGGAGTAAGCACAAGACCGCTCACCTGCAATCCGAGCGCGAACTGTTGGCCGTCATTGTCGCGCGAACTGATTTCCACCGCCTGCAATCTCAAGGCCATCGGATCTCGTTCCAGTTCATACAGGAACCGGCTGACGGTATTGAGGTTTCCCGACGCCTCGGCCCGGCACTCGAGGGTCATGTATTCGTCGTTATCATGTTTCCACTGCGGGCTGATCGAGAGCAGGCTGACCTGGCTTTGGCGAGCCCAGGTGTCGAACGCCTTCAGCACCTGCTGCTCCGCTTGCGATGCGTTGTTGGGCAGCGTGCTGGCCCGCATTTGCTCCCAGCGGTCGCGCAGGCTGCGTTCGCGCTGAATCAGAGCCTGGCCCTCAGCGACTCTCTTGCCGAAGTCGGCGATTTTAGTCGAGCGGGCTTTCCAACTGTTCGCCAGCGGCGTAATGAGCAGCTTGTCACCAGCGAGCAGCGCCACCGCGCCCGCGGCAATCAGCACGAGGATCTGCTGGCGGTTCTTAAAATCAATTTTCATTCCGGCCTCCTTCACTCCAACGGAAATCGAAGGTGAACTGCATCGGCGATTTCCCCCGGATCGTGCTCAGCCTGACATCGGAGATCCCCTTCGACGCGCGCAGACGCTCCAGCGTTTTGAGCAAGGCCTGGTAATCTCGCGTCTGCCCCGTGCAGGTGACCTGGCTTAGCTCCCGGAGCTCGACGGTTTTCGCCGAGACCACACCATCCTCGGGAAAGGCCTCTGTCAATTGCTTCATAATAACCAGTCCCCGGCAGTTTTCGTCGAACCAGGGACGAAATTGGCGGATGTCCTGGCGGACTTTTTCCAACTCCTTCACTTTCGGAGCCATCGCGGTCCATCGCGACTGGAGGCGCGCGAGTTGCCACTGCTGGAACACGAACAGACCTGCAATGATCAGAGCGATCAGCACGGCGGCAGCGGCAGCCAGACGCAGTTTGCCTGACGAGTAACGGGTGCCGAGTCGTTGCCACGCGGTCACCCTGGGAGGCAGGAACTCCAGTACGGACGGTTGCTCAGCCAGTGCCGCCGCGCCAAGACTCAGGGCGGGTGACACTACGGTCTCCGGAGGAACCTGCAGCTTCAAAAGTCCGGGTTCGTAACGCGTGACCACCTGCACGCTCAACCCGAGCGGCTCAAATCGCAGCTCCAACTCGTCGGCCAGTTGCTGCGCCAGGTCACGCGGCCCGAAAATGCGAAGCTGCCGCACCGATTCCCGGACCTCAGCCGGCAGTTGGCCCAGAGTAATCCGCGTCTCGCGAGCCGCCGTTTCAGTGTGCAACGCCCGCTGGGCGCCTTCGGCTTCGAGGGCGCCCTCGACGGCGCGGAGCGCGACCAACCCGCCGCCCGCGGTGATTTGCAGACCGACATGGCTTTCACCGATCACCAGCGCGAGAACACCCGGCGAGTCTTTGGCGGCCACCGGCTGCAAGGCCGTGATCCCGAGCGAAAAGCTGTCGGGCTTCAGTTTCGCGGCGCGAAGCACTTGTTCGAGCAGATTGAGATGGTTCTTGGGGATTCCGGCCAGAAGGGCGTGCCGTTTGCCCGAACTCGCGGTGAAAACCGAATAGACGACTTGGAGTGTGGCGGAGTCACAGGGAAATGCCCGTTCGGCTTCGAGCTGCAGAAACCCTGGCACATCCGCCTCAGGGATTTCCGGCACTTCGGTGTGGGCCGTCAACAGCCACTTCAGCGGCAGGGCGAGAACGCAATGCCGCTCGCGCACCCCGGCGCGGTCGAGGTGGTTGCGGATCTCGCGGCCGACAAGTTCGGGAGCGGCGGTGAGCGGGTCCAGGGACAGCGTGGCTGAGAAGGCCTGCTGCGGCTGAAGCGAGCCGTTAGTCCGCCGCAACCAAATGCCCTCCAGCCGGCTGCCATCCAACGCCAGCCCCAGCACGCTGCTGAGGCGCTGCCGCCTTCGGCTCTTCAGTTGAGGTATGTCTGTCATCGCATGTCCTTCGAAGCTAAGAGCCAGGTTTTGCGCACCTCGGAGCCCAGGGCCCAGCCGAGATGCGTCAGATCCTGACGGTAAACGATTTTCGGTGTGCCATCCATCGTGTCGATGATGAAGCGCACGCGCCGGTAACCCCGACCGTGCGGGCCGAGCGCGGCAATATCGGCGGCATATTGGTAGCTTTGCGTCGTCAGGCAGTCGTTGGTGCCCAGCGCGTCTAGCACCGAAGAACTGTTCTGCCCCAGCGCATCAACGACCCAGGCGATCGAAGTCAGCCGGTACGGGTTTTGTTCGCGGTAATTGACCAGCGTTTGAGCCAACCCCGGATTCTCGACCAACCCGGGCAGGCAGCCCAGCACCGCGGCACTCGCGGTGTTGACGTTCACCCGGCCCTCGATGTAATTGGTCGCGCTGCTGACGGTGAGTGCATTGGCAATTTGCGCGAACTCATCCGCGGTCATTTGGCTGCGGCGGTAAAACTGAAGCGGGCTGGCGAACGTGACTGGCGGGCTCTGCCTCCCCGGCGCCGGGGGCACGATGCCGATCGCGGTAAGAATCTGGTTCGCGCGACTCGCGCTGAGAGTGGACTGCAGCAGCGAAGCTAACGGTCCGTTTGCGGTCACGGTTCTGATATTAACCCGCGCGATCCCATTGCTATAAGTCGTCGGTTCGCGACTGTAGACGGTAACGCACTCGAGCACGCCGGGGTCGGCTACTCCGTTGCGGTTTTCATCCGTTTCGTTCGGGTCCAACACACCGTTTCGATTGAGGTCCTCCCCGACCAGAGTGTACATGTCCGCCCCGTAAAGTAGTTTGAGCTCTTCCGTCGAGTCGAAGGGAGCGCTCTTGTTCTGGTACGGAGGGTTCTGCATGCCGTAATAAGTCTCGAACGTGCCGCTGCCCCCGTTCGTGTCGCGCCAGTCCAGAATCGCGGTCGTCAAGTCCACGGTCATGTTGGGCAGAAATACAAGCATGTTGCTGGTGGCGGTGTTGAGATTGAGCTTGGAGTTCTCGTCCGTCAGCCCGAACGAAACGATATTTGGGCCCGAAGTGTGGTTGGTGTCTCGGCCGATCAACCAGAAACGAGAATCACCCACCGGTACCGCTTCACGCAGATAAGTCGTCGGGTCCGGCATCAAGCCGTTCGTTTGGTAGTTAACCAGGACATACAACAGGTAGCGCTCCGCCGCGTCGATCGCCTGTTCGGCCGCCATCGCGCTCACCCGAGCGTCGGAGGCGCGCAACTCGAAGCTCATCGAATACCCAAAATAGATCGCGAGGCTGACGAGCCCGAAAGCGATCCAGAGCACGATCACCAGGGTCGAGCCGGCCGGCCGGGCCCTCGTTCTCATTGGTCACCTCCACTGGTCTGTTGGGTGAGGTTAGTGCGCGTCTGCGTGATGATCGGGACGATCATCTCGATCGGCTGGCGGTTCCGGGCATCCACGTTTTCATCGGCGACCGTTTGGATGCGCACGCGGACCGCCAGGGGCAGGTTCGTCTCTGTAAGGCTGGTGTCCCATAAGTCCAGCCAATTCACTCCGTCAAAGCAGGCATACTCAAGACTCTGGATGTTGCCCATCAGCCATTGTTCGTTGTAGTCCAGCAGTCCGGTGGACAGCAGGTTCCGTGAGGTGCTGCGGATCAAGTCTCTCCCGGCGCCGCCAGTGCGAACAACCGGGTCCCGCAATTCGTAGGTCACTTCCTGCACTTCGCCCCATGGGCCGTCGTCACCGATCACCCCGGTCGTGGTCGTGAATTGAATCCCGAGGCTTTGTCCGATCCCGCTGTTCAGCGAACCCAAACGGAAGTCTCCGGTCATGACGCCCCCCGGCGGCAAGGCCCCCCGCAAATCGCGGCGGAGAAATCCCAGAGTGCGGTAAACCGGAAGCGATTCGTCCAGCAGCGCTGTGGTTCGCTCCCGAAGTCGAATCGCGCTGAAAAACACGCCGCCGATCCCCGCCAAAACAATCGCCGACACCGCAAGTGCCAGCAGCATTTCCAGCAGCGTGAACGCTCGCCGGCCGGAAGGAAAACCGAACCCCGAAGGCCGAAACCCCAAAGAAATCCGACGGCCGGAACCCGAGATCGGAGACCCCGGCTCCGACGCCAGCGCCTCACTCGGGCCCATCGCTCTCATATTCGCTTTTGAATTACTGCTCACTGAGCTCTCTCAGGTTTCGGATTTCTATTTGGCTTCGTTTCAAAACGACTGCATTACGGAATTGGAGGACGAAAACTGTGACGAATTATCCACCAGCGTACTCAGCTTGACGCCATAGTCCTGGCCCTGCGCGGCGAACATGACCTCGACCGAAAGCAGCCGAAGGTTGCTCTGGCGCGGATCTTCATTCCAGGGCTCGCTCCGAAGAGTCCAGCGGAAGTCGCGGATGCCCTGCCTGACCTGCCCGTTTTGCACCGCTTTGTCCCAGTTAGTCGTAATGATGCTCTCTGCCAGGATGCGTTCCGCGACCAGCGCGGCCTCGCTTTTGCGCGCCGCGACCTCCCCCGCTCGGCTCGCGATGCTCAAGGCTTCCAACGCCACCGGGATCACGATGGCCATGAACACTAGCGCCGCCATGACCTCCGCCAGCGTAAAGCCCTTTCGACGCCGCGCGGAATAACGCCGCTTTCTAATTACTCCGATTGCTGAGTTCATAACTCGAGCGGTTCCGTGATTGGGTCAGCCAGATCGAAAACCCGTCGCTGCCTGTCAGACACAACTTCTGGGGACTGCTTTCGGCGATTGACCCATCCGGCAAAAAGCGGATTCGGGGCAGTTCAGGATGCCGGCTCAGCACTGCGCGGCCGGCCACAGCGCCGGAGGAAGTGGCAAATAAACGGCCCCCACCCGGGCTGCGATTGACACCATCGTTGACGGCCTCCAGTTGAATGTCGCTCTCCCATGTGAATTCAACCGCTTTCTCGTCGATGGGCTCATAACTGGGCTCGGCTTCCAAACCAAAAGTCCGCCTCTGGGAATCCACCCACAGCTCCATCGGGATCCCTTCAGACACCGCCCGGCTCTGGCCCTGACGGGTGAGGGCCAGCAGCCGCCGGGCTTCGGAATCCAGCGTGCGGCCTCGGAAAAAATTTGCCAGCGCCGGGGCAGTCACCGAAACCGCGATGGTCAGGATCGACATCACCAGGATCAGTTCGATCAGCGTGAACGCCCGGGTCTGGCTAAGGGACCGAACGCGGCGTGGTGCGGCGTGCGACGCGCGGAGCCTGGTTTGTGCCCGGTGGCAGGTCATACCCTACTTCTGCGTCCAGTTGGCGATGACCTTATCGCCGCCCGGCGGCCCGCTGGAGCTCAGGTCATAAGATGTGGGGTTGTGCCGGCCGGGGCATTCATAAATGTATTCACCACCCCACGGATCCAACGGGATTTTATCCGTTTGGAGATACGGTCCGCGCCAGTTCTGCGCATCACGCGGTTTAACAATCAGGTCTTGGAGCCCGTTCTTACCTTTGGGGTAGTAGCCGTTGTCCACCTCGAACGCGTCCAGCGCGGTGCGGAACGTGGAGATTTGCGTCACCGTCGCTGATTCCTTGGCCTGCTCGGTCCGGCCGGAAAACTTCGGGATGACGATGGCCGCCAAAATGCCAAGGATGACGAGCACCAGCAGCAGCTCCACCAGCGTGAAACCTTGTTGCCGGGGGAGACTGTTCAGGGTTTTGTTCGTTTGCTTGAGTTTCATAGGCATGGAGGGGAGGTTTGGAGGTATAGGTCCAGTCAAGTTATTTGATGTAATCCTGCAGCGTGAAAATCGGCAACACCATGCTGATAAAGATCGTGCCGATGAACCCGGCGATGAGGAACAGCATGAGTGGCTCAGCAAACGCGACCGCCGTCCGCAGTTGGCGGTCGAGGTCGCCCTCCGTCACATTGGCAATTCGCACCAACTCCTGATCCAGCCGCCCGCTTTCTTCAGCGACCGAGATCATTTCCACCACCGAACTGGGGAAGAGGTCTTTGCAGTCGGCGAGGCTTCCACCCAGTTGACCGCCCTCCTGCACGCGGGCGATGGCCTGGGAAACCGCGTCAACCAGGATCTGGTTGCCGATGGATCTGCGACCGACGTTCAAAGCCTGCACCAGCGGCACACCCGCGCCCAGCAGTGTGCCGAGCATCCGGCAAAATCGCGCCATGGCGAACTGGGCCACCAGCGGGCCAATCACCGGCGCCCGCAAGATCAGGCCTTCCCAAGTGCGCTTGCCCTTTTCCGAGGCAAACCAATTCCGGACCAGGAACCCGCCAACCACCAAACCAACCAGCACGAAGAGCCCATAGGACCGCACGCCCTCGCTGAGGCCGATGACGATCTGGGTCGGCAGCGGCAGCGCGGCGCCGAAACCCTTGAACACAAGCTGAAAACGGGGAATAAAAAACGTCAGCAGGAAAACCAGAACCCCAAGCGCCAGCACGAGCAGAATGCTCGGATAGAGCATCGCGGTCATGACCTTCGACCGAAGCTCTTTCTCCCGCGCCTGAAAGTCGGCGATCTGCGCGAGCACCAAATCCAGGAACCCCCCCGTCTCGCCCGCCTGTACCATCGCCGTGTAAACGCGCGGAAAGGTCTCGGGGGATTTGCCCATCGCATCGGCGAGGGACATGCCGTCGATCACCAAATCATGGATTCCTTTCCATTTGGCCGTGGCAACAGGAGAGGACGCCTCTTTGTACAAGATAGTCAGCGCGCGGCTCAGCGGCACGCCCGCCGCCAGCAGGCTCGAAAGCAGCCGGGTGAAATTCTCCAGCGCACGCGCCGGGATCTTCTCGGACCTCTTGAACAGTGATATCGAGGTCAGCGACTCCGGCAGGATTGATCCCGAATCGGCGGCGGCAGTCTCGGCCAGGCTGATAGGCCGGAGGCCCTGCCCGGCCATCTGCGCAAAGGCCTCTTGTCGGCCGGCGGCCTCGAGATTACCTTCGGCAATCACACCATCGGTCTGCAACGCTCGGTATTGGAAGACGGGCATGGCTTTGGCCTACGCTCGGCCCGCCGCTGCTGCGGGGATGTGGTCCTTGGGATGCGCCTCCGCCCCGGCCTGGCGGGTCGTAAGCTCGACTTCCTTGGCGGTGGTGACGCTGAGCACTTCCTCGACTGTCGTAAGCCCCATCCGCACCAAGCGCCATCCGTCTTCGGCCAGCGTCTTCATCCCGCCACGGCGCCCGGCGTCCCGGATGTGGTCGCTGGACGCATGCTTGAGGATGAGCTCGCGGATTTCGTTGTCGGTGTCCATCCATTCGAAAATCGCGTGGCGTCCAAGGAACCCGGTTTGGCGGCAGGCGCGGCATCCCACTGACCGGTAGATAACGGCGGCGGCGGGAATGCCGACTTGCGCTTTGAACGCCTGGGCGGCGGGAGAGTCGTCCGGTTGCCGGCATTTTTCACAAAGCACCCGCACGAGGCGTTGGGCCAGCACCGCCTCCAGGGAGGAGGCGACCAGGTAGGGTTCCACTCCCATGTCAACCAGCCGGGTCAAAGCCCCCGGAGCGTCATTCGTGTGCAACGTCGAGAAAACCAGGTGACCGGTCAGCGAGGCTTGCACGGCAATCTGCGCCGTCTCATGGTCGCGGATTTCGCCAATCAGTACCACGTCCGGATCATGCCGCAAAATCGAGCGCAACCCGCGCGCGAACGTGAGCCCGGCTTTCTCGGATACTTGGATTTGGTTGATGCCCCTGAGCTGGTACTCGACCGGGTCTTCGATCGTGATGATCTTGCGGTCGGCGTCGTTGATTTCGTTGAGCGCGGTGTAGAGCGTCGAGGTTTTGCCGCTGCCGGTTGGGCCCGTGACCAGGATGATGCCGTGGGGCAATTGCAGCACGCGCCGAAAGCACAATAACTCGCGGGTATCCATGCCCAGCTCGCCCATGCCGCGCAAGGTCGCGTTTTGGCGCAGCAAACGCAGCACGACCGCTTCCCCATGCAGCATGGGGATCACCGAAACGCGGATGTCCACCTCGCTTTCGTCGATGCGGATCTTGATGCGCCCGTCCTGCGGCAGCCTCTTTTCCGCGATATTCAGGTGGCTGAGAATTTTGACGCGCGAAACGATCGCCGGCTGGAACCGCTTGATCTGGGCCGGCACCGGCACGTCTTGCAGCACGCCGTCGATCCGGTAGCGAATCCGCATCTCGTCCTCGAACGGCTCGAGGTGAATGTCCGACGCGCGCAGCTCGATGGCGTCTCGCAGGACCTGATTTACGAACCGGATGATCGACGCGTCCTCCGCGGCGGCATCCAGGTCCGTATCCTCCTCCGGATGGTCGTCAACAACCTGGAATGAAGCCTCCTCGCCAAGCGTATCGATGGTATCCGCGCCCACCCCGAGCCGCTTTTTCATCTCGCGTTGGATAGCTTCGCTGGACGAAAGGACGGGCCTGAGGTTCAGGCCCGTCAACGTCTTCAGCGAATCGAGACCGTGCGTGGCGAAGAGGCGGCTGGTGGCGATCTCGACGGTGCCGTTGAGGCGGCGCAGCGGCAGCAACTCCTCTTTGAGCAGCAGGCGGGCCGGGAACAGCGACAGCAGTTGCCGATCCGGCTCGATGTCGTCCAGGTTTGTGTAGGCCAGGCCATATTCACCAGCGAGCCAGCGGAGCACCTCTTCCTCCGTTAGCGGAACGCCGTTTGTGGCGGACTGCCGGAGAAAATTATGCGCATCGATGACCGACAACTGCTTCGTGGCGACCATCTTGTCGAGCAGTTGCCTTAACGGTGTATCCTGGACAGGGACGTCGGCCATAAGCCGGGTTTCGATTATCGGGTCGTGATTGAATGCGGGCGCGCATCCGGCGCTCATGGCGCAAGGCGCACCCGGTGTCTGCCGCCGTTGTTATAGCCAGCCGTTCAACGTCGCAATCGCTTCCTGGCGGACCGAAAGAACCTTGCGGAGGTCAGCCTGGGCCTTTTCGAGGTCGGCTTGCTTGGCCTTCCGGGCCTCGGCTACCTTGGCGATCGCGGTTTTCAACTCGGAGTTGGAAGCCTTGCCTTCGATCGCCCGGTTGAGCGCCTCAGTCTCCGCGCTCGGCTGCGGGCCGAAACCAGGACGCCTCTGATTCTGATCGTTACCGTCGCCGCCACGGCGTGGTCCCCCGCCGAACATGCCCCGGCCCATGCCGGGCGCGGCAGCCATCCGCGTATCCATCACCTTCTGCACCAAAGGCTGGATCGCCTTCCAATCCGCATCCTCCGTGACTTCCAACTGCTCCTTGACCCGCTCCATCATCCGCTCGCGAAACTGTGCCGGGTCGAAATTGCCACGCCCGGGCCGCCCCTGATTATCCTGCTGCGCCAAAGCCGAAGTTGTGCCCAAGCCCAGCGCCGCCGCCATGCCGGCCATCACTACCCAACGGTTCATTCTCTTCATATTATTTTTCCTGCTGTGTGTTTCGAAGTTTTTGAGTTCATTGCCGAAGCGCTGCCACACGCAACGCCCCACGCACCAGCCCGTCGCTATGCACTTGACGTGCCAAATGAAAAAGGCTGAAAACACGCTCGGGCCGCCATTTTGAGTGCGCAGGAGTTGCTCAGTAAGGCCCTTCGGTGCGCAAGATTTGCAGGAAGAGACGGAGTCGACAACGTGCCGGGAAACTACTCACCTGCCGTCCGGTAAAGCTACGGCTGGCAGGTAAATGCTGAAGACGCTGCCCCGTCCGGGCTCGGTGCGCACATGAAGAGCACCCTTGGCTTCCTTGACCAGGCGCTGAACGATGTTCAAGCCCAGGCCGGTTCCATGCCGCGGACCCTTCGTCGAAAAGAATGGCTGGAAAATCTTGGGCAGGATCTCGGGTGGGATGCCGGGGCCGGTGTCGCTAACGCGCAACACCAGCAGCGGATGGCGGTTCTCAAAGTTCTCCACGTTCAGCAATCGATCTTGCGGGCCGTCTTTGAACGCACTCAGGTCCACCGCTGTGGTCAATTCCCGGGCTTCGATTTCGACCCAGTGCGGTTGCGGGCTACACTGAAAGGCATTCACCGCCAGATTCAACAACATCTGGATGACATCGGTTCCATTGATGGGAACCGCGACGTCCTGCCTGAGACACTGAATGGTCAACTGATGGTTCTGCCGGCTGGGATGCACCCGCAGGAGATGTTCGACATCTTTAAGCAGACCGTTGACGGGCACGCGCGGCGCCTCCTCCGAACGTCGCTGTAACAGGCTGAGGTATCGCCGCGAAATGTCGATGCAGTTGGTAACCTGCCGCGTGATAGTCTTGAGCCGGTCTTTGATGAATTCCAAATCCTGAACTTCCAGTTGGGTCGCCTTGTCGATCCTCTGGTTGAGCATTTGGACGAACCCGGAAATGACTGTCAGCGGCCCATTCAGGTCATGGAGGATGCTGGCATAGATTTCACCGCGCGTGTTGGCCATCTGCTCTTCAATCTTCTGATTCTGCAGGTCGTTTACGAGCCGCTGCAGCGTTTCCGCGTCACTGTGAATCTCTCCGTGCAGGCTTCGGCGCTGCATCGCCGTCGCTACTGCCGCCCGCATGGTGCCAATATCGAACGGTTTGTTGATGTAGTCGCTGGCCCGGAGCCGCAACGCCTGCCGCATCGTGTCGGTGGTCTCGAACGCGGTCATCATGATGACCTCCATCGACGGATCCAGATACTTCAGCCGCTCAAGGACTTCGATTCCCGACATCCCGGCCATCCGGATATCCAGCACGGCAACGTCGATCCGGTTCTCCTGTGCGAGCGCGATCGCCGCCGGTCCGTCACTCGCCATCAGGATCTCGTAATCCTCCTTGAAAATCACGCCCAAAGACTGTCGCGGACCATCCTCGTCATCGACGATCAAGAGCGTGCCCCGGCAGCGGAGTGCTTTCGCTGCTTCATCTACCGGCGACAGCGGACCTGGAACAGGTGGAGAAGACTTGCCCATGTTATCGCCCGAGCAGGCCCGTTCGCCAGAAAGTCATTCGGAGCGGCGCTGTCTGCACGCGCTCATCGTAACGGATCCGCCAGGCCCGACAAGCATAAACGACGTGATCCGCCAGAACCCTGCGGAATCAATCGAGAGAGGCCGGATCGAAGCGGAGGGACCTCAGGCCACGAACGGCACTCTGCCCGCTCCGGTTTACTGCGGGATCATTTCGCGAACAAAAACAGATAAACCAGCAGGCCCACAATGACCAGGCCCAGGACCGAGCAGACCCAGATGGCGATCTTGTTGCCTTTATTGTCTTTCCTGGAAAAACCGGCGCTCTTGGTGTCAAAGCCAGGCGCACGCGCCCCGGTCTCAAGCTCAGTGAGGCTCACGCCTCGTTGCATGACGAGCGTCTGGTCCAGTTTTTTGGGCGGTCCGCCGGCCGGCGCTTCGGTCTCCAGGCGCATCTCGATCTGGCCCAACCGCAGGATCTGCCCGGGTTTCAGCGGTCCTTCAGTGATTTTTTGGCCGTTGACGTAAGTCCCGTTAGTAGAATTCAGGTCTTTGACGATGACCTCGTTGCCCCGCAGCAACACCTCGCAGTGGTGACTCGAAACGGAAGGCTCGGCGACCTGAAAAATATTGTCCTCCACCCGGCCGATGGTCGTTTTGTCCGCCTTCAGCTCGTGCGTGCGTCCGGTCATCCCCGGACTCAGGAGAACAAGTTTGGCCATAAAGATTCTTAAAGGTACGGCGATTATCGCCACAGTCGAAGGCAAGTCAAACCGAAATAACGGGACCACGACTAAAGCGGCGCTGAACCAAATCCGGAGCGCGCAACCGGTTCGTTACTGCTTCTCGATCAGCCTTCTAAACTCTGCGAACAATGGGGTGGAATCGTGCGGCCCGGGGGACGCCTCAGGATGGTATTGCACACAGAAAATGGGTTTGCTCCGGTGCCGGAGACCCTCGACTGTCTGGTCGTTCAGGTTGATGCGGTTCACCACCACCTCGGCCGGCAGTGAGTCAGGGTCCACTGCGAAACCATGGTTCTGGGAGGTGATCTCCACCCGACCTGATTCGAGGTCTTTGACGGGTTGGTTGGCGCCCCGATGACCAAACTTCAGCTTGAAAGTTTTGCCGCCAAACGCCTGGCCCAAAATCTGGTGTCCCAGGCAGATCCCAAAAATCGGAATGCCAGTCCGCACCAACTCGCTCACACTCTCCACGGCGTAGTCGAGCGCCGACGGGTCACCCGGGCCATTAGAAAGGAAAATGCCCGCCGGCTTATGTTTCAAGGCCTCGGACGCCGGTGCGGTGGCGGGCACCACGCGGACACGGAACCCGTGCTGCCGCAAGCGCCGGAGAATGTTGTATTTCATCCCATAGTCGTAGGCCAGGATGGGAATGTCGGCCGTCGGCAACGGCTCGCGAGCCGTCCGTGCGTCTCCGCCAACCGCCCCCTGCAAGAGTCGGAAATTGGCGCTTTGTTCGTCTTTTTCATCCCACAGGAACGCTTCGTGGTGGGTCACCTCCTTGACGTAATCAACCCCGATGAGGCCGGGCCAGGCGCGCGCCTGCTGCAAGGCTTCGTCATCCGATACCCCCTCGGTGGAGATAAACCCGTTCAATGCGCCACGGACCCGCAGCTTTTTTGTCAGGGCCCGGGTGTCGATGCCCTGGATGCCTGGGAGGTTGTTTCGTTCCAGGTACTCCGCCAGTGAAAACTCCGCCCGCCAGTTGCTGACCACAGGAGACAACTCGCGCACGACGAAGCCGCCGACGTGGGGCCGCCACGACTCGACGTCGAAGTGATTCACGCCGTAGTTGCCAATCAGCGGGTAGGTCATAGTGACGATCTGGCCTTTGTAGGAAGGGTCGGTGAGGATCTCCTGATAGCCGGTCATCGAGGTATTGAAACACACCTCGCCGCAACTTGAGGCGCGCGCGCCGAAACCTTCACCGTGGTACAGACTTCCGTCCTCCAGAGCCAGAATCGCCTTCATGTCAAACTGCAGGAATCCGGACGATATCAACTCTTGGACCGCAGCTTTTCGAGTTGCGCAATAAACCTCTTTGGACCGCCCGGCTGGTACCCCAGCTCACCCACTTTCGTGCCATCTTTATTCAGCACGATTACCGTCGGGTACCCTTCTATTTTGTACTTCTTCTCCAACTGCTGGTTGGCCCGCTTCAGTTCCGCAGACTGTTGCTTTTTCCTGGGGAAATCGACCAGCATCGGCACCAGGTTCTTCTCGGCGTATTTGACGAACTCGGGCGTGGAGAACACTTCTTTGTCCAGTTTGATGCACCAGGGACACCAGTCCGAACCGGTGAAATCCATCATCACCAACTTATTCTCGGCCTTGGCTTTCGCCTCTGCCTTGGCGAGATCAGTCAGCCACGGCAAATCCGCCGCGCCCGCTTGACACAAGGCCAAAACCGCAAACAAAGTAACTACCATCTTCCTCATAATCACAATTCTACAATCATTCACCCGGTTATGTTCTGACCAGTTCGGCTTGGTCCACCCAGACCTTCCTGCCACCCACGATAGTCGCAATCGCCTTCCCTTTCAAAGGCCAACCGTAGAACGGGCTGTTCAAAGACTTGCTTGCGGAGGCGCTCTTGTCAAATTGCCATTCTCGGTCGAGGTCGATCACGGTCACGTCGGCATCGGCGCCGACTGCCAACGTGCCTTTCGACAACCGCAGCAACCGCGCCGGATTCACCGTGAATTTCGCAACCAACTCGGCCAGGGCAAGACGCCCGCTATGGTAGAGTTGCATCAACGCCAGCGCCAGTTCTGTCTCGAGGCCCGTAATCCCGAACGGCGCATAGTCAAACTCGACCTCCTTCTCATAGTTGCAGTGCGGCGCGTGGTCGCTGCACAGGATTTCGATCGTCCCGTCGGCCAGCCCCTCGATGACAGCCTCTCGGTCGCGGGCCGACCGCACCGGGGGATTTATCTTCAGATTCGTATCGTAAGCGGGCCAGGCAGGTGGGTTCGGAAGACCGCTCCCGGCCCCGAAAACGCCACGGCCATCGGTGGCCCAGAACTTGTCGCTGCCGGCGATCGCGGCATCGGTTAGAGTGAAATGATGCGGGCAGGCTTCGCCAGACACTGGCAGGCCGCGCTGCTTCGCCTCGCGCAATAGTCGCACGCTGCCGGCGGCGCTGAGGTGCTGGCAATGGACATGAGCCCCTGTGATCTCCGCCAACAGGATGTTCCGCGCAACCATCATTTCCTCGCCAGCAGCGTGCCACCCGCGCAAACCCAGGGCCGTGCTCCAGTAACCTTCGTGCATCACGCCATCCGTCACGAGCGAGTAGTCCTGGCAATGGTCCAAAACCGGCAGGCCGAACATCCCCGCGTATTCCAACGCTCGGCGCATCAACTCGTTGTTTTGGATGCAGTGGCCGTCATCAGTAATCGCCACCACTCCTGCCTTTTTGAGCGAACCAATCGGCGCAAGTTCTTCCCCCGCGATGTTCCTCGTAATCGCCCCGGCCACAAACACGTTCACTTGGCCCTGGTCGGCCGCCAACTCATGGATCAGCGCGACGTTCCCGGGATTGTCGATCGCCGGCGAGGTGTTCGGCATGCACACCACTGACGTGAACCCTCCCTGGGCCGCCGCCGCCGTGCCGGTCGCGATCGTTTCTTTCGCCCCCTGGCCCGGCTCGCGCAGATGAACGTGGATGTCGATCAAGCCCGGGCAAACGATCGCCCCCCCAACTTCCATCCGTTCGGCATCCGCAGGCGCTTGGGTTGTGGCTTCGGGGCCAACGGCCGCGATCTTGCCATCCCGAATCAGGAGGTCCGCAATGCGATCTAGTTGGTTGGCGGGGTCGATCACCCGTCCGCCGTTCAGGAGCAGCGAGTTCATGCGCGCCGAGCATACACGGCAAGCCCCAGACGGCAAGCTCACACCTGAACCGAGAGCGCACGAGGCGGCTGCCAGCCGGCGCTCGCTGCCAGACTGAGTTATCGGGCGGCGCTCTTTCCTATTGCTTGACGTCCCTGGCCTTGCGACTCTTCGGAGCGATGCTGGGTTCGAATAACACTGAACCAACAGGCAGGAATGCTCGCGGCCTGGCACTTGCTGATCTCTGCATCAGCCGGCCGGTGTTCGCGACGATGGTTAACTTGCTGCTGGTGGTGCTGGGCTGGTTTTCGTTCCGCAGCATCGGGGTAGATCAATTCCCGAACGTTGACCTGCCCATCGTCACCGTCGCCACAACCCTGCGCGGGGCCTCGCCCGAGGAAATGGAGACCAGCGTCACCAAGCCGCTGGAGGAGATCATCAACACCGTGCAGGGAATCGATGAGCTGAGCAGCACCTCACTCGAAGGGATCTCCTTCATCACGGTGCAATTTCTCCTGGAGCGGAACCGTGACGTCGCCGCCCAGGACGTCCGGGACAAGGTCAACACCATCCTCGCTCGCCTGCCGGAGGGGACCGACCCTCCAATTATTGATAAATTCGACATTGACGCGGCGCCGGTGATCTCGATCAGCGTCAGCGCGCCCCGCGACCTCAAAGAAATCACCTACATCGCCGACAAACAGCTTAAACAGAACCTCGAAACGGTGCAGGACGTGGGGGCGGTTAACATCGTCGGCGGACGGCGCCGGGCGGTGCAGATCGCGGTTGACCTGGGCCGGTTGCGCGCCCACAACCTCACGATTGACGACGTCAGCAGCGCCCTCGAGGAGCAAAACCTCGAAGTCCCGGGCGGCCGGGTGGACCAGGGCACCCGTGAACTCGTCGTCCGCACCCTCGGCCGCATGCGGGACGTCAAGGATTTCAACAACCTCATTGTGGCCAACTTCCAGGGCCAGCCGATTTACCTGAAGGACATCGCGACGGTAGCCGATTCGGTCGAGGAACCACGCTCGCTGTCGCGGCTGAACGGCAACAACTCCGTCACGCTGGTCATCCGCAAACAGTCCGGCAGCAACACCGTCAAGCTCATCGGCGCCGTCAAACAGCGGCTCGAGGAACTCAAAACCATCCTGCCGCCCGATTTCAAGCTCACGGTCATTCGCGACCAGTCCATCTTCATCAACCGTTCGCTCGACGAGCTCAGCTTGCACCTCATGCTCGGCGCGGTGCTGGTGGCGTTGACTGTCTTCTTCTTCCTTCACGACTGGCGCGGCACTGTTATCGCCTCAGTCGCCATCCCGGCCTCGCTCATCGCGACGTTTACCCTGATGCGCGCGATGGGTTACACGCTGAATAACTTCACCATGCTCGGCATGGTCTTCGCCGTCGGCATCGTCATCGACGATGCGATCGTCATCCTCGAGAATATCCACCGCACCATGGAGGAGAAGGGGTGGTC
Source organism: Verrucomicrobiia bacterium (assembly GCA_036524155.1). GTDB lineage: Bacteria > Verrucomicrobiota > Verrucomicrobiia > Limisphaerales > UBA8199 > DATDCV01. The sequence continues at coordinate 39,888 of DATDCV010000397.1, forward strand.
GGGTCCGCAGGCCGCCAGTTACGCTACGCGCGAGATCGCCCTGGCCGTGCTGGCCACCACGCTGTCGCTGGTGGTTATCTTCCTGCCGCTCGCCTTCATGCAGGGCCGCATCGGGCGGTTCTTCTCCAGCTACGGCGTCACGGTCGCCTGTGCGATCATGGTGTCGCTGTTCATCTCGTTCACTCTGACCCCGATGCTGGCTTCGCGGTTTCTGCGCCACACCGACAACGAGCGGCTGCGTGAAAAGAAGGCCCATGGCGGCCCGATCATGCGCGCGATCGGCGGTGCTTACATCGGCATCCTCCGGTGGTGCCTTCACCACCGCTGGGTCGTCGTCTTGAGTGTCCTCGGGTGTATGGCCTCTTTGTTCGTCCTGGTGAAAGTCACGGCGTTTAACTTCATGCCCCAGGATGATGCCAGCGAATTTGAAATTGCATTCCAGGCGCCGGAGGGTTCCACGCTGCAACGCACGTCCGATATCGCGACGCAAATCGAGCAACGGGTCAGAGCGATCCGCGTCGACGGCCAGCCAGCCGTCACCGATACGCTGATTACCATCGGCGAAACCTCCGGCCGGGTTGGCAAGGGAGAGGGCGACGTTACCAAAGGCAGCGTTTACTGCCGGTTGCCGGAGCTCGGAGGCCGGTTCTCGATGCTCCTCGGCCGTTCCCGCCGCTGGTCGCAATTCGAGGCGATGGGCCAGGCGCGGCGCATTCTCGCGGATTTTCCCGACCTGCGCGCCGGCGTGCAGTCGGTTTTCGGCATGAGCGGCGGCGGTCGTAACTCCGACATCCAACTTAACCTGGTGGGACCTGACCTCGAGAAGCTCAGCCTCTACTCCAGCCAGGTCATCGAGAAGCTTCGCGGCAAGAAAGGGTTCGTGGACCTCGACACGACGCTTTCCAACCGCAAACCCGAGCTGCAAGCCCATATCGATCGCGCCAAAGCGAGCCAGTTCGGCCTCCGCGTCACACATATCGCTTCCGCGCTCCGCACCCTCGTCGGTGGCGACATCGTCGGCACCTACAAGGAAGGCGACGACCAATACGATGTTTGGCTCCGCGCCAACCCCGAAAGCCGCAACACCGAGGAAGCCCTCGATCAGATCATGCTGCGGATTGGCGGCGGACGCGCCGGCCTGGCGGCCGCCTCGGAATCCTCCCTGGTGCAACTCGTTAACCTGCTCTCCTTCGAAGAGTCGCGCGGGCCGAACCAGATCGACCGTTATCAACGCCAGCGCAAGGTGACCGTCATCGGCAACCTGGTCGACTATCCCTTGAGCCTGGCGATGGATGATGTCCGTCAGGCCGTCGCCGAACTGAACCTGCCGGCCGACTATCGCGTGATCTTCACCGGCCGAGCTAAAACGCTCCAGGAAACGTTCCAGAACTTCTTTCTCGCCTTCGGGATGGCGATGGTCTTCATGTACATGATCCTCGCCGCCCAATTCGAACACTTCGTTCATCCGGTGTCGATCATGTTGGCGGTGCCGCTCTCGCTGCCGTTTGCCTTGCTCAGCATGTTGCTTTTGGGCGAGCCGCTGAACATCTATGCGATCTTCGGCCTCTTTATGCTGTTCGGCATCGTCAAGAAGAACGGAATTCTGCAAATCGACTACACCAACACGTTGCGCGCCCGTGGGCTCGACCGCGAAAGCGCGCTTCTCCAGGCTAACCGGGTGCGGCTGCGCCCGATCCTCATGACCACGATGATGCTGGTCGCTTCGATGGTCCCGATC
>DATDCV010000398.1:0-11989 GCA_036524155.1 Verrucomicrobiia bacterium
ATTCGTTATCTGGCGTTAACGAGCGTGATTTGGCGTTATCCACCGATGCCTGGCGATACCGCAGCACGGGCAGGGGGGATGGGAATTCCGACGCTTTCAACCACTGATAGACACGGATGGCACCGATACACAAGCCGAAGCGCGAAATGCGCAACAGAGAACGACAACCGCGGAATAGGCGGAACACGCGGAAGGCGGGTTTAAGGGGTGGAGAATTTTCTTCCGGGGATATCTGGGGACCGCTACATCTGCTACATCTGCTACATCTGCTACATCTGCTACACCCGTTATGCCCGCCAGGCGACCGGGGGAGAGGCTGGGACGTTGAAGCGTTGAAGCGTTGAAGCATTAAAGCGCTAAAACGCTAAAACGTTAGAGGGTTAAAACGTTAAAGCGTTGAGAGGTCAAGAGCGTCAAGGAGGGGAAATGTTTTTCTCCGGGCAGGGGCTGGAGATGCAAAAGCGTAGCCAGAAACGTAGCAGATTGCGGAAGTGGCTGCTCACGGGCGGGTTGTGACCTGCAAAAGTGTAGCAGCAAAAGTGTAGCACCTGCAAAAGTGTAGCACCTGCAAAAACGTAGCAGCTCCGAAGTCCGATTGAAATGTTTTTCTCGGAGCGGGGCCTGCGATCCGTTAAGCGTTAAGAGTTAAGAGTTAAGAGTTAAGAGTTAAGCGTTAAGCGTTGGTCCGTTGGCGTCGGTTTTCGGTGCCGGGGGGATTACTTCCGGTGCCAGTTTTGAGTTGATGTATATGGCTGTCCGATCAAGCCAGGGAGCTTTTCCTCAGGGCCACTACTTTGATCTTCGCGCGGGGCTCGTCGGGAAGGCGAACCCGGAAAGGTGCGGCGCTCAGTGGGCAGGCTTGGGAGGAGGAGCGGCTGAGCAGGTTGTGAACATACTTTGTTCCGACCCCGACTTGTTTCCGCCGCTTCGTGTGGCCTATATTACAATCTCATTAACTGACCGTTTTCGTGGCCTGGGGCATTAGATCGGGAACACCACGCCAAGGCAAGCTCAATGGCTATTGATGTGCTGGGTGACCCCTTTTCCTTTTCCGGGCCATTGGGCACGCTGAGACAGCCTACGCCCTGGAGGGGAGGAAAGCTTCTTTGTGGATCGACCTTTGTATTAAGAAAGTCCCGGTAGAAGCGGAAGCGAAGGGAAAGAAAACCGGAAAGGCCAAAGTTTTTTTTCTTGATCAGGGTGACCCCTGAGCTGTGTGATGTTAATAAGCTGAGAGAGTTACGAAAGGCGGGGCGCGCGTTTGGGTTATATGAAGAAGCAGTTCTTCCGCGGAAACATCACCCGCATCGAGGATCCGTTTCCAGCCGATGGTCGTCGCCTGGAGCACTTTGTTGGTTTTCCCGCCTTCGCAGAGGGCGACTTCGAAAGCTTCCACTCGCTGCCCCTTCGTGATGTCCTCCTGGAGCACCACGTGTTTGATTCTGCGCGGTTTCTGAAATTTCAACCGTTGCATAAATGTCCCGTCTGCTTCGGTGCGCATAGGCTCCACCGTCGTCCCTATGCCTGCGACCAGGTTGGTGGTGAACAGGCTGCGCAGAGCATCCCCGAATTCCCGGAGCCGCGCCACATCGAGGTCGGGAATGCGGCCGGTGTTATCGGACGAGAGGTTAAGCTGCAGAACGGCGTTGCGGCCGACCGTGTGCCGGTAAATCCGGAGCAATTCCGGAAGGCTCTTTATGGTGGAGTCCTGGCCCGGATGCCAGAACCATTGCCGCCGCAGTGAGACAGCCGCAGTCGCTGGGTGCCAGTGGAGGGACTTCGCCCCTTCAATACGCTTCCGGCTCCCGAGGTCCAGAGCTGTTCTGTCTGGCCAGTCGTATTTGTCCGGGGGAACAGGTATGGGAACCACGCTCCATTCGCTCTCCCTCGCCTGACCGATTTCGTTGCCCACCCACCGTACGTCCGGTCCGCGCATGCTGATCACGGCGTTCGGCTGAAGCTCGCGAATCACACGGTAATAACGCTGAAAATCGTAACCCTGTTGGAGCGGCGAGGGCTGGGCCCCGTCGAGAAACACCTCGCAAATCTCGCCGTAGTTTGTCAGCAGCTCCGTCAGTTGGCCGCAGTAATAATCGTTGTATTTAGCGGCGTCGCGGCCATACGCCGGATGATTGAGATCGGCCGGAGAAAGATAAATGCCAAATTTGAGCCCGGCTTTCCGGCATGCTTCCGAGATTTCGCGGACAACGTCGCCCTGCCCGGCTTTCCAGGGGCTGTATTTCACAGAGTGGCGTGTGTAGGCGCTTGGCCACATGCAGAAACCGTCATGATGTTTGCATAAGAACGTGAGGGACTGCGCCCCAAAGTCTCGGGCCGCCTCAGCCCATTGCCCGCAATCCAGATTCGCCGGGTTGAATAACGACGGGTCCTCCTTGCCCGAGCCCCATTCTTTGCCCGTGAAGGTGTTCATGCCAAAGTGGACGAGGGCTTGAACCTCCCTTTCCTGCCAAGCGAGTTGGGCGCGGGTCGGTGAAACCCTTATTGTTCGACCCAAGGCTATCTCCATGGGTTCCAAAGCTAACCAAGAGGCTGACGCCCGCAGAACACTTGTGCTCAACAGCGCAGAGGCTAGGAACACGAGTGCTAGTGAACGGCTAATGAGGCTTGACGGCGGTTTGCGCATTGTTTCCTATAAAGCATTGTGGCTCCCAATTGCACCGTGCCGGAAAGTGAAATGTTCTCGCCCGGCCACAAGGTTTCACTCTCCAGTAAAGGGAGTCTGTGGCCTCATCCTGATGCTTTGTGGAGAAACGGAACCGGAAGAGGTTGGCTTTGGCCAGGGGACCGGTGGCGCGGAGGAGTTCCCCGAAGGGGCCGTATTCGTATCGGGGAGCGTTGGGCAAGGTAAGGGCGTTGCCGTTCTCATTGAACGCGGTTCATAGGAAAAGCACTTCATCTTTCCATTCCGCCGTCGTCTATTTTATGTGTGGATGGCACGTTTGTTTGCCCGTGCGAGTTGTCCCCCCACGCGACGATCGTCCCGTCAGCTCGAAGCGCGAGGCTATGACTTGATCCTGCGGCAACCGCTACCACCCTGTTGAGCCCCTCAGGGACGGTGCTTTCACCGTCCTTGTCGCAACCCCATGCGAGCACGGTGCCGTTAGAGAGCAGGGCCAAACAGTGACAGCCTCCTGCGGCGATAGCGGTGACATTGCTCACTTTCGGCACATTAGAGACCTCACCGTACGAGTCATCACCCCACGCTTTAACCGTCCCGTCCGATAGAAGCACCAGATTATGCGCTGCTCCTGCCGCTACAGCCCTCACGGAGCTCATACCCGACGGAACTGCCGCTTCGCCGAAGGTATTGTCTCCCCACGCGGACACTTCGCCGCCGGAGTGCAGTGCTAAATAGTGCTCCCCTCCAGATGCAATGGTTACAACGTTGCTAGGACCTGCGGGCGTGAGGGTAGGACTTGAGGAATCCTGACGCCAGGCAGTGATGCCGCCGCCAGCCCGGAGGACCACGTTGTCAAAAGACCCCGTAGCGACGGCCACAACATTGGTCAAGTCCGGTGGCATATTCGTTTGGCCCTTGGCACCCCACACCACCACGGTTCCATTGGACCGAAGAGCCAAGCTATGAAGAGCTCCTCCAGCGATGGCTGCAACATCGCGCAACCCAGCAGGCGGGGAGCACTGGCCCATGGAATTGTCCCCCCAACATAGGACTGTTCCGTCGGCTTTAAGCGCGAGGCAGTGGCAAAAGCCCGCCGCAATCGTGGTGACTCGCGACCTTGACTGACCCGGCGAGGCCATAACCACTCGGCCACTTACTACGGTTTCCCGCGCATGTCGGTCTGCGGGCGAGCCAAAGGGCAGCACTATGCTCAAAAGACAAGCCATTGACCTTAGCGCCTTAATGCGTGGGCGAATCCAATGGCGTCCCCAATCGCAGCTTATTTTGGGGCCTCGCAATTGACAGCGATCAAGGCAGTGAACAATACCCTGTTTGAAGCAGCAGTGCCGTAATACGAAGATACGTCGTGAGAGCATTAGACTAAATGCGTGATAGCAAGTTATGCAAGTTAAAGTATAATACATGGTTGTTGAACTGGGAGAAGTTGTGAACAATCGGCGAGTTGGGTTTCAAGGGGCTCGGCCTGCCCGGCTAGTTGTTGATCGGTTCCGCCCAAAAGCCCATGGGCCGGGAGTTGAAGCACGTTTTTTGCCCGTTCAACCGAGGGGTGTCCGGCATCCGGGCGGGCGTGGAGCACTTGGTCAGTCGCGCCAAGCGTTGCCGGATTGTAACGAATACCCTGCATCATCTGAAGGAAGGCTTTAAGGATCTGGTCATGGGGGCCGCTTGTGGACCGTACAACTCGCGCCAACCCCATCGCTCGAACGTGACTCCGTGCTCTTGGCAATCCAGATGAATCAAGGGACAAAATGGTTGTCATGCGTGCGGCCTAGTGTGCTGGGATCGTGAAAAGCGTTCCAAACCTGTCTCCATAATTACCTGAGCAGCAGTCCCAGTCGTCCTTCCACGCGGAGCGACTCCCAGAATCTACGTCGCGGTTGGAGTTCCACCACGTCGGCACGGTCAAGGTAGACGGCATGCTATGAGATTCCTCCGCCTGGTGACCCCAAGAGCTGATGTCCCTTGCAATATCCTCATCGGCAGGGAATACCTTACCAAGCACAAATACACCCTTAAAGCCTGCAACTGTATGTTCGTCTACGTTCATCACATCGCTGTCCCCTTTGATCCAACTGGTCTTCTCATCTGCGTCAAACTCCGCTGCCTCATAAAAAACCTTACTCTTGTCGAAGTCTCCTGTATACCCGCAGCAGGCGATCGTGCGACGATCTTTGTGCACCTCTTGCACCAAAAAGTACTTGCCCTTGCGAGGAACTTGCCCTTCGAATATCCAATCGACTGACCAGCCGCCACATATGAGGTTTAACTTTCTGAGAACTCGGACATTGTACCTACCGTCGGCATCTACTGATACAACCGAATTGTTCCTCAAAAAGCAGTAAAGGTTAATGCCTCCATTCTCTAGAATGGGATCCTTGCTGTTCCACCTTCCCGTGCCTGCGCTGTAATACCGATACCCATAGTAAAGCAGGTCCGTCCCATCATCCTGGTATTTGGTCGAGAACCGAAACGGATTCGCCTTCGCCACCGGCCCCGTGGCGCGGAGGACTTCCCCGAAGGGGCCGTATGCATATTGTGCGACGGCAACAGCATTTGCGGCGTTCACCAGCGCGCTGACATTCCCGTTCCCGTCATAAGCGACGAAATGTGTTGAGGGTTGGTTGTTGAGGGATGAGGAGTCCCAAACAGAGAGGAGGCCGCCGACGCCGCCGGCGCCCTGAAGCGAGCCGCTCAGGTCAAGGCCCCACGTGAAGGAGTTGAGAGTTGCGAGTAGGGAGTTGAGAGTGGCAAGCAGGTTCCAGCCGTCATAGAGGAACTTCACAATGTTCGTCGGGGTGCCGGAGCCTATTGGCCCGATCTTCTTGACAATGCGCCGGCCACGCCAATCGTATTCGAATTCGAGCCAGTGCTGCGGGCCGACCGCCGTGCTGGCGGTCATTCGAATAGGCCGGTTCTCGGCGTCCCAAGCGTAACTCCAACGCCCGTCGCTGGTGAGGTTCCCGTCCGCATCATGGCCGAAGCCCTCCGGTGTTCTAGGCACGAATACGTTTCCCGACACCGTTGTTTCGCCGGTACCCGTCACGTTGACGGACTGCCAGACTGCGCTGGATCCATTGTCTGCGGCGACCTCCCCCCGGAAGTACTCAAGCCGCCGGTATGGCGCCACACCGTTCACCTGCAGATCGGCGACAGTGGGCAGGGCGGCCCCGATAACATCGAATCCTCCGGGAACCGTCCGGTTGAGGTACTTGTTATTGCGGTAGTCCGTCGCGTAGACCGCCTGGCGCAACCCCGAACCGTTTGGATCGCCCCCGGCTCTCGTGGTGGTGCGATTTCCGATCGTGTCATACCGGTACTCAAACTGCTGGCCCGCGAAGGGCGAGCCGTCTGCCCAGTACTTTTTGCCGGATGTTACCTGGCCGAAGGAATCGTAGTCGTAGATCCAAAAAGACCCGTCGGCGAGAGTACTGCGGGTACGCTCGTTGGCGGAATTATAAACATAAGAAAGCCCGATCGAGGAGGAGGACGAGGAGGAGAACGAGGAGGATATGGAGCTGAGGCGATTGAGAAAATCGAACTGTTTCGTGGTCGTCATGACCGGCGAGCCATTATTCTTGAAGCCAATTTCCCCGACGAGAGGCGAGTTGGCAAGATAAGAATACGTGGCTGAGAGGTTGTTGGGTGTGTCGGTGACGGTGTCCAACTGGGAAGAGTTGGGTTTGAACGTATAGCCGACATCAAGCGCCGGTTGCGTATTCGCCTGGAGCCGGTCGCGCCGCAGCTTGTTGTCGTACCCGACGGTTACAGTGAGACCGTTGAGGGTGCCGGCGTCGTGCGTCTCGCTCGTGAGTTGGTTGGCATCGTTGTACGAAAGGACCGTGTGGTTGCTGCCTTGGGTGACGGCTTTTTGCCGGCCACGGCGATCATAATCGAAGGAGACGGCAGGCGTGTTTTGAGGGTCGGTGTACGTGATGGCGAGCAGGTCCCCGTGAGCATTTTCGGCAGCCCCGCTTAAGCCGTAGGCGTATTGGGTCAATGCAGTTCTGGCCCAAGTGCGTGAACTCAGGCGGCCACCCGGGGTATACTGGTAGCTCGGCCCGGTGCCATCGGCATATTGCTTGTTGTCCAGCCAGCCGCGGTACTGGCCGTAATTCCATGTTGTTGTGGCAGCGCCGGTGGTGGGGAAGTTGGTCCAGGTCGTCAGAGTTTTCATGCGCCCGGCGTAGTCGTAGGTGTACTCGACCGGGTAAGTGCGCGAGCCGTAGGTTTTCTTCAGGAGGCCCGTGGGGAAGAACTCATTCGTGACGCTGGTTCCATCGGGCTGCATAATCTTCCAGCCGCGTAGCGAGATGTCGTAGAGCGTGGTTGTGGTTTGAGGCGGTTGCCCGTTTCCTGGAGGCGGGGTGGTGACTGACGTGACCAAATCGGCGCTGTTGAAAGTGTGCCAGGTCGTGCCGCTGCGCGCGTCTGTCAGGGCGTTTTGCCTCCCGTGATCGTCGTAACCGTATATCGTCTGGCCAAGTGCGCCGCGGTTTACCGAGATCAGCCGGCCATACTGATAGGCTGTGACCACCGTCGAGTTGTCCGGGCCGGTTTGAGTCACTGTGCGAGTCCAGTTGTTACCGGCGGTTGGTTTGGCAACCTCAGTGCGGGTTTCCACGGGTGTGCTCTGGTCCCGGTACACGGTCTGCCAGGTGCGCAAGCCATCGGTTGAAGTATCAACCGTTTGGATTTTCGCTATGTTGGCCTGGCCATCGGTGGTCCAGACCTTCGTTTCGGTGCGCTGAATATCATATCCGCGGGTATTCCCTGGAGCACCGTCGGCGAGCCAGGCGGTGGTCGCCTCAGTGATCCGGTCTTTGCCGGAAGGAGCCCCAGTGTCGTAATTCGCAACGAACCCGTCCTTGTCCACATCTATGGCTGTGATTACATGGCGGCCCTGCAGGTCGTAGCGGTGGAGAGTTGTCACCCCATCGGGATCCACTTCCGCTTCGAGCTGGCCGTTGGCGTTGTAAATGGTGACGCCGGTTGGTGTGCCGGCACCAGCATAAACGGTCTTGTAGGCCCTGCCGAGACCATCCTGGTAGCGCTTCACCCATTCCGTAGTCGGGCTCCAATTGGAATTCAGCTTGGTTTCCGTGGTGACGAGGCGGTGAACGCCCGCCTCAGTCTCGATGGCATAGGAGTGCTGGACGGGGAAGACGGCGGTGCCAGTAATCTTGAGGGGCGAGCCGTCCTGCAAGTACAGGTTCGTTATAGTGCCGCCGTCGGGTCGCAACGTGACGGACTGGACTCCCCCGGGGACGGTCTCCAGGTGTGTCGAGGTGGAATAAATCGAGTCGGCAATGGTGGTCTCCGACGCAACGCGACCGGCGGTGTCGTAGGTCATGGATTTCTGCTGCATGACTGAGGTGCCGCCTGCGTTGCGAATATATGTGGTTGGCCGCCCAGCCGCGTCGAGGATATTGGTCAGCGAGATGGTCTTTTGGTACGAAAGTGTCGTCCGCCCGACAGGGCGGCGAAGAACGTCGTACTCGACTAGTGTAGTGAGGCCGTTCCGGTCAGTTACTATATCGAGGCCGCAGCAGGAGTGCGAGAAAGTCTCGTATGTCCCATCGAGATAATCGGCTCGCGTGGGTCGGTCAAAATCGTCGAAACCGCTATAGATAACGCTGCTGATCAGCGGGCCCTGTGCTCCGTCAGAAATCGCATAGATCATACGCGACTCGAGGGTGCGGGTTGGCCTAATGACCTCGACCGTGCGGGTGCCGTTTCGCACCACACCCGGGTTGTCCGTGTAAGGCTGGCCCTCGTCCGTGGTGAAAGTAGGTGAGTAAATATCCATCGATGGCACGATAACAGTCCCGTCCGGGTTGACCCGGTAAAGCACCCAGTTGAATGCTCCCGGGAGCGTGGAATAGACTACCATGCTGACGAGGTTCTCGGGGGCCCCGATTGGATTTGTCGCGGTTGGATTCGGACACTCAACCGTTTTGTGATAATACGAGGCGTAGACATGATAAGTTCGCCCAATGAGTTTGCCCTTCCAGTATTCATCAACTCGCCTGGGGCTGTTCGGCTCGCGCCCCGCGTAGTCCTCGGGGTCCTCCGGATCGTACGAATACACAATGCTGCGGCATTGATTCGTATCGAGCGTCGGTGCCGTATCGATCCCGGAAAGCTCGTATTTGACCCGGCCGTCCGTGTCATAGCTCAAAACTGTCCGCCAGCCGCCATTTGGCTCAGTGACGGTTTTTAAGGGCGGCCGGGACGAACTGGCCGGGAAGGGTGGCGGATCGTAATAGGTGAATGAGCGGGTGCGTGCCTCCGCGCCGATTCCTTTCGTCTCGCTCAGGAGAGCCTGGCCCCATGGAAAATTGGTCACGGCCTGTGCCGCTTCGGCGATGATTTGATCGGAAGAGTTGAGGTGTCGGCGGATCTGGGTCGAGGCGTTAGCCGTGTTATTTGTAGATATGACCTCGAGTTTCCCGGCGTTCGCAGGCAGCGAAATCCTCCAGCCGGCGAGGGACGTTAAGTACTCACAGTTCCACTGCACGTTTCCGGAACTCAGATCCGTGATGCGGACCTTATTGTATAACGTGGGCGAGGCATCCGGATTTTCAATGGTGTACTGCTTGAGGAGGTAGGCAGGGTTGCTGTCATAGCTGAAATACCCGTCGCTCTGGATCGTGCCCTGCGCCTGCTTTTGCATCACGCGGATTGTGTATTTGTATTCAGTATTCCTTGAGATGTCGATGAACAGGCGGGAGGTTGAAATCTGGCGCAGTTCCTCCCCGTTCTTCAAGATCACTAGAGACTGCGATTCCGTCTGCGATATGGGTTCCCGGCTCAAATCGAGGGCTGCCGGGGTTCCTAGAAGCGGCGAAGGACCGCTCGGATGTAGCGATATCGACCCGATGGCAGGCCCCTCAATACCCGGGCCAAAATCGAGGCTGAACAGTGAGACACCCTCAAGTCCGCCGCCGGTGCAGGACGAGCATCCTGAGTTACCAGCCGCTGGGGACCACCCGGGGAGCGCGCTGCCGCCCCCGCTGGAGACTGGGTCAGCGGGCGTGAGAGGCGAAGGCAAAGGTTCGACCGTCGCGGTAACCAGAGTTTTCTCGTAGAAAGTATAACCGCAGGTCGTTTTCACAGTTGGTTCGAGAAACTTGCCTGCGGCGCTGGGAAAATACCAAACTTCGTCGTCGGTGCCCCAGGGATAGTGGTATTCGTCTTGGAGATAGATAGTGCCGTTGTCGTTGATGCTCCAACGCAGGTGAATTTTGTACCTGAGCCTCGAGGTGGCGTTGTAAATGGCGATTCTCCAAATGGACGCACCGAGGCCCGTTGAGGAGCGATCGGGCGCCAGTGAGAATGTGGCGACGGGATTGCCGATTTTAGAAAACTCTGCGGGCATGGAGTTTTCAGCGCACATGCGGGCCTGTTCGATGATGTCTTCGGTTCGGTACTCGTCGGCGTATGAATTGCCGACTGTCTCGATCCTGTGAATGCTCTCCGTCGTGCATGCTCCGCTTGGCTCGACAATCCTCTGTGACCCGCTCTGAACGGCAAGCTGGTTGTTGCAGGGCGGCCCCAGGCCTTCTGTGTAGTTCGTGGTATAACCCACACCGACTTGGCACATGGGACATTGTGTAGGACTGAGGGTATCCTCGCAGAAGGAGGAGTCGTAACCTTGATTACTGTTCCAGAACGTTCCGGAGTATGTGTAACGTGTGAAGTAACCGGTGTATTCGTCGTCGGTAATGGTCCTGAGGCAGGTGACCGGATCTACCGTCAGCGTCTTGACAATCCCTCCGTTGAGCAACTCAAATGATCGCCCAGTACATGAGCTTTCGAGTGTGCCGTCCGGTCTGGTGCGGGTGGAAGTCTTGACAACGTTAAGGCTACCGTCGTAGGCATGGACCTTGAAAAACCGTGCTTCGCATCCCTCGCCGCATTTGAAAAGCGTTAGCTTACTTCCCTGCCCGTAGCCAAGTTTGACTTCCACGTCCCAGCCGCAGGCAGCGCGAAGGTGGGCTGGGTGCCACAGACTGAGCGTGAAAGCAGCAGCGAAGAGGACAGCCGGCAGACAATTAAAGGCCGGATTCGTCTGAGGAAATGCCTTGTGTTTGAGCATAATCGTTGTGGGGGTGGAGGGTTTCATGCAATGTTCGCCTCGCTTGACATGGTTCTGATCTTGGGCAACGTCATCTCAACGGCGTGAAAACCTGGAACTTCATCTGGCTACTGAGCGCATTGGCGGAGTTATAATTGGTCCAGGAGGTGGGGTCGTCACTACCGTCGCCGTTTCCGTTGAGGTCTTCGAGTACGTCGCAGATGCCGTCGCCATCCTGGTCGTGGAAGATGTTGGCGGTTTTCTTGCCGGCGTAGTCCCAGGTGGCCCGGCCGCCGTAGAGCGTGAAAGCCATGCCGCTGAGGGTGCTGCCTTCGAGGCCGACGAGGCTGGCGGGCACTTCGAGGCGGACCCACTGGCCGGTTCCGGGCAGGGCGCCCATGCTGCGGCGGCTGGGAGTGCCGTTGACGCCCCAGTTGATGCTGTTGGCGCCCCAGTAAGCGCGGTGGTCCCAGCTCCCGTTGAACCATTGGAGCATCGCCTCGGCGGGGACGTTGGCGGGATCGAGGTAAACGTAAGCGATGAGGCTGTCGCCAGCGTTAACGGCCAGAGTTTCGGTGGCATATTGGAAATAGTGCTGGTGCTCGTAGGGGTAGACGTTTGACTGGTTGGCCCGCTGGCCGGAGAAGGGACTGGGATTGGCAATGATCCAGGTCCAGGAATCGCCGCCGTCGGCATAAGCGGAAGCGCCGGCCGGGAGCGCGTCCTCGACCCAGACGGTGTCGACGGCCACGCCTCCGGTGTCCATCGCCGGGCGATGGAAGCCCAGGTCGACGATTGAGTTTGTCTCCTTGATTTGGCAGCCGTTGCTGAGGGCGGTGCAGACGGTGAAATGGTAAAGGCCGACGAGGTCGGCGGTAACCGAGCCGGTGTTGATGAGCGGCGAGCCGGCGGCGAGGTAGTAATTGCCCAGCGGGCCGGTTTGCCAGTTGAAGTTGGTGACCAGGACATCGTTGGCCCCGGTGGGGGTGGTGCGATAGGAGTTGGTGCGGTAGGCGTTGAAATCGTAGCGGCTGACGGTGATGTTGGTCGAGTATCGGTCGGCGGTGTTGATGTTGGTGGTATCGATGGAAGAGTCGTAAAGCGTGACGGAGCTGGGCTGGGACCAGCGGTTGATGCGGAAGTAGCTGCCGATGAGGGTGCAGTTGCGGAGGTCCCAGACGAGGTCGCTTTGGCCGCCGTCGAGCCAGATCTGGGCGCGGTCGCAGAGGCAATTGGTGAGGTAGAGGGAG
>DATDCV010000399.1:0-2291 GCA_036524155.1 Verrucomicrobiia bacterium
CGCAGTGCCCCCGGTTTTTCCTTCCGCGTATTCCGTGTATTCCGCGGTTTCCCCTCTTGGTCCCTCGGTTAGTGCCTGCGTTGGCCGTATCGTCCCTCTTGAGCAGTATAAGAACAGGCACATAAACTACGGAACGCAGACCCTAAAGAGGAGGAACAGGAACCGCGGAATACACGGAATACACGGAAAAAGAACCATCCATCGGCACAACTGCGGCGCGAGGGCGCGGTGGAAGAATTGAGGCTGTCTTGCTTGGGATTCAGGAACGACGAAGCGAGATTCCAACCGTGGCGGCCGGCACCAGGAAGGCGAACCCTCCGAGTGCTCCCGGTTTTTCCTTCCGTGTATTCCGTGTATTCCGCGGTTTCCCCTTTTCGGCCCGCGGCCTTCAGGCACAGGCAGGATGCCTGTCCTACAGTCTCGGACGTAGAATGTCCGGGGTTTTGCGGGCGAAATATTCCAGCCAGCCTAGCGCCATCGATTCCGCGATGCCGCCTTTTTCTGCTTTATACTCGGCGATGGTTTTACCCCAGTAAAAGCCGATCCAACCGGTGGCCACAGCCTTGGATTTGTCGATGAATTGATCCAGCTCTTCGACGGAGCAGCTCAACGGAAACATCTCTTCGATGACGATTGGTTTGCCGACGCTGTAAACCGCCAGCGCGGTGACTGCCTTGTCCACCTCGCCTTTTTTCGGATAGAAGTGGACACTGACAAAGTCCAGGTTTTGGCCCACTTCCTTGGAATAGAACAACGGTTTGGCGTTGGGCCAGGTCATCGCCCAGGGAATGGCTCCGACGGTGATCAAGTGCCGCCGGTCCTGTTTGCGGACGGCGGCGACCATTTTTTCCACCCACGCTTTGGCGATCTGCCGTTGGGTCCGGCCAGCAAGGTCGAGCGTCAGGCGCTGCACGAAATATCTGTCGCCAAACGCGCCAGGCGTCCAGTCGCGGTTTTTCTTGTCCTCGGTGATGACCGGTTCGTTCATCAGGTCGTAGCAGAACACCGCCGGGCTCCGGCTGCAGGTGTCAGCGACAGCCTCCCAAAAGCGCGCCTGGACGTCCCACCTTTGCGTTTCATCAAGGTCGTTGTACCAGCTCGGCACGTCCTCTTTCTTGTAGCAGCCCAAGCCGGTGACATCGAGATAGAGGCCGGTTTCCTCGGCGAGCGTCACAATGCGGGCCAGCCGCTCCAGGGATTCCCGGTTTGTCTCGCGCGCCGATATCATGAACCTGGAGACCTGGAGGTGAATCCGCGCGGCATTGGCCCCCAGCGCTTTCATCTCGGCAAAATCACCTCTGACTGTGGACCATTCCTCTTTCCAATAATCTTCGAGCAGGCGGTTGGCCGCGTCGTGATCGTAGTTGAAGCCCCAGGGGACGAACCGGGAGCCGGAGCCTGAGAAGACAAAATGCTTTTTATCTTTGCTGACCTGGATGAACTCAGCGCGTTTGGAGGGCGTGGATGGCGACTGCTGCGGGAACACGGACGTTGGGAATGCCGACCAAACAGCCAGAAGGACGACTAGTGGTTTCATAGGAATTTGGCGCCGCGCAAGACGCCACCTATTCCGCCTCACCGGGGATTAAATGTCACGAAAAAGATGCGTGCCCGGCGCGCGGACTTTAGTCCGCAGCGAGGTCGGTGACCACAGGCCCGTGACGTTCCGGTCGCATGAGCCGCTCGTGAGTTGCTGCGGACTAAAGTCCGCGCGCCGGACACGCTACTTCAGTTTCAGAAAGTTCTGGAGGATTTGGCGGCCGCTTTCGGTGAGGATGCTCTCGGGGTGAAACTGGACTCCCCAGATGGGCAGGTGCTTGTGTTTCACGCCCATGATTTCGCCCTCGTCAGTTTCGGCGGTAATCTCGAGGCACTCGGGCAGGGTTTCCCTTTGGATGACCAGCGAATGATACCGTGTGGCGGCGAAGGGGTTGGGCATGCCCTCGAACAAGTCTTTGCCGTTATGCTTAATCAGCGAGGTTTTGCCGTGCATCATGCGGTAATTCACCACCACGTTTCCGCCGAACACATGCCCGATGCACTGGTGTCCCAGGCACACACCTAGCGTAGGGACCGTGGCGCTAAACGTGCGGATGATCTCGTTCGACAGGCCGGATTCCCGCGGCGAGCAGGGCCCCGGGGAAATCAGCAGGCGATCGGGGTTCAGCGCCCGGATCTGCTCGATTGAGATCTGGTCGTTGCGATGCACCTGCATCTCGACCTTCATTTCGCCCAGATATTGGACCAGGTTGTATGTGAACGAATCGTAATTGTCGATTACCAGCAGCATG
>DATDCV010000400.1:0-5105 GCA_036524155.1 Verrucomicrobiia bacterium
GGCGAATGTTCCCCCGGCTGACGCCGCGGCGCTTTACATACCGGCGTGGAAGAACGCGCCGTTTGCGGCCCAGCCGTGGCTCTATGGAGTGTTCGGTTCCGGCATCAGCCCCTATTACTACACCGTGGAATACAGACACCACAGCGTTCCGGGCGATCCATGGTTGCCGCTGGATCACCCGCTGAGCAAAGTGAAATTCACCGTCTCTCCTGCCGGGGTCACGGCTACGCTCCAGGCCGTGGGCCCGAACGTCATCGCCGGCGTGCCCTATTACCTGAACACCGTGAATGGAGGTTCGACCTACTGGGCGCACGATAGCCTGCGTCTGGTGCTGAATACCCTGCAGCTTCCTGATGGAGTGTATGACATCCGCGTCCGGGCATTCACGATCCTCGCGGCTCCCATCGCGCTCAGCAACCCAGCCCACATGCTGACGCTCTGGGTCAACAACAAGCCTCCGACTGTCGAGATCATCAGCATCTCGAAGGACGTTGGGCCGCCCCTCAGCGAGTGTGGAATCGTGACCCTGCTGTCCCCCACCGCCAACCTCCGGTTCCGCATTACCGCGTCGCATCCGGATGGATTCCTCGACAGTTACGCCCTGACTGCCAGCGTGGGCCGCAATCGTTCCGCGGGCACCATCACCAGTGACACGTACGTTCCGGGGCACTCCGGCGCCATCGTGTGGAACGGGGTCACCGCTACCGATTACAACACCTCCACTGCGATGGCCGCAGGCCAACTCGCCCCCTGGGAAAGCTGCGCCTATCAGTTCTATCTGGGTGCGTGGTCCCGGGCCACGACCGGCTTCACTCATGTTTATTATTCCAGTTTTTCGTGGAACCTCGCGCTGAACCTCGGGGGCGCGGATCTCGATGGCGATGGTGATGTGGATGGAGATGACCTCAACATTATGGCCGCAGCCTTCGGTTTCCCGCACTGAAACCACCAGCCCCCACTGTGCCATGAAAGCCATTCTGATCCTCGTTGCGTGTTTCGCAGCGTTTCCCTTGCGCCTCTCCGCCGCCCCTGCCGTGGTGCTCACCGGCCGGGCCTACACCAACGCGGACACGCTCATTCTCGACATCTATGCGGACATCGCCGTCGAGATGCGCACATTCGGACTCAAGGTCGGATTTGATGCTTCCCTGCTCAATCCGCGCACCGTCACCGTGGATGACAGCCTCTGGTTCCTCGCCGCGACGCCAGGAGTTCATCTGGGCTATACCTCCTCGACTACGGGCCAGGATTCAATCCGTATCGTGGGAGCGCGCTTCAGTGCCTCCGCGCCCAGGGCGGGTGTTCAAGGGAACGGCATCCTGCTCGCCAGTATCTATTTCAGCCGGATTGCGCCCAGTCTCCCCTCCCGGTTCGACCTTGCTCTGGCGGGCCCGGCGGGCTACACGAGTTTTGCGGGGGTTGATTCGCTCAACCACGACTCAGAGGTTTCCGGGCTTGGCGCCGGCTTCGCGATCCGTTTTTACTCGCTGCCTGTAGATAGCGACGGTGACGGGCTGCCTGACGATTACGAGACCGCCGTCTTCGGCGGCATCGGGGTGAGCAATGGCAGGACGGACAGCGACGGTGATGGCGCCAGCGATTACGAAGAATGGTTCGCCGGCACCGACCCGAGGAGCAGCAGTTCGCTGACCTTTCTGAAGCTGGAAATGCAGCCCGATAGCTCCCGGAAGATCAGTTGGACTGGAGTGCAGGGGCGCACGTACCGCCTGCTGTGGTCTGCGTCCCTGTCGAATTTTGTGCCCATCGCCGAGGGTATCGTGCCGGCGAGCCCGAACCAGATTACCGACCCATCCCCATCCAGAACCGGTTTTTACCGCCTGCAAATCGACTTCCCGGCTGCCGGACACTGATGTCAGCACCAACACTCTCTTAGGCGCTCGAGGGCGCGGGGCGACGGCCAGGCAGATTCCGGTGCCGGCTACCCAGGGTTCCGGCGCATTCCCGATTGATCGCCAGAAGGCAATCTGCCGGGATGCATTTGTCCGCCATAATGCAGAACAACTTGCAGGGGGGCAGCCCCGTGTACTCTACGAGCATATTCAAGTTGAAACCTCCGGGGAACCGTTCGCCCAATTCCCATGAGCTCACGGTGGAAATCGAAACTCCCAAATCAAAAGCTATCTTCTTGAGCGGGATATGATTCCTGCGGCGCCAGTTACCAAAGGCGGTCGCGAAGCTGATTAACAACTGGTTTTTTCCACGCCCGCCGTCACCTAGCCCCAGGCGGGTGGGAGAGGGTTGAACTATACCCCCATACGTCATGACCGAATTTATGGACGGCATTAGTGCGACTGTCCAGCCAAAAATGGCGCAGCGAGGCAACGACCAGCGCGTATGCATGAAAGGGGTGGGGACGGCCTCGTCCCCATCTGGAGCTGCTATCAATTCAACCAACGCAGGGACGAGGCCGTCCCCGCCCCCTTCTGAGGCTTCATGCATACGCGCTGGGCAACGACGATAGAGATGAAATGCGGAGGACGGCGGGTGGTTCGTGACTGCCGGGCAGATCGACTGGCTGGGACATCCCGGCGTCAATTGGCTCCTGGTACCGGATAGAGGATCGTGTGTAAACCAGGAGGGCTTTATAGCAGCTCTGTCGCCTTAGGTCTGGGAGAACGCGGGCTTCGACCCCGCCCTGAACCAGCCCTGGCACAGCTACAAAGGGCAGCGACGTTACATGATGCTGATGGGGGACAACCACGTGGAGTTCTTTCGCTTTCCCCGCACCATCGCAGTTGATGCGCCCGTGAGCATTACCAACGCCTACTGGTGAGTTCCACGACGCCGCGCAACCACTTCCGAACCACCCGCAACAACCGGCAGAGCCACACTCGAAATTTCCCTCCGTTACGCCCTCCGTGCTCCCGAACGGCCGCGGGATCATAAAGCTCGGCCGTCTCGTTCTTCGTGGTCAACGCCTCGAAAGCAGGCTTTCCGTACACACCTCCAACGCTCTTTCCGGCATCTCTTGACTCACCATCAATCCCATCAAGGATCTCGTCCTCAACCTCCCGGCGGCTGTTCTGAAATTCATCAAAGCCCCGGCGAAGACCTCGTCCGATCTCCGGCAACCGCCTGGCCCCGGCCATGATCAAAATCAGCGCGAGGATGAGAACGATTTCCCCGTCGGCAAGATTCAAGAATCCAAGCATCGACAAGCTCTGGCCCAAGCTCTGCATCAGCCTCACCGTACACCCCGCCAGCGCCAGAAATCCAGTGACATTTACCCGCGCTCCGCGTCCTACGGCTGGACCCCGGCGGATCTCAAGTCGCAATTGATCCTCGGCATGCATTGGGAGCTTCAGTCGGTCGTGGATTTGACCACGCCCGCCATCCGTACGGCGCTCAAGGTTACCCTTAAGGAGATTGTCACTGCCGATTGGGATGCGGAGCAAACAGCCGGACGCGAACCCGTAACCCAGGCGATCGCCAGAGCAGCGTTCGAGCATCTGGCCGAGGGCCTGATTGTTCCGTCGGCACGGCGCAAAGGCGGCGTGAACGTCGTCTATTTTCCAAGCCACAGGCGCGACGGGACCGTGATTCAAATCCTGAATCCTGGGACACTGCCACCGGACATGCACGGGCTCGACCCTTAGGGGACTGTGCAGATCTGCATGCGGATCTGCTTGACTTCCACCTCGTCCAGGAGCATCTTTCTTACGTATGGGCAAGTCAAAGTCGGCTAAGGGCCCCGCCAAAGCCAAATATGTTGTGGCGCATACTTTCGATGCCAACCGGCCAAAACCAATGCACCAGCTCATCAAAGGCTACGTGACGAAGTTCGGAGGAGTCACGGCCGGAGGGTCGAAAAAAAGGAAGGCATCCTACGGCTCCGAGACAACCTCGGTGCTTGAATTACATGATGCCCAGGACGGGTTTAGCTGGACAGATGCTGCCGCGGTGGAGGCGGAACCGAGTCCAGTTGAGCAGGAAGCGGAGCTTGCCAAACGTTTGGTGGAGCACCTGGTCGATACCACCGATGATGTCAGGGAACTGTGCGAACGATACGGGCTTAAACGCGAGGAACTCGGGCGGCTCACCGGTTTTTCGCTCCGTGCCCTGGCCGAGTGGGCAAACGGCCAACTCCCGAGCCAGCCGGCCAGGCGGCGACTCAAAGAAATACGGCGGCTTCTGGATGCGCTTTCGGAGATCGTTCAGCGGGAGCGAATTCCTGAATGGCTGCGCCGGCCCAATCCGACATTTGCGCCTTTGACGCCGATGCAGGTGATCGAGTTGGGCGAAATCGACCGCCTCTGGGCAATGGTTCATGACCTGGCCTCCGGCCAGCCGGACTGAGCTTCCGATCGAGCGGGGCTGCGCCACGCGCAAGCTGTTGCCTCCGCGAGATCGCCGGCTGCTGCTGCGAGACTTGCGCTTCGCACCGGCCTGGATGCATCCCCCCCTCCGCGTCATAGCAGGCCATGCACGACATGTTCCTCGACACTCCCCAGCCTGCTTCGGTGCTTAGACGTTTCCGTGAGCAACTGCCTCGCCAAACGTGGCGGTGGCGGCGTGTACACGCTGAGCGCGCCGCGCCGTCTCTCAGCCCTCAACCTTCGGTTCTCAACCGCCCCCTGGCTCACGCCGGTCCCGGCCACGGCATCGCAAGTCTTACTGCCAAGTGTGTGGGGTACTCCCGCGCCGCGCTTGACAACGCGGGAGGGGCCGTGAAAGGATATTGCCGGCGCCAACGTAGCTCAGTCGGTAGAGCAGCGCTTTCGTAAAGCGCGGGTCGTCAGTTCAATTCTGACCGTTGGCTCCAGCTTCTAACTGTTGGAGCGGAGCGGGTAAACGCGATTTCAGAGCACCAAAACGAGGAATTGCCAAATTACTCCTTGCCGCCTCCGGCCAATTCTTCCATCCTGCAGGCATCCGGGCCTTCGGGTCCGGTCGGGCCGCCATCCTTCCCACTAGCCCGGTAAATGGCGGCCCTTCTTCATTTCTCGCTGCATCCCCGGCCAGCGCGTATGCATGAAAGGGGTGGGGACGGCCTCGTCCCCCATCTGGAGCTGCTATCATTTCAACCAACGCAGGGACGAGGCCGTCCCCGCCCCCCTTCTGAGGCTTCATGCATACGCGCTGTG
>DATDCV010000401.1:0-16696 GCA_036524155.1 Verrucomicrobiia bacterium
GTATCCGCTCAGTCTTGGGTCGGAGCGCCGAGTTGCACTCGGCTTACACGCGGTCGTCGGTGCGCTTAAGCCGATTAAAAATCGGCGCTCCGACCCAAGACCGAGCGGATACAGTTCTCGGCCTGCGAACATAGTATTGACAGCCGACCAGCGGTTTTGTTCGCGGGGTTGGCTTCGAGGGACCCTTGACGTATTCTGCGGGGATGGGCGCCGACATACGGTCACTGACGCGCGATGAGCTCGAGGCCTGTTTTCAGGCGTGGGGCCAGCCTGCTTATCGGGCGGCGCAGACCCTGGAGTGGCTGTACAGGCATCGCGCGACGGATTGGTCGCAGATGACGAACCTGCCGAAGCCGTTGCGGCAGAAACTCGCGAAGGAGTATGCGCTCTATGTGCTTGAACTCGTGCGCAGACAAGGCTCGCAGGATACTACCCGGAAGTTTCTGTGGCGGCTAAGCGACGGTTCGTTGGTCGAAAGCGTGCTCATCCCCGCAAATCCCGCCCTGTACGGCGACGCAAGCGATCGCCACACCCTTTGTGTTTCGACCCAGGTCGGGTGTGCCTACGGCTGCCGGTTTTGCGCCAGCGGCCTGAAGGGGTGGAAACGGAATCTCGGGGCGGAGGAAATCGTTGAGCAAGTCCTGGCGGTCGAGAGGTGGAATGAACATGAATTGAGAGTTCAGGGTCCGGACCAGGGCACGCCGGCGGGCGTCGCGGTTCCGGATTCACGGTTAGTCTCCAACCTTGTCATAATGGGGATGGGGGAGCCGCTGGCAAATTACGAGAACCTGATGAAGGCCCTCGCGATCCTCAACGCGCCGTGGGGCGGTGCGATCGGCGCGCGAAAGATGACCATCTCAACGAGCGGGCTGGCGCCCCAGATCCGGAGACTGGCGGAGGAACCGATGCAATTCCGGCTGGCGATCTCGCTGCACGGTGCGACCGACGCGGTGCGCAACAAGATCATGCCGGTCAACCGGAAGTACCCGCTCAAGGAACTGGTCGCCGCTTGCGAGTCCTACCAGCAGAAGAAAGGGAAGATGCTGACCTTCGAGTACATCCTCATCAAGGGCGTGAACGGCGGGCCCGGGGAGGTTCAGCCGTTGGCCGCACTGGCGCGCCGGTTGAACGCCAAAGTCAACCTGATTCCCTACAATAAAGTCGAGGGATTGCCCTGGGAGCGGCCGCGCGACGACGAGGCGGAGGCTTTCCTCGCCGCGCTGGAAAAGCAGAAGGTTGCCGCAACGCTGCGGCGCGAAAAGGGCCATGACATCGATGCGGCCTGCGGCCAGTTACGGTTGCAGACCGAGCGGGAGGCGGAAGGGATCGATGTTTTGGCGGACAGGTGAAGAAGGGAATGCTTCGGGGCCGGGTGGACCTGGTTGCGAAAGCTGAAGAAGCATGATTAATTAAATCGAGAAGCACGGATCTTACGGAGAAATTGAAACCCTTGGTTTATGAAAATCAAACGTCGTGAGTTCTTTAAACGTTCAGCGCTAAGCATTGGCGGCCTGGTGGCCACCGGATCGCTGGGGTCGGCAGCGGAGGCAACCCCCGCCACCGTCGACCCGTTCGAGAAAGTGTCCCTGGGGAAGACGGGGCTCAAATTCAGCCGGTTTTGCATGGGCACGGGCGTGAGCGGGGGCAACCGGCAATCGAACCAGACACGGATGGGCAAAGAGAAATTCGAAGCATTGCTCAAGGGGGGATATGATCGCGGAGTGCGGTGGTTCGACCTGGCGGATCTCTACGGGACGCACCCTTTCCTGACGCCTGCACTGAAAGGCCTGCCGCGCGACGGCTATGGAATCATCTCAAAGATCTGGTGGGCGAAGGGCGGCATCCCCGAAAAGGAACGGCCGGATGCGGATGTGGTGGTACAGCGGTTTTTGAGGGAGATTAATACTGATTATCTTGACCTGGTTTTGCTGCACTGCGTGACGTCCGCCCGGTGGCCCGAGGAGTTGCGGAAGCAGATGGACATCCTGGCCAAGCTGAAGGAGAAAGGCGTCATCCGCGCCCACGGCGTGTCCTGCCATTCGCTGCCGGCGCTGGAGGCGGCGGCCGACGAGCCGTGGGTGGACTCGGTGCACGCGCGGATCAATCCCTACCAGATGGTGATGGACGACAAGCCGGAAAATGTCGCGCCGGTGCTGAAGAAGATTCGCGCTGCCGGAAAGGGCGTCGTGGGAATGAAGATCATTGGCGAAGGAAAGCTGCGGAATGACAGGCAGAAAAGGGAGGAGAGCGCCCGTTATGTGCTGGGTTTGGGGTGCGTGGATATCCTGAACGTTGGCTTCGAGAAGGTGGAGGAGATAGACGACTTCGCCGAGACGGTGAGAGGAGTCAAGCCGGCCTGACGAGCCTGCTGAAAGCAGCAGGTTGCAGGTTTCGGTTTTCGTGGCTCCGCCCATACGCCCGACCGGCCTGACGCGCCCGACGGGCCGGGAACAGCTACCGGTTGCCGGCGAGAAGGTCGTTCACTTTCGAGACCACGGCGAACGCGTCCGCGACGTACAAGACGTCGGCCTTGCCCCGTGCCCAGCCGCAGTTGGGGTCGAGATTAACGGCGCGCCGCTCGTTAATGAACCGCCAGCCGACGGTGTGAGGCTCTTCCCCGTGGCAGCAGGTGGCGAGACCCTTTTGGTGGCGGGGAGTCGAACCAGTCTGGCCGATCTGGTTTAGATGGCTGAGGAAGCTCAATACAGCCTGGCCTTCACCGCCGAGGTCGACGAGGGATTTGCTGCTTCCGAGAGAAGCACGTGCAGCTTTGAGAAAGCCGAAAATCAGCTTTTCGGCTTCCGGGACGTGGGTTTGCCCATCGGCCTGTTTCTTGGTCCACCCGGCACCGGCGACGAACAACAAGGCGGCTTCAGGGCGAATAGTCTGGGCGTCGGCGGCAGGCGAGCGAATCCCGGTGACGACCGTTCGCCGAGCTTCCGAGGGTAGCGTAACGCTAACCGTTTCGACCGTGGCGGTGCCAGGAGTGCCTGTCCATGCGGCCGTGCTGCCGGGGTCCACCAGTATGACCCAAGGCCGCTGCGTCCGCTGCAGTTGAGCTTCCATGCGCTGCCGATAATACCAGCGGTTGACGGCGGGGGCGGCGTTGAGAGTGACGACGCCCGTGACGTGGGTATCGACACGGCCCCCAAGGCGTTGTGCTACGCCCGGCAGCATACGGTTCATGCGGGAGGTCGCGGGCGCGAAAACCAAAGTCGCTTGAGATGAACGGCAGAGAGCCTCCGCGGCTGCCGCATCGGTGGCATAGCGAGCCTGTGCAAAATCCGGCCCCAGAACCGCGAGGATACGCTGAGCACCGCAGTTGGCGATGCCGTCGGCTCCGGCCTGGACCTGTTCTCCGATGAGAGCGGCGATGAGGCTGGATCCGGGGAGTTGGCCGGCGACCGCCTTTGCGGCGGCTAGCGCTTCGCACGCGCTCAGGGGCAGCGACCCGTCCGGTTCAGTGTGGGCGATAAGGAGGATGGTTTCCATGCGAGCAAATAAGCGCTATTGTTTGAGCCAGTCGACAATTTCCTGGGCAATGGCGTCCGGCGATTTGTCTTTCACTATCCTCGTCGCACGAAGTTGCCTGGGCAAAACGACAGAGGCGAACGTGAGCCCTTCGCGGGGTAGCGTCACCGGCCTGGCCTTTTGCAGCGCCGGCATGATCGTGCGCATGTTCGTCATGCCAACCTGAGGATTGTTCTTCGGCTCGGGCAGATTGCCGGTGGCCCAGCCGAGCAGGGCAGGTGGACCTGCGCAGCGGGACACCTGGTGCCGGCCGCCTTCAATGCGCTCGAAAATCTCCAGCGAGCCGTCGGGGTTGACTTTTAACTCATCGACTCCCTGGAACTGGTCCACAATCCGGAGCCTTTCGCCAACCATTTGCATGGTCGAGCCAGCACCCCGCGAGGCGGATTCCCACCCGCCAAACACAAGCAGCCGGGAACGGTCCAGCCCCGGTATCGACTGGATGGCTTCGGCGAGGGCGGCGGCGGTTTCGGCGGCTTCGGTGAAGCCGCCGGCCGGGCCATCGAGAGCAATCAATTCGAACGGAACTTTTTGAGCGACCGTCATCATCACCTGTTGGAGCTTGGCCTTCGGCCCGAGGCTCAGGAGCCAGACTTTTGTGCCAGGGGCGGCTTTGGCGAGATGAGCCGCTTCGTAAAGCGCGTGGCTGGCCCACGGATCCAACACCGCGGGCAGCATTGATTCGTTCTTCAATGCGGGGCCACTGGAGCCGATGACGGGCTCCAGGGTCTGGAGCGGATCCGGCACGATGCTGCCGCAAACAACGATTTGGTAGCTAACGCTCATAATTGCGGAGCGAATTGCCGCAAAACGGCGGGAAGAAAGCAAAGAAAAAAACGCGAGCCGATGATTGGCCGACCAGGAACAACAGATTAAGGAGAAGGCGGACTGCCCGGAGACTGGGGTAGGGGTAGAGCGTTCGTGGTGGCGGAAGGACTTGCGGCGTCGGACCCGGCGAGCTCCTCAGAGAGAATCGTGATGGCAATTCTGCGGTTGCGGGCGCGGCCCTCGGGGGTGGCGTTATCTGCGACGGGCCGGAATTCTCCGTAACCGACAGCGCCGACCCGGCGCGGGTCCACGCCGGCGGTTTCGGTCAGGAACCGAACGGCAGCGGTCGCGCGGGCGGTTGAGAGTTCCCAGTTGCTGGGAAAGCGGCTTCGAGCGGAGGCCCGAATTGGAACATTATCGGTGTGCCCAATGACATGGATGCTGAGGCCGGGGTGTTGTGCCAGGAGCGAGGCCACTTTTCGCAGGACGGCTTCGCCGCCAGGTTTCAGCTCAGCTTCGCCCGAATCGAACATGACCCGGTCGAGAATACTCACAGTGAGCTTTCCCTGGAGCTGCGAGATGGTGACGTCTTTGGATTCCAGCGCCGCGCGGAGTTCATCCTCGAGGCTCCTATGGCTTTGCACGGCCTGGACAGCGGATTCCTTTTCCTTTTGGAGTTGCCCGATTCGGGCTTCCATCTCCGCGAGTTTCTGCTTCAGGGCGTGGGCCTCGGCCTGAGCCTGGACGCTGGCGGCCTGCGCTTCCTCCACTGCCTTGACGCCTTCCTGGATCCGCTTCTTCTTGTCCCAGGAGGAAAACCCAAGCAGCACCAGCAGCAGCACGATGCTGAGGCCGCCGGCGATCATCCAGGTTTCTTTTGGCATAGGCTGGAGCGAATGTTAGCGCGGGCGGGAGGACTGGGGAAAGAGATTTTGAGGCGAGCCTGTATCGCCTCAGTCTTGGGTCGGAGCGCCGATTTCTAATCGGCTTAAGCGAGCCGACGGCCTTCTGCAAGCCGATTACAACTCGGCGCTCCGACAAGGCTGAGGGGTTACGCGAGCCTGAAACGCAGAACGCGACTCGTGAACCCCCGGCTCCGACTGACGGGCGGATGTCGGACCCTCGTCCAATCTTCTCTGCCCGCGAGCCGCGTCTGTCCTCAGTTCTCCGCAGAGTGCAGCCCGCCGGTCCCCGCGCGAAAAGCGATGTTCATTCGCTCCGGATCCCCCGGCCTCGGCTGAGCGCAGTTCCAGAGACAGGCGCCGCAATGGACGCACTTTTCACGGTCAAAAGCGGGCACGCCGCGCTCTCCCGGGGTGATGGCCTGACCGGAACACAGCTCGATGCAAATCTTCGTGCCGCACTTCTCGCAAAGCTCCGGATACAAAAAGGCGACGTGATCGGCGTACCCGGGCGGCGCCTGCACCTTGCCGCCCAGGAGAAGCGCATCCTGGTGCGACATCAGCAACGTTCCGTCATAGGGGATGGCACGCCAGCCGGCGCGATGCATCAAAGCGGCATGGAGGGAAGTGCCTTTGATAGCGCATTCCTTGCGCAACTGGTCGAGTTCCCCTCGAGGGATCCGACCGCGGTAATAATCCTCCACAGTCGGGATCCTGCGATACGGAGGAACCGGTTCGCCTTTCAATGCGAACCGGCCGTTGGTCAAACCGGCCAGCGCCATTCCGATCATGCCGCGAACGACGCCTTTCTGGAAGCCATCACGCGACTTTTCCGCGATTTGGGCTTCGGCCTCGAGCCAACTGGCGCGACGGCGGACCGCGTAGGTTTGCTCCAGGTTTTCTTTCGTAAGCGGTTTCTTCGCCTTGAGCAATTCCAGCACGCTCTCGGCCAATTGGGCGCCTGAAAACCAGGCCTCGTCCACGCCCGAACCAGTAAGCACATTTGTGGTGCCGGAGCCTTCACCAATGCGGGCGTAACCATCTCCCGCCAGATAAGGCTCTCCGCGCCGGCCGGACTCGCCGAGAGTTTTGGCGCCCCAGGACCGCAGCTTGCCGCCCCGCAGATAGCGCCAGAGATAAGGATGCAGCATCCAGTGTTGCAGGTACCGATACGTCGTGCGGACCGGGCTATCGAACCACGAAGGTACGAAGATGCCCAGCGAGGCCACCCGCTCAGGATGAACGTAGAGAAACCCAAAGATCTCCGGTTCCGGATAACCGAAGGTGTGCAGAACCGTACCGGTCTTAAGCGGGGTGTCCTCCGGCAGGTCGACGACAAACTTCATGCCAACCGCCCAGTCGCGCGCGTGATGGCCTGCGGGCAATCCGAATTGGGCGTCCAGTTGTTGCCCAATCGCGCCGACCGGCCCGTCACCGACGACGGTCAGGGCCGCATGGATATCCATGCCCGGCGCGAAACCCTCCGCTGGGCTTCCGTTTTTGTCGACCCCCTGGTCGAGCAGACGAACCCCGGTCACTTTGCGATTCTGCACCAAGGCCTCCGAAACCGGCGTGCCCGGCCAGACCTGGACGGCGCCCGTGGCTTGCACCTGAGCGCCGACCCACTGCATGAACTGCCCCATCGACAACACCAGGCCGCCCTGCTTGTGAAGAAACGCCGGGCTCCACGGCAGTTCGAAGGCGTCAGTTCTGACGGGCACTAGCCAACTGAACGTGCGCAGGCAGGCATCCGCGGCCCGCAGGGCAAGCGAACGGCGGCTGGCTCCCGCCGGGTCGAGGAGGTAAACGACTTTCTCCTCGCCGACTGCCGCCGCCATCGGGATCTGCTGGTGGTCGAGCTCGGGAAAAGTGGCGCGCAAAGCGCGGCCACGTGTTACGATCCCTGAAACGCCGAAGCCGACGTCGTCCGCCCGTTCGTAGCAGACAACCTGGAGGGGCATGCCCGGAGCCGCAGCGCTTTCGATGGCGGGCGTGCCATCCGAATTCAACAGTTGTTTCGAGAGCGTGGCGAGAAATCCGCCCATCGCCGGACCGAATCCGACGCAGGCGATATCCACGTCCATGCGCGGCCGCTCCACAGCAGCGGCTTCGGTTGAGTTGTGTGAATGCTCCAAGGCTGGTGTCCAGTGCAGAGACTCAGGGTTTCGTCAGAAATTCGGCTTAGACTGGATAATCCAGCGCCTCGCGCGTCATGACCTTGGTCAGGGCTTCGGCCGCGCGGTCCTTGGCCAGGCGGCACCCGGTCAGGCAGCGGTCGAGTTGGTTGCGCAGACGGGTGAACTCCTCCATTCCGGCGAACTGCGCGCAGGGCCCCGCCTTAGCCGGGTGGACTTCCCCGGCTTCGGAAACATCCGCGTAAGCGCGGGCCGAGGCGTCGATGCCCGGGATGCAGCTTTCGAGGGACTCCAATTCCTCGGCGCAGTAGCAGGCGTTGGCGCTCGCCGGATCCCACGCCGGATGGGAGTTGTAGCCATAGAGCAGTTCAGCGCAAATCCGGCTTACCTCGCCCGCCGACCGTGCCGCCTGCACGTGACAGAGGTCAGTGAAGAAGGAGACAGTCCCGGGAAGGGCATCACCCAGAGCCGGATTAGTGTTCCCTTTGTCTTCCAGTTCGATCGTGTCGAGGATGAATTGGCGCGCTGCGAGCAACCAGCACAGCGCGTCGGCAAGCGGAAAAGTGACACCCTGCCGGCTCTTATGGAACAGTTTGGATCCGTGCACATCGGTGGTTTTCTGAAGATGCTGCAAGGTCCAGAGCCAGAGTTTCATTGCCGTGGCAAGGGTGCAGGCGCCGGTTCCCGGCCGGGCAGAAGCGATCCGGCGCATCTGCGAAATCCACTGGTTGAATTGGGCGAGGAAGAGTTCGTTGGTCATCGTAATGGAAAGCTGCAACCGCTGGACTGCTTCCGGGCCTTCATAAGTGGCCTCGAGCTGAGCATCCATCCATTTTTGGCCCAGGAAGCCCGGGCAATCTTCCGTCACGCCATAGCCGCCCATGAGACTGACCGCCTCGCGCATCATGTTCGCGCCATGGCCGGTGTTCCATAATTTGCACGCCGGACAGAGGACGTTGGCGAGCGAGTCCAGGATGACAAATTTGAGCAGAGGATTTCCCGCCAGCGCCGCCAGCCGGCTCTCATCCCGGTGGTCATGGGATTTGGCCGAGAGCGCCAGGTATTCGAGGGCCTCGGTATGGACGGCGGCCAGCGCTTTGAAGGCGGCCCGGCCCGCAAGTTTCTTCGAGGCGAGGAATGCGTCCTTTTGTTTCTCCAGCGGGTCGATTTCGTCGAAGAGTCGTGCTGCGGCGAAGCCCAGCGATGCGGAAGCTTCGCCCGTCGCCCAGACGTCCGCTAAGCGATGCAGCACGTCTTCCTTTTGCTGGAGCCCCAGCTCGTAACGGGGCGTGCCGGGAGCGCCCTCGCCGCCGCGAAACCGGCGCCGCTGGTACATGATGACCGGCTCAACGGCGGAAAGCAGTTTGGCCGATGTCATCAGGCCCACGGTGACTCGGGTACGGCGGAAGACGGACTCGATTATCTCGCTATGGGAAAAGTTCGGCACAATCACCCCGTCTCGTATAGTGTAGCCGCCGACGATGCGGCTGGCGGGAACACGCAGGCTCAGGACCGGGTCATTTGTGGAACTCAGTTGGTGGACCAGCTTCTTGGTCGCCACGCCGCGGTCAAACGTGCCGGGATCGTTTTCCTCGAGGATCACCATGCACGAGCCCTTGAGGCGCGGGTCGTCCGAATCGACCGCCGCCGTGACCACGTTCGCGAATCCCATGTTGGTGATGAAGCGTCCCCGCTTTTCCACCTGGAGCACTGGCTCGGCGCCTTCCTGCCATTCGGCAATCCGGGCTTTGCCGCTCAGCATGCCGGTTTCCACGCCAACGAAAGGGAGCGGTTCGGTGAGCGCAAAGGCGGCCCGGACCTGCTTGCGTTCGTTTTCCCCGGGTTTTGGCGGAGCCGCCAGTGACATGTAGTGCGCGCGCTGCTCAGGAGTGCCGCGTTCGTGGATCGGCGCCAAGCCGAGATTACCGGCGAGGCTGCAAGTTGCGGCGCCCGCGTCGACCCAGGCCAGCTCGAAGGCGATCAAGGCCAGGGCAAGGTTTTTGGGACCCTCGATGAATCCGCCGTATTCCGTATCCAGAAACGCTGCGGTGATTCCGCTTTCATCGAAAATCGGCAAGAGACTGGCTTTCTCTGCTGTCCAATCATGTGAGTTACGGGCGCCCTGGGCCACCAGACGCGCCACCGGGCCTCGGGCAACGGTGCGCGCCGCCTGCACGAGCATTGCCAGATCATAGCGCTCCCCAAAACGCCACATAACCTGGCGAACGTCGTCACCGGGCAACGTCTGAAGATTCGGGACAGTCTTGCTTTCGGGGGCCACGGGCATAAATGTCTCTCGCTACAACAGGTTCAATTTGACGGCGTCGATCGCTTTCCGCGTCTCCCGGTATCCGCCGGGCGCGCTCGACCCGCTAAGCTTATAGGTGATTTGAGGTGCGTAATCAATGCGAGAATTCATGACGGCTTGACAATTCCGAGGCGAACCCCTATCCCCATCTCACAACGCGGTCAATCAGTGCAGTCTCCAATAAAGCTTATGAAAAAGATCATCTCCAGGATTCTTAAGGCGGGTTGCGGATGCGGCTTGGTGTGCGCTGCGGTCAGTGTCTGCGGTCAGGACACCGGCTTCTATTTCAAAGGCGACGTCGGGGGTAATGTCACGCCGGATGTCGACGTGAAGGAGTTCTTTGGCGCGAACCTCCCGGACGCAAAACTCGAACTAAAGCCCGGTTATCGCATCGGCCTGGGCGGAGGTTATCAGTTCACCGATTGGGTGGCTGCCGAGGCCGAGGTTGGCTTCATGGGGAACGAAATTGACTCAATGACCGGCGCAACCCGCATTCACGATGCGTTCATTGGGAACGTGCCCGTCCTGGTCAACGCGAAGCTACGCTACCCGATGAAACGCTGCCCTGTGACTCCGTACATCGGGGCTGGCGTCGGGTTCTCGGAAACTTTCATCGACGTGGACGAACTTGACGCTGGGGGCGTCAACGTCACCGGGAATGACGCCGACACCGTATTCGCATGGCAGGCCTTCGCGGGGCTGCGGTATAAACTCAGTGAGCGTATGGGGCTGGGTCTTGAGTATCGCTTTCTCCAGACCGAGAGTCCTTCATGGGAAGCCGAAATCTTTGGCTCCTCCGGTCAATCCGCGAATGAGGTCATGAAACTGGGGCGCATCCAGACTCACGTTGTCAGTCTGGTGTTCGACTTCCGCTTCTAGCGAAACCGAGCTGAATCGTCGGCTCCGGGAGGTGCGTCCAACAGGTCCTACTTTACGGCGCGGTGATAGACGCGCCACTCAAACCCCGTGAGCCGGAACAGCGGGAAGCCGGCCGGCGGACTCTCGGGCAGCCCTGAGAATTTCAGCGGCTTGAATTCCTGGTCATGCATGACCTCCACCCAGCCAACCTGCGGCCGGTTAGAGAGGTTCACGACAAACACTAATTCATCGTTCTCGTCCAGCCGCATGAACGTCACCAGGGCGGCGTCGTCAGAATTGCGCAGCCAGATAACCCGGTCGTTGCGAAACGCGGGGTACTGTTTACGCATCTGGCTGAGGTCGCGGTAAACTTCCCTGAGTTTTGGCCGGCCTTTTGACTGCCAGAACACCGGCAGCTTTTCAAACAGTGCCGGGTCGCCGGACTCGGTGGCGTCGCCGGACTCCATGCCGTTATAGAGCAGCGGAATGCCATCCAGGCAGAACATCATTGCCGACGCTGCGAGCGCTCCCTGGATGCCGAACCGCGCCACTGCCCGCGCCTCGTCGTGATTGTCCGAAATGCGCATATGCAGCGAGCTTTGCGGAAACTGCTGGCGGCTCTCCTCCCAGGATCGCTTCAGGTCCGAAGCAGGCGCGCCGTTGAGCAGCACGTTGTTTAGGGTCCCGTGCAGCGGCCACGCATAATCGGCATCAAATGCCCGTAGCAGCAGCTCGGGTTTGCTGGCTTCTGCCAACAACATCACCTCCGGCTTCAACTGGATCAGCTCCGCCCGCGCCTCCTCCCAAAAACTGGTAGGAACCATGGAGGCGACGTCACAGCGAAAACCGTCCAGATCGAATTTGGCAGGATCGACCCAGTACTTGAGCAGGTCGATCATGTACCGGCGTAATCGCGGATTCTCATAGTTCAAGCCTGCCACATCAGTCCACTCCGGGACCGGCGGCGTAATTTTTCCGCTGGCATCGCGCTTGTAGAACTCCGGATTCTTCATCATCACGCTGTCCCAGGCGGTGTGGTTGGCGACGATATCGAGGATGACCTTGAGGCCGCGCTTGTGCGCTTCCGAGACCAGGCGCTTCAAGTCCGCTTCGCTGCCGTAATCCGGGTTAATGGCATAGTAATCACGCACCGCGTAGGGACTCCCCAAGGTGCCCTTGCGCATCTTCTCGCCAATCGGGTGGATCGGCATCAGCCACAGCACTGTCACGCCCAGTTCCTTCAATTCGTCCAGGCGCGCGGTGATGCCGTTGAAGTTGCCCTCCGCCGAAAACGCGCGTGGGAAGATCTCATACACTACAGCGTCGCGGATCCAGCCTGCCACCGGGTGCGCTTTCTCGCCCGACAGGTTCTGGGCTGCCGTGGGGGCGATCGCCAGCCAGGCGACGAGCCCCAGCGGCATGATGATGCGACCGAATGACAGGGATTTCATAGTGATTGTGCTCGGCCGGATTAAGCCTTCCGCCGCGTCGGGAGTCAACTTTTCCTTTGCCCGGGGCTTTGCTCCGGAAACCCGGGTGCCCTCCCGCGACCCAATCACCGAATCTTGTGGTGCTCGGTTTCCAGGAACCCGTGCAGTTGGCGGATCCGGGTGGGGTGGCGCATCTTTCGCAGCGCCTTGGCCTCAATCTGACGAATGCGCTCACGAGTGACGTTAAACTGACGGCCAACCTCTTCCAGCGTCCGCGGGTAGCCGTCGCCCAAACCGAACCTCAGCTCCAGGACCTTGCGTTCCCGTTCCGAAAGGCTGGTCAGCACGTCGGTCAGCTTCTCCTTCAGCAAACTGAAGCTGGTAACCTCCGAAGGACTCTCGGTGTTCTTATCCTCAATGAAATCGCCAAAGCTCGTGTCCTCGCTGTCGCCGACCGGGGACTGCATCGAGATGGGCTGCTGTGCCATCCTGAGAATGGCGCGCACGCGCTCGACCGGCAGTTGCGCGTCGTCCGCGATTTCCTCCGGGCTGGGTTCGCGCCCGAAATCCTGCAGCAGCCGCTTCTGGGCGCGCATCAGCTTATTGATCGTCTCGATCATGTGGACCGGGATCCGGATGGTGCGCGCCTGGTCGGCGATCGATCGTGTGATGGCCTGACGGATCCACCAGGTGGCATAGGTGGAGAACTTGTAGCCGCGGCGATACTCGAACTTCTCGACCGCTTTCATTAGGCCCATGTTGCCTTCCTGGATGAGATCGAGGAACGAGAGGCCCCGGTTGGTATATTTCTTGGCTATGGAGATCACGAGGCGCAGGTTGGCTTCCACCATCTCGGTTTTGGCCTGCAACGCCCTCGCCGAGGCTCCCTTGATCTCCTGGTGAACCCGCAGGTACTCGGCGTGGGGCATGCGTACAAATTCCTCCAGTGCCGCGATCTTGCGGTTCTCCGCTTCGATCGCTTCACGCGTGTGCGCCGACGCCGTCTGCGCCTTGAGGTCGGCCATCATTCGCAGGCTGAGTTGGAACTTGTCGTGTATGTTCTCCGCCACTCCGGCCATCTCCTCGATGACCTTTTGCTTGTAACAAAACCTGGCGAAGGTCTTTTGCAGCTTTTGGCTAAGCTTCCGCCAGCCGGCCGTGCGGGAGCCGCGCCCCGCCTTCGAAGCCTGGAGGCGCCAATGGGCGAACGCCCGGTCAATCCGCTGATCCCGGGCACGGACAGTTTTGGCCAGCCGGCGCAGCGTTTTGAGGTGGGCATTGCGGTCCTCAACCTTCTGGTCCACGATGACCCGGTCGTACCTTTCCTTCGGGGGGTCAGCCAGCAGCTTTTCCGCAAGGGCGATGCATTCTTTGCCGGCAAACCCAAGGCTCCAGACGAGCTTCTTCAGCTCGTTTTCGGCTTCCTCGATCCGTTTCGATATGGCAACTTCCTGCTCCCGGTTCAGGAGTGGCACCAGGCCCATTTGCTTCAGATACATGCGCACCGGATCGTCGAGGACGTCCAGTCGCGTTTTTTCATCCTCTTCCTCAGCCTCGGCGGGTTTGACGCGGTCAACTTCGGCCTGGTCGACAATCTCGACATCTAGATTTCGCAGTTGGATGTAGACCTCATCCACATTCGACGCTGACTCCAGGGATGCGGGAAGAGAATCGTTGATGTCTCCATGCGTGAGGTAGCCCTGTTCCTGCGCCAGTCGAACGAGTTCCTTTACCTTTTCGGCCAATTGCGCGGCGTGCGGGCTGAGGTTGTGATTCGAGCCGTTGCCCGACGGGCTTCCGGTTTTCACCGGTGTGGGGGTCGGCGTGCCATTCTGGCTGGAGCCTATGACCTCAGCGGCAGCCGCCGCGACACCTTCGACATTCCGGTGAGGCGGCGCCGGATCCGTGGCCGGTGCGGTTTTCAACCGGGGCTGGGCGGGGAACTTGGTTACCTTGGGTCTGGCCATAGTACGTCACATCTCAGTCGTCGCCGACGGGCAAAAAAACCGTTGATGCAATATGGAAATCGCCATTAGGGGCGTCAAGCAGGTAAAATCGAAATCGTCCCTTCTGAAACTCATCCCGCGCCGGTCAATCTGGTCGGGAAAGAAACCGGATTATTTCATTGGCGAAGACCTCCGGATTGTCCACGTGCACAAGGTGCCCGGCTCGGGGAATCGTGCGCATCTGGGCCCTGGGAAAAAGTTTAAGAATGCCCGGCAGATCCTGCTGGCCCAGGTAGTCCGAGGTTTCACCACGAATGAACAACACGGGACCGGCGTAAGGTTCACCGGCCACAGCCTCGTTCAACCGGGCGGAATTCTGCGCAATTTCCTTCAAACCGATGCGCCACCGGAACCCGCTGTCGGTGCGGCGCGCATTCTTGAGCAGGAACCTTCGCGTAGCCAGGTCCGGAACCCAACGCTCGAGGGTTTGTTCCAGCTGTTGGCGATTGGTTGAAGAGTCCAGATCGAGGGCGAGCAATCCCTCCAGGATGCGTTCGTGGCGCGGTGGGTAGGCGGTCGAGGCCATGTCGACGCTGATCAACGATTGGACCTGCTGTGGATGCAGTAGCGCCAGCTGCATCGCCGTTTTTGCTCCCATCGAGTGCCCCAGCACATGCGCGCGTGGCAGCTCTTGCTGCACCAGGAATTCCGCCACGTCCTCCGCCATGCTGCCATAATCCATTTCGGCGGCGTGGGGCGATTCGCCGTGATTCCGCTGGTCAAGGGCGAAGACGCGGTAAGCCGCCTGCAAACTAAGGCAGATCGAATGCCAGTTTTCCCGAGACCCGAACAGCCCGTGCAGAATCACGAGCGGTTGACCGGACTCACCGTATTGTCGAAAGGCGAGGCGCATCTCGAGACAGCAGATCGTCCGGCCGGGGCACGAGTCGAATCAGCCGCCTGCAAGCCGATGGGGAGCGGGCCCGGCACGGCCGGGATGGAGTCAAGGCGGCGAGTTGGCGGCCGGAGGAGCCGGACGCCGCCGCATGTTGTTTTGCAGCCACAGGCGGATCACCATCACCACGGCCTCACGAATGATATGCCGGGTCATTTTCGAGCGGCCCTGGAAGCGGTCGGTGAACACGATCGGAACTTCGACCACCTTCATCCCCTGCCGCCACAGTTTGTGGGTCATCTCGATCTGGAAACTGTAGCCGTTCGAGTTCACCGCATCCAGGTCGATCGCCTCCAGGGCGCGCCGGCGGAAACACTTGAACCCGCCCGTCGGGTCGGTGAACGGCATGCCGGTAATTATCTTCACGTATTTGGCGGCGCCTTTGCTCAACATCAAGCGGCTCAATGGCCAATTGATGATTCGAATCCCGTTCAGATAGCGGGACCCGAGAACCAGGTCGGCGTCGGTTGCCGCCTCGAGGAACATCGGGATGTCATCCGGATTGTGCGACAGGTCGCCGTCCAGCTCGAAAACGAACTCGTAATCACGCTCCAGAGCCAGCTTAAAGCCGGCGATGTAAGCGCGTCCGAGCCCGCTCTTATCGGTGCGGTGCAGCACCTGGACGCAGCGGTGCCGCGCTGCCAATTCATCGGCCAGTTTGCCCGTGCCATCGGGAGAGTTGTCATCGACGATCAAAACGTCCACCGGAACCGGGAGAGCCAAAAGCCGAGCGACGAGCGGCGGAAGATTTTCCCGCTCGTTGTAGGTTGGCACTACCACCAGGGTCTTGTTCATGAGGCGCAGGCCCGTATTCGCCAATATTCGACTTTGTGTCCAAAGACAAGCCTAGTTTTCGATTTCAGTTTCCAAACTCGTGCTCCTTTGTCTAGTCTACGCCTCCATGCTGGTGGGCTTTATATCGAATTTGCTGGATTTCGATTATTGGCTCGCGAACCCCTGGCTCGCGATCGTCTCGCTGTTCCAGCTCTGGATGCTGGTTGATGCTTTGCGCCGCCGTGAGTGGGTGTGGGCCCTTTTTATTTTCGTCGGTTGGGGCATTTCCGCGCTTTTCTACTACTTCGCAGTTTACCGGGCCGCTCCCTCCGCCACGCGGGGCTTCGAGCTCCCCGGTGCCTATGATCGCCGGCGCATTAAGGAACTGCAGGCCCAGATCCACCACCTCGACAAAGCCCACCACCACTTCCAACTGGGCGACCTCTATTTTCAGCAGGGCAAACTTGAAAACGCCCAGCAGTGCTATCGGGCCGCCCTCGAGCGTGACCCGCAGGACATCGATACGCGTGCCCACCTCGGACAATGCCTGCTCCGGGCCCGAAAACCCGCGGAAGCGCGGCCGTTGCTCGCAGGCGTCGTCGCGGAAAACCCCAAGCACGACTACGGCTACTCCTTGATGGCCTATGCTGAGGTGCTCTCCGCGCTCGGAGAAATGGACGCTGCCTTTGAAGTCTGGAAAGACGTCACCGAGAAGCATTCCTATCCGCGCGCCAAAGTCCAGCTTGCCGAGCTGCACTTGAGCCGCAAGGAAAATGAGTTGGCCCGGACCCAATTGAAAGACGTGATTGCCGACGATGCGCATGCGCCGGCGTTCCAGCGCCGGCGCGATCGCGTCTGGGTACGGCGCGCCAAGGCGCTGATGCGCAAACTCAACTGAACACCCATGAAAACGGCCCCTGCTCATTCCACCCCGGCAAGGCTCGCTCGCCAGGTGGAAGCCCTCGTCCTCTCAACGCCGGCTCTCGATATTCACACGCATCT
Organism: Verrucomicrobiia bacterium; assembly: GCA_036524155.1. Taxonomy (GTDB): domain Bacteria; phylum Verrucomicrobiota; class Verrucomicrobiia; order Limisphaerales; family UBA8199; genus DATDCV01. The sequence continues at coordinate 16,610 of DATDCV010000401.1, forward strand.
GTACGACCCGGCCTTTAGCCAACTGCTCCTGTGGGGCCTCGATGACCTGCTCGTCTACCATTACCTGGTCGCCGAAACGTTTCGGTA
>DATDCV010000402.1:0-23714 GCA_036524155.1 Verrucomicrobiia bacterium
CGCGGACCGGCCCGTCCGGAGGTGGTGGCGGTGTCACCGGGTTGTTATCGGAGCGCCTCACCGCGCGGAAGGAGTTGCTCGTGAGCGACTGGTCCCAGGAGAAGACTCTGCCGTACAGGGACCAATCGTTAACATACAGACGATCATCGGGTCCGACGCACATTTTCCACGGGCTCCAGCCCTGGCCGCTCCACGCATAACCGCCGGTGCTGAACGCGACCGGTGTTACGGGCGAACCGTCCGCGTTGCGCAGATGAATCCCCAGCCGGTCCAGCACGTTTGTGGCGGCGCCCGCGCCCGCGGTCGAGTTGCCGATGAAAACCCGGCCGTAATACAGGCTGGAGGGGTTTCGGTTCACCGTCAGGCCATGGCACTGGTACACCGGGCAATTCGTGTCCGCTGTCAGTTGCGTCCAATCCGCGTAACCGGGCGAGGCCGCGGTGAATCGCGCTTTGTATAAGCCAAAGGCTGGGTAGCCTCCGCCATCCGTCAGGCCGTTCCACAGCAGCGTGTTGGTCCCTTTGAGGGTTCCGGGAATGCCGGCGGGCACAGATGTTTTCCAGATTACCACCTGGTTGGTCGAGACAATCTCGCACAGCAGCCCGCCGGAAGCAGGTTCATTGAGGATGTAACTGATCGCAACGGCTCGCCCCGGCCGACTCAGCACCGTCTGCTGCTCGCTGCTGTTGGCCCGGATGTTCGAGACGTAGACGTTGGCGGTGGCGGCGGTCTCGGTGAGGACCAGGGCCGCCAGGCAGAGTGTGAGCGCGTGAGAGCGTGAGAGCGTGAGAGCGTCGGACCGAGACATTCCACTTTGTCTCTCACTTTGTCCTCCACTTTGTCCCGAATACTCTCGAAAACGGGTCACGAGAAGAAAGGCTAAAGGCTAAAGGCTAAAGGCTAAAGCAAAAACGTGCGCCGGGGCCGCTCTCTTCGTTCTGCGTTTTGTGTGGTTATCTTTTATCAGCCATCCGCCGGCTCGATGGCCAGGTTATACTTTTCTACCTGGCGAATCGTCCAGCTTCGCCGGATCCCCGACATCAATCCTTCTGTAACTCTCAATCTCAGCCTCGATCGGCAGCGGTCAAAGAGGGCCAGGCACTTGAGCTGCGGGTTATGTCGGCTGCGGTAGATGATCCCATCCGGCCGCTGCGGATGGGTGAACAACGCTCGGGACCATTGGCCCACCGTGTGATACGGCGTTTCGGCAGCGATTCGATTGTCGCAGGAAATCCTTCTCAATCCGGCTCCGGTCAGGTCGGCGCAGCGGAGCCGGTGACAGTCGATTCGGGAGATGGACCGATCCTCCAGGTCCAGCTCTCGCAGGAGCATCAATGAAAGCTGCCGCAGGAAGACAAGCAGACCGGCGCTCACGGGTTCACACAGGCAGAGGCGTTGGTGGGGTAATGAGTACTGAGAGGGTCGGCGTTCCAGAGTTTGTTGTTTACGAAGATCCCCCAAACGTTGCTCATCATCTGTTTCTGGATAGTGACCATGTCAGGTCTGAAGGTAGCAGGAAACGACGGATCCGATTCCGCCCAATTGGAATAATTGCTGAGATAGGAGATGAAAGAATTCACGATTGCGACCTGCTGTGCGTTGGTCCACGGCAGGTTCGCGTTCTGGTTCGGCGTTGCTTTCAAAAAGGCCGCCACTATGCCGGAGATGTCGCCCAGTCCGTAGGTTTCGCCTCCCATGATGCTGTTTCGCCAAATGCCGTATTCGTACACGAAGGAACCATCCTGGTTGAGGATCACCGCATGGTTAGTCTTGTTCTCAGGGGAGCCGGTGACCAGGTCCACGGCTGTGCCATCAAGATAGTAGGCCGAGTAACCGGCCCCTGTGGCGGCGTTTGTCAGCGCGCTTCCGTCGATCCGGAATTGGCCGTTAGTCGCCGCGGTGTAGGTGCTCAGCACCAGGTTGTGGAACAAGGGACCAAGATTGATCCGCTGGACCTTTACATCCTGCGGATCACCCTCAAAGAGCTTCCAGACTAAAGGGCTCGAGCTCGAATCCGGTACCGTCCCATCGGGGGCATCCCAGAGCTTCTGGAACTCCGCGGCGTTCATGCCGCTCTCCAGGTCCGGCAGCTCGGCGCCCAGGCTGGAGACAAACATCACTCGCGCGGTGGCGGGATACGTTGCCGACCCATTGGGCGCGTTTGTGAAGGGGAGATGAGTCCCCAGCCAACCGCCGGGGTCGGCGATGAAGGCACGCGTTTTGTAGCGAGGGTTGACACTGACGGAGTTGGAGCTCATTCCCGCTTCCGCGGCGATGAACGATGCCCAGCTCGGCTGGGCAGGAATCATGCGCTGTCGCAGAATCGCTTTCTGGAAGCGATCCCCCAGAGTTTTCAGGGTGGCGACCTCTTTCTCCGCGGCGATGCGGTCGAGTGTACGGATCCCGCTCGGAATCAGAATCGCCAGGAGCACGGCGATGACAGCCAATACTCCGATCAGCTCTACCAGAGAGAAGGCGTCGGTGCGTCGGAGTGTCGGAGCATTCATGGCTACTTTTTCAAAAGCCCGTTTTCTCCGGTGATGTCGTCGAGCCCGTGTCCAGTACCACCGCCATCGCCCGCAAAATCGAGGAGCAGTTTGTATTCCGGGACGTTGACCCCTGAGCTGGTTCGCGCGGGAAAATGCGGGCACAGGTCGGCCCAAAAAGTGTAAGTCAACATGAAGGCATACATTGGGGCGAGGGCCGTTTGCTGGTCCGCTCCCTTGGCCGAGGTGGTGCGCCACTTGCTGGCCAGGAACCTGGCCGCCTCCCGCTCGAACTCCTCCGCCTGGCTCAAGGTCTCGGTTCCGCCCATGATCTGCCCGCGCCACATGCCATTTTCGAAAACGAAACCGATGTCCTGCGTCAGCACATACCGGTTGGTGACGGTCCCGGCTGGGCTGCAAAGCCCCACCACCGTGTCCTGGACATAATACTTGTCCCAACCGTAGTTGGGGAGCGTTCTGGGGAGGGCGAGTGTATCGGAAGCATCGATCTTGAATCCGGGCGTAAGATTTGGGTCTCGGTTCACCAATACCAGCCGGTGGAACATTGGGGCGTAGTCAATGCGCGTCACGAGGAAATCGTCACCCCGGCCCTTCCAATTCGCCCATTCGTCGTTCGAGGGCCTGGTCCCGTCCGCCAGGTTCCACAACGCGTCGAAACCCGTTTGTTCGAGCGGGCCGAGCGTCGGCGCATTCGCCCCCGGGGTGAGCATGTCGCCGCCGAGGATGGAAATCGACACCGCGCGCATTCGCTGCGGCCGGGCATTGAGGCCATTCCAGTTCTGAGAGTAGGGCAGCGTCACGCTGGGGTTCTCCAGCGAGTAGTAAAAGCGCTGGTAACGGCGCGCGTTGGTGCTCACTCTGGAGACGGGCATCTCCGACCAGCTCGCCGCCTGCGCATTCCAGGTGGTGTGGTCGGGCACGTTCTGGCCCCGGAGCAGGTTCTTGGCCAATGCCTCGGTGATGCCGGCCAGGTTCACCTTCTCCTGGTTGCGGGTCGCGATGTCGATGCGTTTGATGCACGAGGGCAGCATCAGGGCGGCCAGCACCGCCAGGATCGCCAGCACGCCGATCACCTCGATCAAAGTGAAAGCGGATGTGGTGACCGGCGCGCGGACTTCAGTCCGCAGCAATACATCTCGGGCGCTGGAGCCGGGAATCTTCGAACCGTGACCTGAACGAATGTTGCTGCGGACTGAAGTCCGCGCGCCGCCGCATTGTTCAATGGCCTTCAGTTGCATGGTATGCTGTTAGTCGGATAGTAACTCGATACCCCCATGAACAGGCCTTGGATTGTGGTCATCATGTTCGGCTGGAGGTTATTTCTCAAATAAAGGTACAGATTATTGTCCCCGAAATTGGTGGTGGAAGTCGACCCCTTCGCCCAAACAATATAGTTGCTCATGTAGTCCATCATTGCTGCCACTGTCAGGTATTGCTGAACCTCGGGGTAGGGCGTCTTGTTCTGGGCGTTCTCGTTGTATGGCGCTTTGAGGAAGGCGTTGACCACCGCCGCAATGTCCACCCCACCGGGCAGGATGCCACCCGCAGCGCTGCTCTTCCACACCCCGCGTTCATAGATAAAGGATGAGTCCTTATTCAGGATTTGAATGGAATCGAGCGTGTTGGAAGGCCACGCGTGACACAGGTTGACGCTGGTGCCCGCCAGCAAGTAGCGGGGGTCGTAAGGCTGACTCAGGAGCTGGTTCGGCGCCGCCAGCAGGGTTGTATTCGTCCCGATCGTATACCAGCCTGCAACGTCGTTGCCTGCCGTCACGATATACAGCGCCACGAACAGCGACGTCAGATTGACCGGCTCGACCAGCACGTCCGTTGCTTGTCCACCCCATCCGGCCCACGCGCCGGCTGCAAAATTATTCGTTCCATTCCAGAGCGGATCGAACACGGCCGGTGCGGTCGGCCCGGCGGGAAGCAAGGCGGGAAGAGCCTTGCCCAGGCTGCTGACGATCATAACCCGGGCATTGGTAGGTATGATGCTTGTTCCTGCCTGCGTCTGCACCCAGGGGAGAGTCACGGTATTGAGCCAGCCACTGTTGTCGATCAACAGGCGGCGCTCCTGGTGGCGGCGATTTTGCGCCACACTTGCCAGATCCGCCCCGGTCTGGCCGGCGACTAGCTCGGCCCACTCGTTCTGAGACGGGATGTAGCCATTCCGCCGAATGCCAAGCTTCAGAGATTCGTTGTAGCTCCTCAAGAGGCCGCGTTCCTCGCGGGAAACATCGTAGTCAATCTCGCGGACCAACGCTCGCAGCAGCACCACGGCGAAAATCCCGAGAATGGCGACGACGCAAATGATCTCGATGAGCGTCATGCCCGATGCCATCCGCCGCCGCCGGGGTGCGAGGGTGCCGGGGCGCAAGCCTGGTTGGGGAGCGCTCAGCCGGGCCGGCCGAGAGAAAATTTTCATGGCCCTTCCGGTTTTCATCCCTATTTCAGCAAACCGTCCGTCCCGGTAAATTCATTGATCCGGCTCACCGTGCCGTTGCCGGCCATGTCCATCAGCAGCAGGTATTCCGGCACATTCCCCTTGTTAGCGCCGTGCCAGGGGTAATGGTAGGGGCATTGGTTGGCCCACATGCCGTAGATCAGCATGAAATCGAACATGGCTACGAGCGCGCCTTGCTGGTCGCCGCCCTGGTGTGAACCCGAATACCATTGGGCCGCCAGGAACTTCGCCGCCATCGCCGCAAAATCCTGCGCTATCGCCTCGGACGAGCTTTCCCCGCCAATCGCGTCCCGCCAGGTTCCACTCTCGAATACAAAGCTCTCGTCTTTCGTCAGCATGACCCGCTTTATTGGCAGGCCCCCGGCGCTGTTGAGGCTCAACATCGTGCCATTGAGATAAAAGGCGTTGGTGCTCGAATTGGGGTACAAGGCGGGCAGATTGGTGCCACCGATGGCGTAGTTCGCGAAGGCCTTGTCCCGGTTGACCAGCGTCAGCTTGGACCACATCGGCGTCAGGTTGATCCGTTGGATCACTACATCCTCGCCTTTGCCGTTCCACGACGTCCAATTGGCGAGGTTTGGCTTCAATCCGTCCCGGGTGTCCCAGATCGCGTTGAAGGCGGCGTTGCCCGGGCGCCCGGTCGTGACCCCCGCGGGCAAACCGAGGCCGCCTGCGGTGCTGGACACCAGCAGCATCCGGGCGTTACTCGGCCGCAGATTCAGGACGCCCTGAGGCGGTTGGGCGTAGTAGCCCGTGGTCGGCAAATTATTCAGCCAGCCGGCCGTATCAATCAGCAGCACCCGGCTCACTCGGCGCGGGTTCTGCGTCACCTTCGCGGTGGGGATGTTGTTCCAGCTTGCGACCTCAGTGGCCCAGGTAGCCTCAGTGGGGATGATCTGCTTGCTCAGGATCTGTAGCGCGATCGCATTGCTGATCCCGACCATGTCATGGCCCTCTTTCACGGTCGCCGCCATATCCATCTGCCGGATGACCGGCGGCACCGCCACGGCGGCCACGATCGCGAGAACCGCGAGCACGCCGATCAGTTCGATCGCCGAGAACGCGCCCGTTCCCGGGCGTTCGTTGCGGTTGAAGCCGGATCTCATTTCAGCGTTTCAGCGTTTGGGAAGGCGCACCCTGCGCACTGGCAGGAATTCCGGTTTGCGATAAAATGATGCTATCGGGGTTTTCGGGTCCGCTGGGTTACAGCCCTTTCCCTTCTTGTGTCGGTTCATAGTTGAAGAACACAATACCTCGGCCGCGCGTTGTTGGTGCATCGTAGAGCGGACCGCATGCCCTGCATAGTCCGATTTATACGCAACAGCCTCCGTATTATTTCGGAACAGCGCGCAAACAAAACCATCGCGGGGCGTTCGTCCAAACCTCATCTCCGCGCTGATCGTTGTTCGTACCGGGATTTCGTCCAGGGCCATTTCTACCACCACCTTCGGGGTGGCGGGGATATTTTCGTTGGTCTACCGGAGGTCGCCGCCCTGAAAACCCCCCGGCGACCTCCGGCTACTGTCTGCCAATCCTTCGGATTGGACGTGCGGCGGAAAACCAGCGCCGAGGTCCACAACCCGAAGGGTTGGCAGACAGTAGCCGGTGCGTCGTTCGGGGGAATCAGGGGCGAACGACCACCGGGAAACGCGCCCCGAGGTCAATCGCATCCTGGGTGGATGCCAGAATGATCTGGCCACCGATGAAGGGCGATGGCAGAAATGTGGCCATGGGCAGCACCTTTTACAGTCTCCACTACCATATTGTTTTCAGTACTAAAGAGCGTCGGCCACTGCTGCGGCCTGAATGGCGAGCGCGAGCCCACGAGTACCTCGGAGGCACCGTGCGCGGGTTGGGCGGTGTCCCCGAGGGTATCGGTGGCGTTGAGGACCATGTCCACCTGCTGGCGAGTCTGCGGACCAGGCACGCGCCTGCCGAACTTACCCGGGAGCTCAAGAAAGCCTCCTCCATTTGGGTCGCTGAAAACTGGGACCCACGATTTGCATGGCAAGAAGGTTATGCCGTGTTCACCGTGAGTTCGACCCACCTTGGGGCCGTGCGCCGGTATATTGCCGCTCAGGAGGCCCACCATGCCAAGCGGTCGTTTCTAGACGAGCTGAGGCATCTGCTCGATCGAAACGGTGTCGCTTACGATCCTCAATACCTCGTTTAGTACGGGGATGATCGTTGTTCGTACCCGAGGTTTTGCCAAGGACCATTTCTGCCACCGCCTTCGGGGTGGCGGGGATATTTGCGCTGGCCTACCGGAGGTCGCCGCCCTGCAAAACCCCCGGCGACCTCCGGCTACTGTCTGTCAATCCTTCGGATTGCCCCGGTGGCCTCCGGCTCTGTCGATCGTTCGGATTACTTGATCGCTCCCATCAACGAGATGATGGGCAAATAGATCGCGAGGGCGACGCAGCCGACGATGAAGATCAGGATCACCATTAACATCGGCTCAGCTACAGCGAAGACTGCCTTGATGCGGCGCGGGATGACGTCGTTGTAGTAGTCCGACACATTATCCAGCGCCTTGTCGAGGTTGCCGCTGAGTTCGCCGACCGAGATCATGCGGACGAGCAGGCCGGGGAAGATCGGCTGGCGGTGCATCGCTTCGCTGATGGTGCTGCCGGCCTTGACTTCCTCCTGGACGGCAGCCACAGCGTTCTCGACCACTTTGTTGGCGATCAGGCCGGATTGGCAGGCCTCGAAGGCCTGGACAATAGGCATACCGGAACTGTAGAGGATGGAAAAGTTGTGGGTAAAGCGCGACAGACAAAGCATCAGGTTCAGCTCTCCGAAGATGGGATAGTGCAACTTCCAGCGGTCCCACGCCAGCAGGAAGGCCGGGGAGTGTTTCTTGAGCAGCGGAACGGCAATGATGACGCTCGGTATGACGATAATCCAGACATACCAATAATTGTGGAAGAAGTCGCCCAGGCCGAAAACGATTTTGGTGATCAGCGGCAGGTCGAGTTTTAAGCTGGTGAGCAGTTTGGCAAAGACCGGGACGATGAAGGTGAACAGGAACACCGCAAAGCAGAGGATGACGATCGACACGACGGCGGGATAGAGCGTGGCCTGGCGGACCTGGGCCAGCATCTGGTCGATCCATTCCATGTAATCGCGGAGGTCCTCGAAGGCCTCGGGCAGCTTGCTGCTGCCCTCGCCCGCGCGGATGACGCTGACGAAGTGCAGCGGGAAGATCTGAGGGTAAAGCGCCAGTGTCTCGTGTATCGTCAGGCCGCCCTCGATCTGCTTTTGCATATCGAGCAGCACCTCGCGGAACTTGGGATTCTTGCAGTCGTGGGCGACAACATCGAGCGCGCGCACCACCGTCACCCCCGCCCGGATTTGGAAGTTCATCAGGGTGCAGAACTCGATTAGCTCGCGCCGGCCTTTGCCGCCGCGCAGCTTGGACAGCCGCACACGCGAGGTGCTGGTGCTCGCGGCCTGCGTTTTGTTCGCCTCGACGCGGGCCTCGGTCAGCCATAGGCCGGCGTCGCGCAGCTTCTGGTCGAGCGACGACTCGTCGGGCGCGGCGAGGCTGCCGGTGGTGTTCCGGCCGGACTTGTTGATGGCGTGGTATTGGTAAAGGGGCACGGTTCAGAAGGAGGCAAAAAAATGGGGGCAAAAAGATGAAGATAGACAGAACAGAAATGGAAAGGCCGCGGCAGTTTGCGTCCTATCTGCCTTGGCGTGGTTCTCCGGCCTTTTTCTGTTCATCTTTTTGCCCCCATTTTCTTGCCTTATCTCTCAGTGTTTCATTTCTGCGATAGTCGTGTGACGCGCAACAGCTCCTCGATGGTGGTCAGCCCGTCGATGGCTTTGAGGAGGCCGTCGTCGAACATGGTGCGCATGCCTTTCTCGAGGGCCAGGCGGAGGAACTCGGGGGCGCCGGCGCGATGCAAAATCGGGTCGTGGTAGCGCTCATCGAGGATCATCAGCTCGTAAATGCCCACCCGGCCTTTGTAACCGGTTTTCTTGCACGCGGGACAGCCGACGCCCTGCCAAAGCTGCAGCTTTTTCACACCCGCCGGCACACCGATGCCCAGCTTTTCGAAGACCGCCTCGGGCTCTTTGACCTCCTCGCGGCAATTGACACAAACTTTGCGCACGAGCCGTTGCCCAAGCACGGCCAGCAAACTGGCCGGGAGCAAGAACGCGTCCACGCCCATGTCGAGCAGACGGGGGATCGCGCCGGGGGCGTCGTTGGTGTGCAATGTCGAGAAGACCAAGTGGCCGGTGAGCGCGGCGCGGACCATCAATTGCGCCGTCTCGGTGTCGCGGGTTTCGCCGACGAGGATGATGTCGGGGTCTTGGCGCAGCAAGGAGCGCAGGCCGCCGCTGAAGGTGAGACCGATCTCTTCGTGGATCTGCGTCTGCCGCACCAGCGGCATCTTGTACTCGATGGGATCTTCGAGCGTGAAGGTGCTGACCTCCATGGTGCTGACTTCCTGCAACACGGTATAAAGCGTCGTGGTTTTGCCGCTGCCGGTTGGCCCGGTCACCAGCACGACACCGTAGGGCTCGTTGATCACCTTCCGGAACTGCGCTTCCAGTTCCGGCCGCAGCCCCAGGATCGGAAAGCTCAGAATCTGGCCGCTCGGATCGAGGATCCGCGCGACGATATTCTCGCCGTGATTGGTGGGCAGGCTCGACACGCGCAGGTTCACCTGGCGGCCGCCGACGATGATCGTCGCCCGCCCGTCCTGCGGCACGCGGGTCTCCGCCAAATCAAGGTCGGCCAGGATCTTCATGCGCGTGACGACGGCCGATTGCATCGCCTTGGGGACCAGCACGTCCTGGAACAGCACGCCGTCGATCCGCGTGCGCACCCGCATCAGGCGCTCCTCGGGCTCAAAATGGATGTCGCTCGCGCCGCTATTGACGGCGCGGGTGATGATCTGGCGCACGACGCGGATGACGGGCGCGTCTTCCTCCTGGTTGGCCATCCGCCCCAGCAGCTCATCGAGCGGGACGGCTTCCTGCTTCTCCTTCAGGTCGAGCACCTGGTCGATGGTGTCGCTCAGGCTCTCCCCGGCATGATAATACAGATCGAGGCAATTGAGAATGTCGCGCTCGGGCGCGGTCACCACCTCGATGGCGCAACCCGAGACCTGCTGGAGGGTATCGACAGCGGTGACATTAAACGGGTCGGCCAGGGCGACGGTGAGGGTGCCGTTGTTGCGCGAAATCGGCATCGCCAGGCACATCCGGCTGACCTCCTCCGGGATGAGCGACAGGACGGCCTGGTCCACCGACACCCGGTTCAGGTTCACCGCCTTCGTTCCGGCCTGCCGCGCCAGGAACTCAGCCAGCTTCTCGGGGCTGACAAACCCGAGCTGCGCGACGATATGGATGAGCTGGCCGCCATGCCGCTGCTCCTCTCGGTGCGCCAGGTCAAGCTGCACTTGCGTCAACAGCCCCGCCGCCACCAACTGCTCGCCTAATGGCATCCTGGATGCTTGCGGACTCATGAGCTTATCTGGCGCGCTAACGATTCCAAACATTTCCCCGACTCTTCTCCTTGGGTGTCTCTCTGCCTGATATTTCGAGGACGAGGGCGGTGGAGGACTGGCTCCTACCGCCCCCGCTCTAAAACGGATTTAACTATGAACTGAACCCCGCTTCTCCGTTTAGCGGTGCGTGAGATAGACGTAGACGGTCGTGGAGCCAGCGTCGGCCGTGGCGTACTTCACCCTACCCACCAGATCCTCCGTCGTCACCCCGGGGGCATTACTCAACTGGTCGCCATCAATGCGGGCGCTGAGATCCCTGGCATCAGCGATGGCAACATTCGGGAGAACGGCAATCGAGCAGAGAGAGCCCGTGACGTCATTACCACCCGTTCCATCCAGATCAAACGTCGGACTCTCTGAAGCCACGACCACGGTTGCCCCAACGGTGATGGTTGCGGCTGGCATGTCCAGGAGGTCGACCCTAGTGCCAGTCACTGCGGCGGCACCCTTCGTGCCCACGTCTGTCGGATCTGAGATTTTCGTCGCGAGTGCTTTGTCCACTAACTGTTCGCCCAAAAGGAGCTTATCGTAGTTGTTGTAAGCTCCGGCAGTGAGAGTGATTGCGGCCGGCGTCGCCGCACCGCCGTCCCAGAGTAGCGTGTTATACTTTGCGTAGTGGTCAATGATAGCCGTCTTCATGGTTTGGCACGACATCGCGGCGTTGTTGACGCGCGAACTGTTAATTGCCTCAAACACCTTTGGAATGAGGACAGCCGCCAGGATGGCGATGACGGCGAGCACACCGATCATTTCGATCAGGGTGAAGCCCTTGTGACTATTTCTTAGTACTCTGATTTTCATTTACTTTCCTTGTTTTGCTACGATTTGTTTTATGTTTTTGTTATTTGCTAGGGGAACAAGTAGCGCCCCGTACCCCTATCAAAATCGGCGATTCTATTCAATCCGAACTAATACGGAGGGTGCATGGGGATGATTACGGTTTGAACGACATTTCTGGGTGCTCCGGCACCTTGGGCAACGGCGGCTCGGCGCCGTCCTTGATAATGCGCGGCGTGACAAAGATGACCAGTTCCTTTCGCTCTTTAAAGTCGAAGGTGCCGGTGAACAGTTTGCCCAGGAGGGGGATATCGCCCAGGAGCGGGATTTTGGTGCGGTTCTTGGCCACCGTGGTTTGGATGAGGCCGCCCATAACGACAGTGGTGCCGTCCTGAACGCGTACGAGAGTGGAGGCCTGCTTGGTGTCGAGGTCCGGGGCGGTTGCTCCGGAGGAACCGCCGCCGCCGCCACCACCACCGCCACTGCCGCCGCTGCTGGAAAACGTCGAAACCTTATTGAGCTTGGTCAGCACCGGCGAGATGTCGAGCGATACCCAGTTGTCATCCGAGATTTGGGGGGTGATCGAGAGGATCGTGCCGATGGTGAAAGAAGTGACCGTCGTTTCCTGAAGGGGAATGGTGGTGCCAACGGTGGTACCCGCCTGGAAGGAGGTGCTGGTGTTGAAGAACGGCACTTCTTCGCCGACCTTGATCAGCGCGGTCTGGTTGTTCATGGTCCGGATGCGCGGGGTCGAGATCACTTCGACGTTGCCCTGCTGCTTGAGGGCGTTGACGGCCGCGGCGGTGTTGAAGTTCCTGAAGACGAGCGTGGAGCCGTTCAGGCCCGGCACGGTTGAAAGTTGGGTCCCGATATTGTCGAAACGATTAATTCCGCCGAGAGCGGAGTCGCCGAGCTGGCTGCCGCCAGTGGCGACGGGCAGCGTCGCGCCACCGAAACCGAGGGTGCCGCCGTAGGCCTCAGCGAGGTGGACCCAATCGATCCCGAACTGGAACTGGTCGCTCAGCGTGACATCGTAGAGCTTCGCCTCGATTTCGACCTGGCGGTGGATGCTGCGATGGACGCCTTTGAGGTAATCCTCAGCCCGCTTCAGCGCCGAGGGCCGGTCGGTGATCTGGATGATGCCCGCGGTTTTGTTCATCGCGAGCGACGCTTTGCCGGCCGGCGTGAGCAAGGTGCCCAGCTCGTCGGTGAGTTCCTTCCAGAAATCGATCTGGTTGTCGGCCGTGACGTGGACGGCTGAACTGCCGGAGCCGAAAACGTTCCCGCCTCCGCCGCCCATGCCACCGCCGCCACCGCCCATGCCGCCACCGCCCATACCGCCGCCACCCATGCCACCGCCGCCCATACCACCGCCACCCATACCGCCGCCGCCGCTGCCGGAGCCCAGCATGGCCGAGTTCTGGCCCATGCCTTTGCGTGACAGCCGCAGGTAATCGATGTTGAACGTCCGGGTTTCGGAGTTGCGCACGCGGATGAGGCCGCGCTCGTGCTGCCAAACGCAATCATTGGCTTCGAGCAACGCGCGCATGATCTGGTCCAACGGCAAATCCCGCACATCGAGTGTCACGCTGCCGGTGACTTCGTTGTCCGGGACGATGTTGAGGTTGTTAGCGCGGGCGAACGTGGCCAGGGCCGTCTTCAGCTCCGCGTCGGTCGCCTGAAACGAATAAAGCGTTTTGCCTTTGGCGACGTCCTCCACGCTGCCGGCTGTTGCCGGGGCATTGGCGGCGGACGATTCCTGTGTCGCCGGTTGGGCGGGCTGCGTTGGGGCCGGTTGCTCCGCCTGGACAGGTTGTGACGGCGCGGAGTCCTGGGCGGCGGCCGGGGAGAAGGCAAAACGCAGGCCCTGCGGTGGCAGCGGCCTGGTCACTCCGGGAATATCGCTGTATACGGGTGCTTTTGATTTTGTCGCGGCGCCGGCGGCCGTAGCGGCCAGGCAGAGCGCGGCACACAGCAGCAGGCCCGTTTCCAGGTAGTTAGTTCTCATGAGTGTCGCAATGGTGGCTCGGTTGTGCGTAAGGCGTTGAAGCGTGGAAGCGTGGAAGCGTTAAAGCGTTGAAGCGTTGAAGCGTTGAAGCGTCGAAGCGGGCACTGCCGCACTGACGACTGGCGCTTTCGGTTTTCGGAGTTCCCCTCACATCTTCCTCCCGGGGCGTTTCGTCAGCGGCCTGGCGGGCGTCGCACTGGCGCTTTTCGGTTCGGCGAAACCCAGCCGCTCATTCTGGTACGGGCCCTGGAACCATACTTCGTCTCGCTCGATACGGATCAGCTTGTAGCCTTCGACGAGGACATCGCCGACAGCGCAGACGCGGTCATTGATGACGGCGAGTCGGCTGCCGGTCTGGTTCCAGATCGCGTTCAGCGTCCAAGTCTTCACGGGTGAATTCGTCTCGTCAGTGAGCAGCCCCGGGTTCGCGACTACCGGCGGCAGCAACAGGAACGGATCGCGCAGCGGCGAGGTGACCCATGATTCGAATTTCCGCTCGACCACGGCCGCTTCGACCACCAGGCGCGGCATCAACGCTTCTTCGAGGTTGGTGTAGGTGGCCGCGCGGATCGGCGGGGGTTTGGGTATTTTCTGCTTCGGCGCGGCGACCGGTTTGACGGGCTGCTTGGCTGCCATCTGTGCCCGCGCCGGCGCGACGCCACCGGCTGCGGCCGCGATGTCGGCGGGCACAGCGGCCTGGGTGGCGACGACCTTCTTTACGCCGCTGAGCCGGCTGCCAAAAACCTGGTACAGGAGCGTCACCACGGCGATTACGACCAGCACGCCAACGACTATGGGATTGCGCAGCATGGGGTGAAATCCGAAATCCGAAATCCGAAATCCGAAAGAAATCCGAAATCCGAAAACCGAAAACCGAAAAGGCGGTCCTGCCGGATACGCGAGTTGGCGGGGCATCGAGACGGATATTCGGACCTCCCTCTCCCTTTGGGAGAGGGCCGGGGTGAGGGGGACTTGGCCGGTGATTGCGTACCCCGTCCGTGTTCCGTAATCGCGTCCCGTTCAGTTTTCGGATTTCGGGTCATTTGGCCATTTCGTTCACGTTCGTTGTGTTGGCCTCGGCCAGGGCGGTGGTGTCGCCGCCGAGGTCGCCGAGCCAGAGATTGAACACCAGGATCGCGCGCTGGACCGAGCCGACGCCGCCGGTGACGTGCAGTTCGGCTAGATCCGCCCGCTTGCCGTGAGCGGCAAGCTGCCGGGCGAACGCCAGGATGCGCTGGTAAGGCGTTGTGTTTTCGAGTTTGTCGCCGGGTTGAATCTGCTGGGGCACCACCTCGAGCGAGAACGACGCCGGGCTGACCGCGGAGGTGTTGGTGAATAGATCCTGGAGTTCCTGATCCGAGCCCTGGCCGAACCCGACCTTGATGTCGAGGGCCAGCGGGGTGGCGTCGGCATGGATCTGGCGCAACCAGGCTTCGAGGGCGGCCTGGTTGGCGAAGAGCCGGCCGCAGACCTCGCGGTAGCGCTCGCGGATTTGCCGGACCTGCTCGGCGGTCCAACGCTGCCCCATCTCGTCGGTCTTTTCGGACATCTGCGAGACCCTGGTTACCATCGAGCGGGATTCCTTTTGCAGCGGCAGCAGGTGCTGAAAGAAGCTCCAATAGGCGACCGCGATGGAAAGCAGCATCACCAGCACAATTCCGATGCGGAACAGCGCGGTCCCGTGACTGGCCACCACTTTCTTGGGGGGCGGCAGACGGATCATCTTGGGGGCTGACGCCTCCGTCGGGGTGGCGACCTTGTATTTGAGCGGGCCGGATGGGGGTTCGCCGGGTTTGTTCATCTGACCACCCCCACCGCCGATAAATCCGAAATCCGAGATCCGAAGTCCGAAAGAAATCCGAAGCCCGAAATCCGAACGCCGCCGCCGTGAGCCGCAAAAGAGCGCAGAGAAAGCGAGATAGACAACAAACCGCGGAGGACGCGAAAGACGCGGAAAACCGCAGAACTGAGTTCTCGTTGTTCCGCGTAATTCCCGTATTCTGCGATTTCGTTCCCGTAGGGGTTGGGTTCTACATCCGTCTTCATCGGTGTCCATCGGTGCTTGAGTCCATTCGTGTCAATTCATGCTGGTTCGTGTTTCTCTTTGGGATTTCGGGTTTCGGGTTTCGGGTTTCATCTGACCACCCCCTCGATCAGGAAATGATCGATTGCCTCACGCCGCTGGTTCCGTTTAGGGTCGAGCTTCCCCGCGAGGCCGCCGGGGAGGTTCTTATTGATCAAGTCCTTCAACGGCACGCGCACGCCGGGAACGGGCTTGGGCGCTGGGGTGTCCTTGGCGACGAGCTTGCCGGTGGCGTCCGTCTCGAGGATGCGCATGTGGAAGGGGCTGCCGGACAGCGCGGTTTTGAGGGTCTCGATGGACTCGGCGACGGGTGGAGCATCTGGAGTGACGGTGGCGGCCTGGTAGGTGCCGGCGAGTTTGACGCGGTAATAATCGCTCTCGCGTTTGACGCTGAAATTGGTCACCACCAGGTCGGGCGGGACGGCCTGGCCGAGGTACGCGAGCAGCCAGGCCGGCTTGGGCGGCGGGCGGTCCGCGTCGACTATGTGAATGGCCTGCTGTTTGCGCTGCAGCTCGGCGTCGAGGTTCTCGAACTCCTTTTGGCGATCTTCCATTTGGGCGATCTGCTTGTTGAAGCTCGAGAGGGTGGCGCGCTCGCGCCGGCTCTGAACGAGCGAATAGGCCGTCAGCGCGATGGACGCCGCCATCAACAGCATCGCCGCTGCGGCCACCACTTTCGCGAAGACGCGGCGCTGCGGCGCTTTCTGCAGCTCGGGCGTCTGGAAATTCGGGGCGGTTTCGGGCCGGACCTTGAGAGCTTCGGTGGCCCAATAGAACGGCTCGCAGGGGACGGGGCTGACGTTGACCGGGAGCTGGACGTGGCCCTGGATGACGGCCGCCTGCTCGGCGGCGCCCGCGCCGAAGAGGAAAAGGCCGCGGTTGACGTTGACGCTGAACTGCTGGCTGACGAACAGCACCGTGCGGTTCAGATCAAGAGCCAGCCTGGCAGCGTCATCGTTCCAGGTGCCCTGGAGTGTGCGGGCCAGCAGCAACCGGCCGTCGCCGTCGCAGACGACGACGGTGGTCGAGCCGGCGGTTTCGGCGGCGAGCATGACGACGTCGCTCCGTTGGAGCGACAAGGCATGAATCTGGCGCTGGAGCGCAACCGAGGCGGGCAGCACGGAGACCAGGTGCAGATCGTTGCGCCGGCAAGCGAGCATGAACTGGTTCAGCACCAGGCGCGGCAGCAGGTGCAGCAGCACGCGCGGGCTGGCTTTGGTCGAGGCCAGCATTTGGCTGGCGTAAGCGGCCTCGCCGGAAAAGAACTTCTGCTGCGAGGCCTGGCGCTGGATGACCTTGTTGAGCGCGGCGCTCTTGACCGGGGGGACATCAACCATGTGCTGCACCAGGCGCGGGTGGGCCAGCACCAGTGAGACGCTGCCGCCGCGGTAGTTGGTTTCGCGCACCGCGTCGCGGATGAACGCCTCGAAATCGCCTGCGGCGTCCGTCTCGCCGGCCGGGCGTTCCCAGGTGCCGGTGACCTTGCCGCGATGAACGGCCACCGCTTTGAGCTGCTTGTTCAGCCAGCTCACACTGAGCGTCGTCAGGTTGCCCGCGATGCGGTCGCTCCCCAATTTCCCTTTGAGGCGGAGGCTAAGCATAGCGCCCACCATTCAGTAACACCCGTTTGTCCCGTAACTATTCATCCCCAGTCTGCTTGTTGGCATAAGCCCTACGACGTCTATTACCCGCGTCGACTTAACCACCGCGTAGCTGGTGACGGCCCAATAGAAAGTCTCACCATCTTAGGGTGATTACGTAGCAGATTTAGAGCGTCCTCTCAATCCGATTGAATACGGATATGCGATCCGTACCGTTCGGCTGCGGCCTTTTTCGTGTTGAACCCGGGCAGGGCAAAACGGATGCCCCAAAAAGAGCCCGAGGGAATCCCCAGGGGCTCGCTCCGTAATGGATGGAATTGCAGCAATTTTCGGAAGGCCGTAGGATCTCAGCATGAAGCCGGTGGCGGGCTCGGCACAAGCAACAGGTGAGTGATTCAAATGAGTCCAGAAGTGCTGCTAATCACGTTGGTTTTGGAGTGCGCACTCTTTGCCGTGGCGCGGCCGCCTTCTCTGGGCGTTTGGGTCAAAAGGGTTGGTTCGTGGCTAAGCGGTGCGCCAGAACCGGAACTGCGCCCCGGCGGCGATCGGAGACAACGCCGATTTTAAAGCCCCGCCGGGGTGGCTTGGGTTCGGCGACACCGTTAGCTCTGAGGGCATTCTGTAAAAAAAGCCGAAGCCAGATCGTGGCTTTCCTTCGTTGCTACTGGTTGTTGGTTTCAGGAATTACCGTTCGTTGCGCTTCCCGGTCGAAGCTGCACAGCCTCGACCGGGGTATTTGCGCCGGATCAGTTGTTCGACGGGCGGTAGAAGTAGTAATCGGCGTTATAGGGCACTTCGGCAACCTGCCCAACCACGGTGCCGGCGTCCTTCGGCGCTATGCCGCCGACCGTGTGCACGCGATGGATGAAGCTGGTGTCGGCGAGGACGCCAGGGCCGTGAGTGAGGTCCGGAATTGCCGCCAGCAACAGCCACGGGATGGCGGTGACGTCCGGCGTGACTTTTTTCGGCGGTAATTTCCCCACTACCTCGCTGCCACTGTTGCTTAGCCACGCCGGGCCATTGGGAGTCCCGAAATGGCTTATCACGACGTTGCCGTCGTCATCGAACAACGTGGCACGGGGCACGGCATTCCCCCAGTCGGTACCATTCCAGGTGTAGATCTGAACGCCTATGGCGTAGCCGTGGAAGTGTACCTGGTTGCCGTCGTCCACTGCGATTTCGGGCGGGACTTCGGGCGCGCGATTGTCGGTAGCGGCTTGCGCCCCGAACGCGGCTGCGGTGCAGACCAGCGCGGCGGCGCCCAATTTCATATGCGATGTTTTCATTTTCGTGTTTCTGTTTTCTTTTTGTGTTTTTACCCACAGTCAAACGCGACTGTGGTCCAAGTGTGAGCCCAATAAGGCCGGGGAGTTCCCGGGAGACACTGGGACTCACGTCCCACTTGCCTTTTCCAGGGCACAACGCGGGCCGAAGATGAGGGTGCCAGGGTGAGGGATTGTGCCTGATTTACAGCTGGATCATTGAAATGGTGGCTGGGGGCGGAATTGAACCGCCGACACAAGGATTTTCAGTCCTCTGCTCTACCAACTGAGCTACCCAGCCGTTACCAAGAAACCTCCACGGATCAAGCCTCGCGCGCGCACCGCCTGTTTTGGGGACACCGAGGCATCTGTGCGCGCAGTCCGGGACCGGTTAGTTCAACCGGTGCAACTTGCGTTGCCTGACCCGGGCACTGTGCCACAGGCAATAAGTGAAACGCAAGTCTTGAAAAAGCAGGGCCGGCTGAAAGTCTTGCATTTTTTCGACCATCAGGCGTTCTTACCGGGTGCGAAAGGCAGTCGGGTACCGGACGGAATACGGCGAGCTGGCGGTGCTATTCTTTTTCCAGTCGATGGCGACGGGGATGTGGATGGTGCCGCTCACCCGGGTTCTGTCCGCGCACGGTCTTTCCGGGCTGCGGCCTTATGCTTATGCGACTTCCGCGGTGGCGGCGTTCGTCTCGCCGCTCATTTTCGGCGCGATGGCGGATCGCCACGCCTCACCCGTGCGGGTGTTGCGCTGGCTGGCGTGCGCCAGTGCCGTCACGATGGCTCTGGGAAGCTGGAGCATCGGCCGCGGTTGGCCCGCGGGGGTGGTGCTGGCCCTAACGCAGCTTTACGCCGTCTGCGCCGCCCCCACGAGCAGCATTTCGACGACGATTGTCTTCTCGCGACTCCATGACGCGCAGCGGCAGTTTGGCCCGATCCGCGCCGCGGCGACGTTCGGCTGGATGTGCGGTTGCTGGCTGATCAGCGCCGTCGGGGCCGATGCCTCTCCCTGGTCCGGATACAGCGGGGCGCTGGTCTGGCTGGCCCTGGCGGGCTTCACGCATCTGCTGCCGAGCGTCGAACCGCCGCCCTCGACCGGCCAGGTGACTTTTCGCGAACGAATGGGCTGGGACGCGCTGGTGCTGCTCAAAAATCCCGACCACCGCGTCGTGTTCCTGACGACTGCACTATTCAGCATTCCGCTGGCCGCCTTCTATCCCTTCGCTCCGCAACACCTCAAACAGCTTGGATTCGAGCGCACTTCGGCGTGGATGTCGCTCGGCCAGGTGACCGAAGTGCTGGCGATGTTCGCGCTCGCGGGCCTGTTCGCCCAATGGCGGCTCAAGTGGATCTTCGCGGGTGGTCTGGCGGTCGGGGGCTTGCGCTACGCGCTTTGCGCCTCGAACGGCCGATTCGGCCTCTTATCGGGCGTCACGCTCCACGGCCTGTCCTTCACGCTGTTCTACATCACGGCGCAGATTTACCTCAACGAGCGTGTGGACCAGGCCTGGCGTGCACGCGCGCAGGCGCTCATGTCGCTGATGAACAGCGGCGTGGGAAACCTGATCGGCTACGTGGGCACCGGGCTCTGGCTCGGAGCGTGCACCGGTGAAGGAAATCCGCGCTGGACTCTGTTTTGGGGAGGGCTGGCGGTGGTGGTGGCAGGTGTGTTTGCTTACTTTTTTGTGGCCTATCGAGGGCGGGGCGGCAGGCTGCTTCGCGCGAAAGTCGAGACCAATTGAAGCATGTAAGTTTCGAGGATTACTATGGAGACAGGCAAGATGCCTGTCTTACGCGACATCAGATCCTGAGAAGTGCTTCCAGCGCCGGTTCGTCTTCACGCAACGTGTCCGTTCTTTTCCACGAGCCGAACTCAGACCTCGCAGAGGCGCATCATTTTGTCGAGGGTCTCCAACGGCTCTTTGGTCGGCGTGTATTCATGGGACAGATAGCCCTGGAAGCCGGCGTCCGCGATCGCTTTGCAGATGGCGGGGTAGCTCAGTTCCTGCGTCTCGTCAAATTCGTGCCGGCCGGGATTTCCAGCAGTATGAAAATGCCCGATGAATTTTATGTTCTGCTGAACCGTGCGGATGATGTCGCCCTCCATGATCTGCATGTGGTAGATATCATAAAGCAGTTTTACCCGCGGAGAATTGACTTGCTTGCATAGCTCGACACCCCAGGCAGTGTGGTCGCACATGTAACCCGGATGATTGACTTTGCTGTTCAGCAGTTCCATGCACAGCGTTACCCCCTGTTCTTCTGCGTAGCCTTTGATGTTGTTAAGAAACGCCGCACAGTTCGCGAGCCCTTCCTCGTCGGAAAGGCCCTGCCGGTCGCCGGCCAGCACGATCACGTTCGGCGCGCCGGCCTCCGCCGCGGCCTTAATTGCGTCGCGCATTTTGCGGTCAGTCTCGGCGTGGTTCTTCTTGTCGTTGATGCCGCTCTTGATGCCGCTGCCGCCCGGAACCATCGTGGGTATCAGGCCGTGTTTCTTGAGGACCGGGAAATCCTTCGGCCCGACCAGGTCGATGCCCCAGGCGCCCAGCCGCGCCGCCTCGCGACACATGCCGTCCAAATCCAGCTTCGAATTCCGGAATACTCCCTGACACACGCCCTGCTTGATTCGACCTTTGCGCGGTTCGGCCAAGACAGGTTCACCCGGACCCATGAGAACTGAGAACGCAGCCGTGCCGCCGAGCGCGGCGAGAAAATGGCGACGACGAATCGGGCTGGAGGCAGTTGTTTTCATGCGCCCAGCATAATGGCGCGATGCGGAAAAAAACAAGGCTCAGATG
The DNA here is from genome assembly GCA_036524155.1 of Verrucomicrobiia bacterium. Classification (GTDB taxonomy): domain Bacteria; phylum Verrucomicrobiota; class Verrucomicrobiia; order Limisphaerales; family UBA8199; genus DATDCV01. The sequence continues at coordinate 21,029 of DATDCV010000402.1, forward strand.
CACGGCGGACAAAGCTCGGCCATGCCGGACGTACTGGAGTGGACGTAAGTGGCCGCTTGTGCCGCAGCCAGCTTCGCTTGGCCTTTCTGGTTCTGTTTCCGTGTATTCCGCGGTTTTCCCCTCTCGACCTGGCCGCCCGCGTATCGGATTTCGGCCTTCGGATTTCCCTACAGCTCCCAGCCTTCCCGGTTCTTCCGGAACTTCAGCTCGTTAGCCTCGGCCGAGTTGGCGAACTCGAACTTTTCCGCGTCCCACTGCAGCTTCTTGTTCACTCGCAGCGCAATCGTGCCCAGCAGGATGGTTTCGGCAAACGGGTAGGCTTTTTCGAAGCTGGCATCAGACTCCTGGCCGCCGCGGCAGGCCCGGATGAACTGGTCCAGTTCGTCGATCGGCCGCGGCAGCGTCTTTGGTGGTTCAGTGAACGCCTGCATGCGCGCTTTGGGGATCAGCCGCGGGCCGTCCCCCATGAAGCCCCCGAGGATTTTACCCTTGTCGCCCACCAAGAGCATACCTTCGTCCGGCATCGCCTCGCCGTCGGTTTCCAGCTCCTGGAGCATCGGCGGCCGCAAACCCCCGTCGTACCAGTGCAGCGCCAATGGCGGAAATTCCGCCCGGGCCGGAAATTCCCAGCGAATCAGCGAGGCCCGCGGGTACGACAGCAGGTTGGTTTGCTTGTGCCAGGTGTAGTCCGCGATCTTCCAATACTGGCTGCGAGTTGCTTCGACTGTTGTCGGCGACCCGAGTCTCAGAATTTCGAAGATCTGGTGGAAACTGTAATGCCCCATGTCCCCCAGCGCGCCGGTGCCGAAGTCGCACCAGCCGCGGAACACCGCGTGCGTGTAGGCCGGGTTGTAAGGCCGCATCTTCGCCGGCCCGACCCACAAATCCCAGTTCAACCCGTCCGGCACCGCCGGAGTATCTGCTGGCGGCTCCGTCATGCCTTGCGGCCAAAACGGACGCGACGACCAGTTATGAACTTCGCGCACCGGCCCGATGGCGCCGGCGGCAATCCACTCGGCGATCGTCGGCGTGGAAGTCAGGTTCGACGAGCAAAACAACTGCGTCGCGACGCCCGAGGACCGCGCGGTGTCCCGCACCACCCTGACCTCGTTCATGACATTGGCGATCGGTTTGTGCGTGATCACATGTTTGCCCTTGCGCATCGCGCGCGTTACCACCACGCCATGCAAATGCTCGGGAGTCATGTTGTACACCGCGTCCAAATCCTTCTCCTTTTCGAGGAGTTCGCGGAAATCCTCGTAAGCGCGGCATGCGGTCGCCTGGCCTGCTTTGGCCTGTTTCGCGTAAAACCGATTGACGATTTCCTGCCCCACTTCCCGCCCGCACAAACCGCCCCGCGCGTCTTTGGCCCAGTCGGGGTCGTCCAGGAATTTGCGGACCTTCTCGTTCACTTCATGGCGGCTCCACTCCGGGTAATCATCGCTCTTCCGGTTCGGATCGCACACGGCGACGACCCGGATTTCCGCCTTCTCCAGCGCCGGCATTAGTTGCCGCAGCCCTTGCGTCCCGCAGCCAATATACGCCAGGTTGATTTTGTCGCTCGGTGCGACGCGCCCGGCGCCCCCTAGCACTTCCCGCGGTACAATGCTCACCGCCGCCGCTGCTGCCGCGCCGGTTCCCACCAGGAACTGCCGGCGGGAAATGGTGCTTGCTGTCTCGGGTTTGATTGGCCCAGGTGTCTTCATGTGATTGATTGATGCTTTTCTGCTGATTACGCCTTCCGCCCGGCGAAAGACAAGCTCATTTATACTGAGCGGAATAATTGCTCGCGCCGCGTGAGGGCACGCGGCCTACAACAAACGCCCAGCATTTTATTGACCTGTAGGCCGCGTGCCCTCACGCGGCGCGACTGGGATTGTTGCACATGAAAACGCGCGCCGCCGCGATACTTGACCGAGACAGCGTATTGGTCCTTACTGGACTCCGAAACGGCACGTCGGCATGATGAATGCGCTCGTCCTCAACAAAACGCAAGCGCCCGGGCCAACCGCCGGACCCGGATGGGGCGAATTAGTAAGCTGAGGAGTTGAACAGGAGCGTCATGGAGTTATGCCAGCCGAATCGGAACAAGAAGAGAAAAAAGCGATCGACCCTCGGATGCATTCCGCCGAGCACATCCTCACGGCCACCGTGATGAAGATGTTTGGTTGTGCCCGACCCATCACGACCCACATCGAAAAGAAGAAATCCAAGGCCGACTATCGGTTCGCGCGCGGCCTCACTCCATCGGAAGAACAGCAACTCCAGTCCCGCGTCAACGAGGTCATACTCCGGGACTTGGTCGTGACTGAGGAGTTCCTGAAGCGTTCCGAAGCCGAACGGACTTACCACCTCGAACGGCTGCCCGCCGATGCGGGCGATCGAGTCAGAATCGTCCACGTCGGCGATTACGATGCCTGCCCCTGTATTGGGCCGCACGTCCGGAGAACTTCGGAGATTGGAACTTTTCGGATCGTGTCGACAAGCTTCGAACACGAAACCCTGCGGGTGAGGTACAAGCTCGACCCCGCGTCTCCAACGGTCCCCCTCAACATCTGAGACAGCAACTACCGGCATGAGCGAAAACCTCAAATTCGATGTGGCCGAGAACTACTCTGCGATGAGCCGGCGCGCGGCAGACATGATCGTCGCCGCGCTCAAAAAGCGGCCCGAGCTGCTCCTCTGC